>NC_014931.1:6000000-6300000 GCF_000184745.1 Variovorax paradoxus EPS | reverse complement strand
TCGGTCATCACCCAGCCCGGCATGATCGTATTGACCCGGATGTTCTGCTTGCCGAGGTCGCGCGCCAGCGAGCGCGTGAGGCCGCGCACACCCGCCTTGCAGGCTTGATAGACCGGGTAGCCACGCCCTTTCATCATCCAGCTGATCGAGCCGAAGTTGATGATCGAGCCGCCGCCCAGTGCGCGCATGTCCTCGGCCACGGCCTGTGCGGCAAAGAACTGGTGCTTGATGTTGACGGCCACGAGGCGGTCGAAGTCCTCGCTGGTCACATCGGCCATTTCGTGGCGCCGGTCGTTGGCCGCGTTGTTCAGCAGCACACCGATGGGCCCGAAGCGCGCCCGAACACCAGCGATGGTCGCGGCCAGCGCGGCCGTGTCGGTCACGTCGCAGACGCTGAACAGCGCGGGCGTCTCGCCCTGCAACTCGGCGGCGAGCGCCGTGCCGGCGGCCGTGTCGAGGTCGCAGAAACCGACCTTGGCGCCCTGCGCGTGGAAGGCCCGCACCAGCGATTCGCCGATGCCGCTGGCGCCGCCCGAGATGAAGACGGTGCGCCCGGCGAGCGACGGATAGCGAGCGGTGTAGGGAGAGGTTGAGGTGGCTGTGGTCATGGGAATGAAGACGACGGCGATGAAGATGGAAACAGGCCACGAGCGTACCGGATGCCGCCGCCATGGGGGAAACGCGGGCTTCCGCCCGGCGTATGGCTTCCGGCCTGTGGGCAGGAGGGCGTGGCGTGGATAGGCTTGCCGACATGAACTCCTTCCACCGCCGCGCCTTGGTCAGCTTTGCGCTTCTGCCGGCCTTCATCGTGGCGCGGCAGGTGCGCGCCCAGGCGGGAACGGCACCGGTGCTGTTGTTCAAGGTGGTCTCGCCGCGCGACGACGTTGTCGTGGGCATCGAGGCGGCCCAGCTCGGCGCCGGCACGACACCGCCGGTGCAGCGCCTGGCCGCCATGCTGGCCGACAAGGGCCAGCTCACGCTGTGGCAGTACGCCTCGCAGCACGGCGAGGGCGGCGCGCTGGTGCAGGCGCCGCTGCGGCAGATCGTCGTCTTCAAGAACGACCTGCTGCGCATCGAGCCCTACACCACGCCGCTCGCGATCAAGCCGCCGGGCGCCGCGAAGTAGGGCGCGGACCGGCCCGCTGGCTAGACGCCGCGCGCGCGCTCGGCCTTGAACCGTGCGCGGAATTCCGTGAACGTGCCCGCGTCGAGCGCCGCGCGAATCTCGGTCATCAGGTTCAGGTAGTAGTGCAGGTTGTGGATGGTGCACAGCATCGGCCCGAGCATTTCGCCGCAGCGGTCCAGGTGGTGCAGGTAGGCGCGGCTGAAGCCTTCGCGCCCGCCGTCGTTCCACGACACGCCTGACGTGCCCGCGCAGGCATGGCAGGTGCAGCTCGGGTCCACCGGCTGCGGGTCGCTTTTGTGGCGGGCGTTGCGCATCTTCAGGTCGCCGAAGCGGGTGAACATGGTGCCGTTGCGCGCGTTGCGCGTGGGCATCACGCAGTCGAACATGTCCACGCCGTCGGCCACGCCCTGCACCAGGTCTTCGGGCGTGCCCACGCCCATCAGGTAGCGCGGCTTGTTCGCGGGCAGCCGGTGCGGCGTGTGGCCCATGATGTGCAGCATTTCTTCCTTCGGCTCGCCCACGCTCACGCCGCCGATGGCGTAGCCGGGGAAGTCCATGTCGACCAGCGCCGCGAGCGACTCCTCGCGCAGGTTCTCGAACATGCCGCCCTGCACGATGCCGAAGAGCGCGTTCGGGTTCTCGAGCCGCGCGAATTCGCTCTGGCAGCGCTTGGCCCAGCGCAGGCTCAGCTCCATCGAGGTACGCGCCTCGGCCTCGGTCGTGATGTGGCCCTTGGTGTCGTAGGGCGTGCACTCGTCGAACTGCATCACGATGTCGCTGTTGAGCGTGGTCTGGATCTGCATCGAGACCTCGGGCGTGAGGAACAGCTTGTCGCCGTTGACGGGCGAGGCGAACTTCACGCCCTCTTCGCTGATCTTGCGCATCGCACCCAGCGACCACACCTGGAAGCCGCCGGAGTCGGTGAGGATGGGCTTGTTCCACTTCTCGAACTGGTGCAGCCCGCCGAAGCTTTGCATCACGTCGAGGCCGGGGCGCATCCAGAGGTGGAAGGTGTTGCCCAGGATGATCTGCGCGCCCATCTCTTCCAGACTGCGCGGCATCACGCCCTTGACCGTGCCGTAGGTGCCCACGGGCATGAAGATCGGCGTCTGCACCTTGCCGTGGTTGAGCGTGAGCGTGGCGCGGCGCGCGTGGCTGTCGGGGTCGGTCTTGAGGAGTTCGAAGTTCAGCATGTCGTTCAGTCCTGGGTCCGTGCAAGCAACATGGCGTCGCCGTAGCTGAAGAAGCGGTATTGATGGGCGATGGCGTTGGCGTACAGCGCCATCACCCGCTCGTAGCCCGCAAAGGCCGAGACCAGCATCATCAGCGTGCTCTTGGGCAAATGGAAGTTGGTCACCAGCACATCGACGTGCGCGAAGGCGAAGCCCGGCGTGATGAAGATGCGCGTGTCGCCCGTGGCCTCGCCGCTCTTGGCCCACGATTCGAGCGTGCGCACGGTGGTCGTGCCGACCGCGATCACACGGCCGCCGCGCGCCTTGCATTCGGCAATCGCGCGCCGCGTGGCCTCGGGCACCTCGTAGCGCTCGGCATGCATCGTGTGCTCGGCGATGTTCTCGGTCTTCACCGGCTGGAAGGTGCCGGCGCCAACGTGCAGCGTGACGTTCGCGCGCTGCACACCGCGCGCTTCCAGCGCAGCCAGCAGGCCTTCGTCGAAATGCAGCGCGGCAGTCGGTGCGGCCACGGCGCCGGGCACGCGCGCGAACACGGTCTGGTAGCGGCTCTCGTCGTCGACCGAATCGGTGTGCGTGATGTAGGGCGGCAGCGGCACGTGGCCGCAGCGCTCCATCAGCATGTAGGGGTTCTCGCCCGCGTCGCTCTCGAAGGCGAAGCGGAACAGCGCGCCGTCTTCCTCGGGCCAGCGGCCCAGCAGCGTGGCGCGAAAGCCGCCGACCATTTCCAGCGTCGTGCCCACCGGCGGCTTCTTGCTGACCTTCATGTGCGCGACCACCTCCTGGCCCTGCAGCACGCGCTCGACCAGCAGCTCGAGCTTGCCCCCGGTCGGCTTTTCGCCGAACAGGCGCGCCTTGACCACGCGCGTGTCGTTGAAGACCAGCAGGTCGCCTTCGCGCAGCAGCGAGGGCAGGTCCTTGAAAATGCGGTCGACCGGGGCGTCGCCTGTGCCGTCGAGGAGACGGGAAGACGTGCGTTCGGAGGCCGGATGTTGCGCCACCAGTTCGGGCGGCAGGTCGAAATCGAAATCGGAAAGCGTGAAGGCGCGCATGGTGCTTGAGGGCCGGACGGGCCCGTGCCAAGGAGGCATGGGAAAGGGAGGAAATCGCGGGAAGGCGGCGATTGTCCCATGCCCGGATTCCGGGGCCCGGCACGGGGTTGCCGAGGCAGAATCGACGGATGGTCGATTCATCCGTCGCGCGCGTTCCGCTGGCGCCCCCTCCCTCCGAAGGCGAGCTCTTCAAGAAGATCCTCGGAAGCGCCTGGCAGGGCCTGCACCCGGACATCCGCCGGCGCTTCGACAAGAACCCCTCGCCCGGCAAGGCGCTGCATTACCTGGGCGCGTTGAGCGAGCTGCGCTGCTCGCGCTTCGGCAAGCTGCTGGGGCACCTCACGCAGCCGCTCATCCAGGGCGCGCTGATCCCCTACAGCGACAGCCACTTCCCGGTCGAGATCCAGGTCTACGCCAAGCCCGACGACCCGGCCATCTACAAGCAGCGCATCTATCGCCTGCACGGCCGCGAGCCGATCCAGTTCACCAGCTTCATGCGCGAAAGCGCGCGCGGCGAGGTGCTGGAGTACGTGGGCATGGGCCTGGGCATGAAGCTGGTGCTGAGCGTGGAGAACGGCAGCCTGCATTTCCAGAGCGACGGCTATTTCTGGGACGTGTTCGGTTGGCGCATTCCCTTGCCCGGCGTCTTCACACCCGGCAAGACCTTCCTCTGGCACCACAACGAAACGCCCGAGCGTTTCAACATCCGCATCGAGATCCGCCACTGGCTCATGGGCACGACCTTCACGCAGGTCGGCGTGTTCGAGGAAGTGGCCGACCCGGGGGGCGCCGCCGCATGATCGACACGCACCTGCTGGCGCTGCAACTCATGGCCGCGCAGGGGCTGACGGGCGCGTTCGACACGCTCTATCACCACGAAGGCACCGAGGCCCTCGCGCAGCGCAACACGGCGCGGCGCGAGCTGGCGATCCATGCGGTGCATTCGTCGATCTACTGCGCGATGTTCATCGGGCTGTCGTCGTGGGCCTGGCATGGCGTATGGGCGTGGGTGCTGCTGGCGGTGTTCGGCGTCGAGATCGTGCTCACGCTGTGGGACTTCGTGGTGGAAGACGGCAGTCGTCTCCTGCCGCCGACCGAGCGCGTCACGCACACCGTGCTGGCCATCAACGCCGGCGCATTCATCGCGCTGCTGGCGATGAATGCGGTGGACTGGGCCGCACAGCCGACGGCGCTGGCGTGGCATCCGCAAGGCTGGCTGGGCGCCTTCCTGGCGCTGTGCGGCGTGGGTGTCGGCGTCTCGGGGCTGCGCGACGGACTCGCGGCACGTGCGCTGTTCCGCCGGACGGCGCAGGAGGAGACGCGAGCCATCAAGGCGCCGGTGCGTTTCGGCACGAAGCCGCAGCGCGTGCTGGTCACGGGCGGCACCGGCTTCATCGGCCAGACGCTGGTGCGCCATCTCGTGGCCGATGGCCATGCCGTGACGGTCTGGACTCGCGACGCACGCTCGGCCGCATGGAACTTCGGCGGCGCGGTGCGCTGCGTGCAGCGGCTCGACCAGATCCCCGAGACCGACCCGTGCGACGTGGTGATCAATCTCGCGGGCGCACGCATCCTCGGCCAGCGCTGGAGCGAACGGCGCCAGCAGCAGCTGCTGCAAAGCCGCGAGGGCCTCACCCGCACGCTGGTCGCGTGGATCGCCACGCGACCGCGCAAGCCCTGGCTGCTGCTGTCGGGCTCGGCCATCGGCTACTACGGCGTGCAGCCGCAAGGCGATGCCGCCGAGCTGACCGAAGACGCGCCGCCGCAGGACATCTTCATGTCGACGCTGTGCCAAAGATGGGAGAACGCGGCGCGAGCCGCGACCGCACATGGTGTGCACGTCGCCTGCATGCGCTTCGGATTCGTGCTGGGCCACCAGGGCTCGCTGCCGCAACTGCTGCTGCCCGTCGCGCTGGGCATGGGCGGACGGCTGGGGAGCGGGCGGCAATGGCTGTCGTGGGTGCACGTGCACGACGTCATCCGTGCCATGGCCCACGTGTGGAGCGCTGCCGAGCAGGCGGGAACCGACGGACCTGCGACCGCGCAGGCCTTCAACTTCACCGCACCCGGCGCGCTCAGCCAGGAGGACTTCACGCGCGTGGCCGCGAGCGTCATGCATCGCCCCTTCTGGATGCCAACGCCCGCAGCGCCGGTCAAGCTGCTGCTCGGCGAACAGGCCGACCTGCTGCTCGAAGGCCAGCGCGTGGTGCCGGCCCGCCTGCTTCAGACCGGGTTCCGGTTCGCATTCCCCGACGCCCGCAGCGCCTTGACGGACCTCTGCCGGCCGCGATAGAAGCCTTGCCCGTGCCCGCCAAGAAAGCTCCCTCCAAGTCCGCGGACGCCGCCACCGCGCCGTCGCCACCGCAGCCGCCCGGCACCGGCCTGAGCCTCGTGCAGCGCGCCCTGCGCAAGCTCGGCCTCGTGCGCGACATCGACTTCGCGCTCTACCTCCCGATGCGCTACGAGGACGAGACCCGCATCGTCAAGCTCGCCGACACGCGCGACGGCGACATGGCGCAGGTCGAGGGCGTGGTCACCGAGTGCGAGGTGGTGTATCGCCCGCGCCGCCAGCTGATTGCCACCATCGACGACGGCAGCGACACCTGCCAGTTGCGCTTCTTCAACTTCTACCCGTCGCAGCAGAAGCAGCTCGCGGTCGGCGCGCGGGTGCGCGTGCGGGGCGAGATGCGCGGCGGCTTCGTGGGGCGGCAGATCATGCATCCCACGGTCAAGGCCGCGGGCACCTCGCTGCCGGAGGCGCTCACGCCGGTGTATTCGACCGTGGCCGGCCTCGCACAGCCGGTGCTGCGACGCGAGGTGCGTTCGGGCCTCGCACGCGCGGTGCTCGACGAGACGATTCCCGTGCAGATCGGCCTGGGCGGCGCATGGGACCTGCGCAGTTCGCTCACCTTCCTGCACTACCCCACGCCCGACGTGGCGATGGCGACGCTGGAAGATCACAGCCACCCGGCCTGGCAGCGCATCAAGGCCGAGGAGCTGCTCGCGCAGCAGCTCTCGCAATTGCAGGCCCGCATGGAACGCGCCGCCCAACGTGCCCCGGTGCTGCCTTCGTCGCCGGAACCCGTGGCGACGTCGCTGCATGCGCAACTGCTCGCGGTGCTGCCCTTCGGCCTGACCGGTGCGCAGCAGCGTGTAGGCGAAGAGATCACGCGCGACCTCGGCCGCGAGATTCCGATGCACCGGCTCCTGCAAGGCGACGTCGGTTCGGGCAAGACCGTGGTGGCGGCGCTGGCGGCGGCGCGAGCCATCGACGCGGGCTTCCAGTGCGCGCTGATGGCGCCGACCGAAATCCTCGCGGCGCAGCACTTCGGCAAGCTCGTGGGCTGGCTCGATCCACTGCTGGCCGAGCGCGGCCTGCGCGTGGCCTGGCTCACCGGCAGCCAGAAGAAGAAAGAGCGCGACGCGATGTCGGCCGCCGTCGAGAGCGGCGAGGCCGCGCTGGTCATCGGCACGCACGCGGTCATCTCGGAGAAGGTGCGCTTCAAGAACCTCGCGCTCGCGATCATCGACGAGCAGCACCGCTTCGGCGTGGCGCAGCGCCTTGCATTGCGCGGCAAGGCGGTGGGCCACCTCGAACCGCACCTGCTGATGATGAGCGCCACCCCGATTCCGCGCACGCTCGCGATGAGCTACTACGCCGACCTGGACGTCTCCACGCTCGACGAGCTGCCGCCGGGCCGCACGCCCATCGTCACCAAGCTGGTGGCCGACCACCGGCGCGACGAGGTGATCGACCGCATCCAGGCGCAGATCGCGCAGGGCCGGCAGGTCTACTGGGTGTGTCCGCTGATCGAGGAAAGCGAGGCGGTCGACCTGCGCAACGCCACCGAAACGCGCGACGAACTCGCCGGGACGCTGGGCGAGGCCGTCCATGTCGGCCTGCTGCATTCGCGCATGCCCACGGCCGAGAAGCAGGCGGTGATGGCCGCCTTCACCGCCAACGAGATTCAGGTGCTGGTGAGCACGACGGTGATCGAAGTGGGCGTCGATGTGCCGAACGCCTCGTTGATGGTGATCGAGCATGCGGAGCGTTTCGGGCTTTCGCAGTTGCACCAGTTGCGCGGGCGCGTGGGGCGCGGCGCGGCGGCTTCGGCTTGCGTGCTGCTCTACGCGCCGGGCGACAGTGGCCGCGTGGGCGAGGCGGCGCGCGCGCGGCTCAAGGCGATGGCCGAGACGGGCGACGGCTTCGAGATCGCGCGGCGCGACCTGGAGATTCGCGGCCCTGGCGAATTCCTGGGCGCTCGCCAGTCGGGGGCGCCGCTGTTGCGCTTCGCCGACCTGACCACCGACACGCTGCTGCTCGACTGGGCCCGTGAACTCGCACCGGTGATGCTCGAGAAGCACCCTGACCTGGCCCAGCGGCACATCGACCGCTGGCTGGGCACCAAGGCCGAGTACCTGAAAGCCTGAGCGAGCCAACTCAAGGTCGGCGAGCAACAAGAATCCGTTCACGCTGAGCTTGTCGAAGCGCTGCGCGAGGCTTCGACAAGCTCAGCCCGAACGGGCGTGTGAAATCAGGAGGTGGGTCGGCGCGTGAAGGCGAGGATCAACCCAAAGCCGACCATCATGCTGCCGCTCACCTTGTTGAACCAGCGCATCGCGCGGCTGCCGTTCGCCAGCCGGCGCATGCGCGCGCCCAGCATCGCGTAGAGCGCGATCGCGATCAGCTCGAACACCAGGAAGGTCGCACCCAGCAGCACATAGCTGGAGGCGTAGGCACCGGGCACAACGAACTGCGGAAAGAACGCGGTGAACACCAGGATGGCCTTCGGATTGCCGGCCGCCACGGTGAACTCCTGCCGTGCCAGCGCGCGCATCGAAGGCGGCGCGGCGGTGCCCTGCGATTGCACATCGGCCGTGGGCGCCGGTGCGCGCAAGAGGCGAATGCCGATCCACACGAGGTAGGCCGCGCCGATGTACTTGATGACATCGAAGGCCAGCTCCGATGCCACCAGCACCGCGCCCATGCCCAGGCCCGCGACGGCGATCATGAGCGCGAAGGCCACGAGGCGACCGCTGGCCGCGATCACCGCGGGCGACACGCCGTGCCGCGCACCGTTGGTGACCGACAGCAGGTTGTTGGGACCGAAGGCCATGTTGATGGCAAAGCAGGCCGGAAGGAACAACAGGTAGGTGGACAAGCTCATGGTTGCATCCTGCTACGCAGATAACTGCGATGACGAAGGTTCGCCATTATCCGCAGCCCCGCGGATGTGTACGACGAAAGCCTGCAGATGCAACAAAGCTGCATTAGCGCCACGGTATTTACGTGGGGTTCTTGTCGCGCGACTTGTTTTCTAGACTGCGCCGCGATGCATTTCCGCACGGCTTTGGTGGGCCGTGCAACGGCGCATTTTTCTTCAGACTTTTTCGCTACTGGTCCGCGTCTTGCACACGTTCTTGCGCGTGTCATGCACACGTTTCGAAGAGCGATTCGCACGCTGAATATTCCAACAACACACTGCACGGAGGACAGTCGCCATGACTTCCAAGAGGATGAACAGACTCGCACTCGCCATGGCGCTCGCCGGCTTGGCCACGCACCAGGCATGGGCCATCCAGACCTATGCCGGAGATCCGGGAATGATCGGTGCGCCGGCCAGTTGGCGCACCGCCGAATTCATGCGCGACTGGGGCCTCGTCGCGATGGGCACCGAGTACGCGTACGCGGCGGGCGTGAGCGGCACGGGCATCAGGATCGGCGAGGTCGATTCGGGATACGACGCCTCGCATCCCGAGTTCCCGTTCTCGCGCTATCACGGCGTGCTGGTGGGCGCGATTCCCGGCGCCTACGACGGTGCGTACAACGACCGCCACGGCACGCACGTCGGCGGCACCATCGCCGCGAGCCGTGATGGCGGCGCCGCCGTGCAGAACATGCATGGCGTGGCCTTCAACGCGGACCTCTTCGTGGCCAACACGGCCAAGACCGACGGCGCCAACTTCGGGCGGCCGCTGCCCGGCGACTCGGCGCTCATCACCGTCGACAACCAGCACATCGCCGATGCCTACCGCGCGGCCAACGCGCAGGGCGTGCGCATCATCAGCACGAGCTGGGGCAGTCCGCCGGCAGGCGAGCAGTACAACACCCTCGCGCAAATGCACACCGCCAACGGCTACTACATGGCCAACAACACCTGGATCCAGGGCGCGTTCGATGCCGCGAAGACCGGCACGCTGATGGTGTTCAGCGCCGGCAACGGCGGCTGGCTCAATCCGAGCCCGCGGGCGGCGGCGCCGTACTTCAATCCCGAGCTTGAAAAGAACTGGCTCGGGGTTTCCGCGCTGAGCGCCATCGGGCAGAGCTTCAACGCCGACGGCTCCATCAACGTGCCGGGCACGCAGCGCTACAACAAATGCGGTGTGGCGAAGTGGACTTGCGTCACGGCGCCGGGCCACCTGATCAACGGCACCGTGCTGGCCGGCGGCTACGCCTCCTTGTCGGGCACGTCGATGGCCGCGCCGCACGCCTCGGGCGCGCTCGCGCTCATCATGGAGCGCTTCAGCTACATGACCAACGAGCAGGTGCTCACCGTGCTGAAGACCACCGCGACCCAGAACGCGACCATCGTCGATGCGGCCGGCACCGGCACGATGGCCAACCCCGAGGCGGGCCAGCAGGTGAAGGTGCCCGACGTGGTCAACGGCTGGGGCACGCCGAGCCTGCGGCGCGCGATGAACGGACCGGGGCAGTTCATCGGGCCGTTCGCGGTCAACACGCAGGGGCAGAACGACACCTGGTCGAACGACATCTCCGATGTCGCGATCCGGGCGCGCCGCGCGGAAGACACTGCCGAGGCCGCCGCCTGGGAAACGACCAGGCAGACGCGCGGCTGGACCGCGGGCCTGCCCGGCGGCGCGAGCGATGCGGACCGCAGCGAATACGCCACCGGCGTGGCCCGCGAAGCCGCGCGCAGCACGCGCGTCTACCAAGGCAGCCTGGAGAAGCTCGGCGCCGGCACGCTGACCCTGAGCGGCCAGAACAGCTACACGGGCAGCACCGCGGTGAACGGCGGCACGCTCAGGGCCGGCGCGGTCAACGCCTTCAGCGGTGCATCGGCGCACAGCGTGGGCGCGGGCGGCACGCTCGACCTCGCGGGCTTCAGCCAGAAGCTGCCCTCGCTGGCGAACAGCGGCGTGGTCTCGCTGGTCGGCGCAGCGCCGGGAACGACGCTCACCATCACCGGCGCGTATGTGGGCAACAACGGCACGTTGCGGATGGGCATCGTCCCGGGACTCGGCAGCCCTGCGAGCGACCGGCTCGTCCTCGACGGTGCGGGTGCGAGCGCCAGTGGCCGCACCTCGGTGCAGATTGCCAACTTCGGCAGCCTCGGCGCCATGACCATCGGCAACGGCGTCGAACTCATCAGCGCGATCAACGGCGCGACGACGACGGCGCAGACCACCAAGGACGCCTTCGCGGTCGCAGGCGGCCATGTGGATGCGGGCGCCTACGAGTACCGGCTGTATGCGGCCGACGTCAACGGCGCGGGTGAAAACTGGTATCTGCGTTCGTCAGCGCCGTCTCTGGGATCGCAAATTCCCACCTACCGCACCGAGGTCCCGATGCTCGCCGCGCTGCCCGAGCAACTGCGCCAGGGCAACCTCGCCATGCTGGGCAACGTGCGCGCGCGCATGGGCGACGACGACGCCCGGGTCGGCCGCAACGATGCGGGCGACGAGAGCGGCGCGCCGCTGCGCAGCGCCTGGGGCCGCGTCATCAGCACGAACCTGAAGATCAGCCAGCAAGGCACCGCAAGCCCGAGGAGCGAGGGGCAGCTCACCGGACTGCAGGCCGGCACCGACCTGTGGGCCGACCGCAACTGGCGCGCCGGCGTGTACGTCGGCCGGCTCGAAGGCGATGCCCGCACCCGCGGCTTCGCGCGCGGCGTGTTCGACCTCGCCGTCGGCAGCAACGACCTGCGCAGCGACTACCTCGGCCTGTATGGCGGCTTCACGAGCGATGCGGGCTTCTACGCCGATGCGGTGCTGCAGGGTGGCCGCCATCGCTACACGGCAGGGCCTCTGGACAGTTCGCCTTCGGCTTCCGGCAAGGGCAAGAGCACGCTGCTGTCGCTGGAGGTGGGACAGAGCGTTGCGCTCGGCAGTGACTGGAAGATCGAGCCGCAGTTGCAGTTCGTGCACCAGCGCTTGAACCTCGATGACGTGACGCTCTCCGGTGCCCGCGTCTCGCAGGACACCGACAGCGGCTGGACGGTTCGCGCAGGCGTGCGGATCAAGGGACAGATCGCCACCGGCGCCGGCGTGCTGCAGCCGTATGCGCGGCTGAACGTGTACCGCACCTCCAGCGGTACGGACGTGGCGCGCTTCATAGGCCCCGCGGGCTGGACCGACATCGGCACGCGCACCGGCGGCACCAGTACCGAACTCGCGGGCGGTGCCACCTTGGCCGTCGGCGAGCGGACCAGCCTGTACGCGGAAGTGGGCAAGTTCTTCGCATCGAGTGGCAGTGCGCGCGTGAAGAGCGGCATCAACGCCAGCGTGGGCATGCGCGTGAAGTGGTGACCGGAGGCAGGCACGTGGGCCTGCTCTCCGTCCGTCAGTCGCCCACCGAGTCGGCCAGCTGCACTGTCTTTTTCTTCGCGAGCGGGTGCGTGGGCAACATCACCGCCCCCCTGGACACCGACACCTGCTTGCGCCGCTGAACCTGCGGATGAGGCGCCGGGTCGAAGGCCAAGCCGATGTCGTGGTCGCCTTTGGGGCATGCCGGGCCGTTGTTCGATGCGTTCGAGTCGCTCTTGGCGCAACCAGAAATTACTCCGCGCTGGTCAACGCGGGGCGACGGCTCGCATCAACGTCGTCGCGCCGAACTGGTATTCGCCAGCGCATATTTATCGTGTGTATTCAACCGTTCATGCATGTGCTCGCCCGTTTTCGGTTGATCCGGAACTTGTTCACATTTTCAGAACGGCGATGGATATGAAAGTCATTCTCTAGACATTTGAAGAACCTCTCCAACTGTTCGCGAATTTAGATTCGCCCCCTTCGATCGCTGGCACGGATTCCGTGGTTTTCATCAGCGAGTCGAGTGGTTGAAGCGGATCTTGGCCTCGCACCCGTTGCGAGAAACACCCCCCAGAACAGACGTAAGCACGCATCGAACGATGCGCAGCCAGCTGTTGTTTGCGGAAGTCCGGCACTGCGCAGCAAGACGTTTGATCCGTATGCGCTCTCAGCACTCTTCTTGTCGTTTTTGCGATCGATGCAGCTGCGGCGCATGCCGTTTCTTCTTCGGATCGAATTTCAATGAACAAGACTTTTCAAACTATCTGGAACGAACCGCTTGGTGCCTGGGTTGCCGCGTCAGAACTCACTTCGGCACGAGGCAAGCCGTCGAAGAGCAAGAGCACGGTGGTGGCGGCTGCGGCACGGGAAGCATCTTCCGGGCGCATGGGGGAGGGCGACGGGCGATCGATCGGAGCCTTGACGCATGCGACGATGGCGCTGATCCTGGTGGCCGGTGGGTTGGCTGGGAGCAATGTGGTCCATGCTGACTATGCGAGAGGGGGCGGCAGGGCGGAGGGCGGCAGTATTGCCATCGGTTCGAGCCTCGCCGACGCATTCACCGGAACCGGCCCCCTTGCGGGCAACGGAGGCGTTGCGATCGGCGCCTCCGCAGGCACCATTCGTACGGCTGCGCAGGGCTCAAATTCAGTGGCGATTGGAAATGGAGCCAATGCATCGGGAGCCGCGACGGTGGCCTTCGGGCAGGCGTCTGCCGCCAGCGGTGCGTTTACGACCGCAATCGGTAGCGGTGCGCAGGCAACTGCGAATAATTCGACGTCGATCGGCTCGACGACGTCCAAAAATCCTGCCGACGTCACGCGGGCATCCGGTGACGGCTCCGTTGCAATTGGCGCAAATGAAGTTCGAGGCGCCCAATCGCTGGCGGCCAATTCGGTTGCCATTGGTGCTGAATCCAAGGTGTCCGCTGCGGCGCCGTCGGGTGTTGCCATTGGCCAGAATGCCAACGCCACCGGAGGCGCGGGGGCAATGGCTTTCGGGCAGAACAGTTTCGCCAGCGGCTTCAATGCGACGGCTATCGGTGTAGGCACCAGGGCAGACGGTGGTGGCGCGACGGCTTTCGGCAACGGCGCCAATGCAGTCTTTGGCGACGACATGGCCTTCGGCACCAATGCACTTGCCAGTGGCGACAGCGTGGGCTTGAAGTCCGCGACGGCATTTGGTAACAGGGCGCAGGCGAAGGGCGTTGTCACCGCCGCATTCGGCGACAGTGCGCAGGCCATTTCCTACGGCGCCATCGCCATCGGCGGAGGCGCAAAGAGCGATACCGGTCCTGATGGAAAAAACGGCATCGCGATTGGCACGATTGCGTCTGTCACTGGAGATCGCGGCGTTGCCATCGGCGCTGCAGCGAAGGCCGCAGGAGATCGTTCCACGGCTTTGGGCTGGACGTCGAATGCAGCCGGAAGCGGATCCACCGCAATCGGCGCCAATGCTTCCGGCGGGGCGGCAGCGCTCGGGGCCAATTCGGTTGCCCTTGGCGGACAGTCCAGCGTAGCTGCGACGGCAACCTCCGGCATCGCGGTCGGTCGTGGTGCGGTCGTCAACAGCATCTTTGGCCTCGCCATCGGTGATGGGGCGAGTGCCTCCGGCAGCGGCAGCGGCATCATCGCCATCGGCAATGGAGCCAAGGCGAGCGTTGGGACCAGTACGGCGATTGGCGTCAACGCCAATGCGGCCAACACCGACGCGACGGCCCTCGGCAACGGCGCGTTGGCATCGGGGAAGCAGGACACGGCGATTGGCGTCACCGCCAGAGCCACTGGCGGTTCTAGCTCCGCGTTCGGCAATGCCGCCAATGCCACCGGCGGTAATTCCCTGGCACTGGGTGTCGGCAACGTCGCGTCGAATTTTGCTGCGGTGGCTGTGGGCAATCTGAGCAAGGCGTCGGGCTTGCGCAGCGTCGCATTGGGCGACCAGGCCAACGCCAGCAATACCAGCGCAATCGCCTTTGGCACCAATGCCAATGCGACCCAGTCGGGTGCCATCGCGGTGGGGCAGGGGGCTCAAGGCGCGGGCGTGAACGCCGTCGCCCTGGGCGCTGGAGCGCTGGTGCTGACCGACAACTCGGTGGCGCTGGGTTCGGGCTCGACCACCTTCGCGACTTCGCCGACTGGCAAGGGCTTCATGACCGGCGCGGCAGCTCCGGCGTCGGAAGTCTCGGTGGGGGCGTCCGGCGCCGCGCCGACGCGACGCATCACCAACCTGGCCGATGGCGCGGCACAGCAGGACGCGGTGACTGTGGCGCAGCTGAGCACCAGCAACACCAGCCTCTCGACCAGCATCACGAGTCTGTCGACCTTGACATCGAGTGGGTTGAGCACGGCCACAAGCAGCATCAACAGCCTGTCGACATCGACCTCCTCGGGTCTGAGCACCGCGACCAGCAGCATCGGTAGCCTGTCGACGTCTACTTCGAGTGGCTTGAGCACCGCTGCCAGCAGCATCGGCAGCCTGTCGACCTCCACCTCGTCCGGTCTGAGCACGGCCACCAGCGGCATCGCTAGCCTGTCGACATCGACGTCGTCTGGCCTGAGCACTGCTACGAGCAGCATCGGCAGCCTGTCGACCTCCACCTCGTCGGTCTGAGCACGGCCACCAGCGGTATCTCGAGCCTGTCGACGTCTACTTCGAGTGGCTTGAGTACCGCTACCAGCAGCATCGGCAGCCTGTCGACCTCCACCTCGTCCGGTCTGAGCACGGCCACCAGCGGTATCGCTAGCCTGTCGACATCGACGTCGTCTGGCCTGAGCACTGCTACGAGCAGCATCGGTAGCCTGTCGACCTCCACATCGTCCGGCCTGAGCACTGCCACCAGCGGTATCTCGAGCCTGTCGACGTCTACTTCGAGTGGCTTGAGCACCGCTACCAGCAGCATCGGCAGCCTGTCGACCTCGACTTCGAGTGGTCTGAGCACGGCGACCAGCAGCATCGGCAGCTTGTCGACTTCGGCCTCGAGCGGCCTGAGCACGGCAACCAGCAGCATCGGCAGCCTGTCGACCTCCACATCGTCCGGCCTGAGCACTGCCACCAGCGGTATCTCGAGCCTGTCGACGTCTACTTCGAGTGGCTTGAGCACTGCTACCAGCAGCATCGGCAGCCTGTCGACATCGACCTCCTCGGGTCTGAGCACCGCGACCAGCAGCATTGGCAGTTTGTCGACTTCGACCTCGAGCGGCCTGAGCACTGCGACGAGCAGCATCAGCAGCCTGTCGACCTCGACCTCTTCTGGTCTGAGTACCGCGACCAGCAGCATCGGTAGCCTGTCGACGTCTACTTCGAGTGGCTTGAGCACTGCTACCAGCAGCATCGGCAGCCTGTCGACATCGACCTCCTCGGGTCTGAGCACCGCGACCAGCAGCATTGGCAGCTTGTCGACTTCGACCTCGAGCGGCCTGAGCACTGCGACGAGCAGCATCAGCAGCCTGTCGACCTCGACCTCTTCTGGTCTGAGTACCGCGACCAGCAGCATCGGTAGCCTGTCGACGTCTACTTCGAGTGGCTTGAGCACCGCTGCCAGCAGCATCGGCAGCCTGTCGACCTCCACCTCGTCCGGTCTGAGCACGGCCACCAGCGGCATCGCTAGCCTGTCGACATCGACGTCGTCTGGCCTGAGCACTGCTACGAGCAGCATCGGCAGCCTGTCGACCTCCACCTCGTCTGGTCTGAGCACGGCCACCAGCGGTATCTCGAGCCTGTCGACGTCTACTTCGAGTGGCTTGAGTACCGCTACCAGCAGCATCGGCAGCCTGTCGACCTCCACCTCGTCCGGTCTGAGCACGGCCACCAGCGGTATCGCTAGCCTGTCGACATCGACGTCGTCTGGCCTGAGCACTGCTACGAGCAGCATCGGCAGCCTGTCGACCTCCACCTCGTCCGGTCTGAGCACGGCCACCAGCGGCATCGCTAGCCTGTCGACCTCCACCTCGTCCGGTCTGAGCACGGCCACCAGCGGCATCGCTAGCCTGTCGACATCGACCTCCTCGGGTCTGAGCACCGCGACCAGCAGCATCGGTAGCCTGTCGACCTCCACATCGTCCGGCCTGAGCACGGCCACCAGCGGTATCTCGAGCCTGTCGACGTCTACTTCGAGTGGCTTGAGCACCGCTACCAGCAGCATCGGCAGCCTGTCGACCTCGACCTCGTCCGGTCTGAGCACGGCCACCAGCAACATCGGCAGCTTGTCGACTTCGACCTCGTCGGGCTTGAGCACGGCTGCCAGCAGCGTGAGCAGCCTGTCGACTTCGACTTCGTCAGGTCTGAGCACGGCCAAGAGCAGCATCAGCAGCCTTTCAACCTCGACATCGTCTGGTTTGAGCACGGCCGCCAGCAGCGTGAGCAGCCTGTCGACCTCCACCTCGTCTGGCCTGAGCACCGCGACCAGCAGCGTCAGCAGCTTGTCGACTTCCACGTCGTCGGGGCTGAGCACCGCCACAAGCAGCATTGACCGCCTTTCCACCTCGACGTCGAGCGGCTTGAGCACAGCCGCCAGTAGTGTCAGCAGCTTGTCGACTTCGACGTCGTCGGGTCTGAGCACGGCCGCCAGCAGCGTTAGCAGCCTGTCGACCGGTCTGAGTACGGCCACCAGCAGCATCAGCAGCCTGTCGACCTCGACGTCCAGTGGTCTGAGTACCGCCGCCAGCAGTATGAGCAGCTTGTCGACTTCCATGTTGTCAGGCCTGAGCACAGCTACCAGCAGCGTGAGCAGTCTGTCGACTTCGACATCGTCCGGTCTAAGCACGGCCACGAGCAGTATCGGCAGCCTATCTACCTCGACCTCGTCGGGTCTGAGCACGGCTGCCAGCAGCGTCAGCAGCCTGTCGACTTCGACTTCATCGGGTCTGAGCACTGCGGCTAGCAGCGTCAGCAGCTTGTCGACTTCCACGTCGTCTGGGCTGAGCACGGCTGCCAGCAGCGTCAGCAGCTTGTCGACTTCGACTTCGTCAGGTCTGAGCACGGCCAAGAGCAGCATCAGCAGCCTTTCAACCTCGACATCGTCTGGTTTGAGCACGGCCGCCAGCAGCGTGAGCAGCCTGTC
The DNA here is from genome assembly GCF_000184745.1 of Variovorax paradoxus EPS. Taxonomy (NCBI): domain Bacteria; kingdom Pseudomonadati; phylum Pseudomonadota; class Betaproteobacteria; order Burkholderiales; family Comamonadaceae; genus Variovorax; species Variovorax paradoxus. The sequence goes on along the minus strand of NC_014931.1, from coordinate 6,282,528 downwards.
GACCTCCACCTCGTCTGGCCTGAGCACGGCCACCAGCAGCATCGGCAGCCTCTCAACTTCCACCTCGTCCGGTCTGAGCACGGCCACCAGCGGTATCGCTAGCCTGTCGACGTCGACGTCGTCTGGCCTAAGCACTGCGACGAGCAGCATCGGCAGCCTCTCGACTTCGACGTCGTCAGGTCTGAGCACAGTGACCAGCAGCGTCTCCAGCCTGTCGACCTCGACCTCGTCCGGCCTGAGCACTGCCACCAGCGGTATCTCGAGCCTGTCGACGTCTACTTCGAGTGGCTTGAGCACCGCTGCCAGCAGCATCGGCAGCCTGTCGACCTCCACCTCGTCCCGTCTGAGCACGGCCACGAGCAGTATCGGCAGCCTATCTACCTCGACCTCGTCGGGTCTGAGCACGGCTGCCAGCAGCGTCAGCAGCCTGTCGACTTCGACTTCATCGGGTCTGAGCACTGCGGCTAGCAGCGTCAGCAGCTTGTCGACTTCCACGTCGTCTGGCCTGAGCACGGCTACTAGCAGCGTGAGCAGCCTGTCGACTTCGACTTCGTCGGGCCTAAGCACGGCCAAGAGCAGCATCAGCAGCCTTTCAACCTCGACATCGTCTGGTTTGAGCACAGCCGTTAGCAGTGTCAGCAGCCTGTCGACTTCGACGTCGTCGGGTTTGAGCACGGCCGCCAGCAGCGTGAGCAGCCTGTCGACCGGCCTGAGTACGACCACCAGCAGCATCAGCAGCCTGAGCACGACGGTCACCACGATCAACGACAAGGGCACCAAGTACTCCCAGGCCAACTCGACAGCCGCAGGTGCGGATGCAAGCGGGCAGAACGCCGTGGCGATCGGGCCGAAGTCCGTGGCCAGCGGTGCCAACTCCTTTGCGGCCGGCAACGGCGCGCAGGCGACGGCCGACGGTGCCGTCGCGATCGGTGCCGGCGCATCGGCCACTGCCGCGCAGGGCACTGCCATCGGGTTCGGGGCGGTGGTCACGCAAAGCGGCGGCGTGGCGCTGGGTTCGGGCTCGGTGGCTTCCCGGGGCGCAGGCGTCGCGGGCTACATTCCGGGCCACGCGAATGCGCAGCAGGCAGCGGCCATCAAGGCCACGACCGGCACGCAAGCCGCGGTGTCCGTGGGCGATGCCGCCAACGGCCAATTCCGTCAGATCACCGGTGTGGCGGCAGGCTCGGCCGACAGCGACGCGACCAACGTCGCCCAGCTGAGGGCCGCATCGAGCGCAGCCAAGGCCAGCAGCGTGCAGTACGAGACCAACCCGGACGGGTCGGTCAACTACAACCAGATCACGCTGGGCGGCGGCCAGGCGCCGGGCGGCACGCGCATCTCGAACGTGGCGCCGGGCATCCTGCCGAACGACGCGGTCAACGTCGAGCAATTGAATCAGGTGCGAAGCCAGGTCGGCGCTGTTGCGCGCATCGCGTACTCGGGGATTGCCATGGCGACGGCAATGAGCAGCCTGCCGCAGGCGATGACGCCGGGCAAGAGTCTGGTCTCCCTTGGTACGGGCACCTACTCGGGCTATGCCGCGGTTGCCTTTGGCTATTCGGCTCGCTCCGAAGACGGGAAGTGGATCTACAAGGTCAATGGCGCCTATGCGGGCCAGCGATTCAATCTTGGCGTGGGGGTCGGCTATGAGTGGTAACTCGCCTCACGATCGGCTGAAGGCAGTGGAACCGCTGCACACAAGCCCCTCCATTCAAACCGCGTGCTTTTCTGCCTCGGACGGACAGAAGGAGAGGGTCCTGGCTTTCTGTCGAGCGTCTCGAGGATCAGCGTCATCGGCATGTGGATCGACATGACGTCGCTGTCGGCGATGTAGTCGTAGCTTCCGTGTAGCGCGGGCAATAACGCTTGTCTGGTTTTGTTTGATGCAAGAGAAGTCGCCGGGCCCGGAGAGCATCAGCGCGAAGCGCTCGCCCTCGGGCCGCAGCTTGAAGGGATGCATCGACCGAGAGAGTGGTCGGAGGTTCCGCGCATATCGATGCAGCCCGAAACGCCTTCGCATCTTCAAGACGATGAAGGGCCGGCCGGCTGCGACGATGACGACGCCTGCACAGGCTCGGATGCAGCGACGGCCTTGCCGACCATGTGCTCGGCCAGCGTGTCGTAGAGCGGGCGGCTGATCATGCGGGAGATCAGGCTCGCTAACATGGCCGCGGCCATCAGGCTCAGCACCATCGCGTGGCCGTCGACCATCTCCATCACGATGATGAAGGCGGTGAGCGGCGCCTGCGTCACCGCGGCCAGGAAGCCGGCCATGCCCAGCGCGATCAGCGCCGGGCCCAGGTCGCTGCTGGCCAGGTGCGCCACGGCATCGCCGATGCCCGCGCCGATGGACAGCGATGGCGCGAAGATGCCGCCCGGCACGCCGCACCAGGCGGTGAGCCAGGTGGCGACGAACTTGAGCACTGTGTACAGCGGCGTGAGCTCGTCGTGGCCCTGCAGCATCTGCTTGACGGCTTCCGAGCCGGCACCGAAGGTGACGCCGCCCGTGACCAGTCCGATCACCGCCACCGCGAGCCCGCCGAGCGCCGCGAAGCGCACGGGAAACCGGGCGCGCCAGCGATTGAGCCGCTCGGGTGCGCGCGTGAGCGAGGCAATCAGCAGCCGGGCGAAAAGGCCGCCCGCGGCGCCCGCCAGCAGCGTGACCAGCAGGCCGGGGCCCAGCGCGTCCCAGCCCAGGCGCGGCACGCGGATCACGCCGAAGTAGCTGGTGTTGCCGAAGGCCGAGACGGCCACCAGGCCCGCGAGCACGATGGCCGTGATGATGAGGCCGGAAGAGCGCGCTTCGAGCCGGCCCGACAGTTCCTCGATGGCGAACACCACACCCGCCAGCGGTGCATTGAAGGCGGCCGCGATGCCGGCCGCACCGCCCGCCACCAGCAGCGCGCGGCCGTCGATGGTGGTGTTGGGCGAGAGCCAGCGGCGCGCATGCTGCATCACACCGGCCGCCACTTGCACCGAGGGGCCTTCGCGGCCAATCGACAGCCCGGCCGCAAAGCCGGCCACACCGAGGCCGATCTTGGCGACCGTGAGTCGCAGCGAGGCGAACATGAAGCGCCGTTCATCGGGCAGCGCGGGGTGCAGCGCCGCCTTGATCTGTGGAATGCCCGAGCCGCTCGCGCCGGGAAAGAAACGCAGCGTGAACCAGACGATGCCCGCCGTGATCATCGGCGTCGTCACCAGCACCGCCCAGGGCCACGCGCGGTAGAAGCGCTGGAAGCCGCCGAAGACCCAGTCGCTGGCCAGCGTGAACCCCACCACGAACAGCCCGGCTGCGATGGCGTAGCCCAGCACGATGGCTCGGTCGAGCCAGATGCGCCCGCTCGACAGTTCGGCGCGCAGATGCTCAAGAAAGTCCGGTTCGCGATTCATATATGTGCGCGATCAGTTTACGCATGGCCCTCGGGGTGGGAGCGGTGGCTTCGCTGACAGGCCCGGTACGGGGCACTTCCAGTGCGCCAACTTCATAATCCGGGCCTCCCTGAAAACCAAACGAATCGGAACGCCCGTGAGTGCTGCAGATTTTCTCTTGTCCCCCGCCGTGCAACAGCTCATGCGGGTCGTCTATGCAGACCCCGATAGCCCGTTCTCGGCGAGCGAGCTCGCGCAACGCACGAAGCAGGCGCCGGACATGGTCGAGCAGACGTTGCAGCATCTCGTCACGAGCGGGATTCTTGCAAGGCAAAAGGTGCCGGCGGGTGAGCCCGAAGCCGTCAAGGTGGACCGGTCGTTCATCTTCTACCGCGAATTGCGCAGCATCGCACTGAAGTCGTTCGCCGCGGCCGAGCCGATCCGCGCCATGCTGCGCGGCAAGTTCAAGGATTCGGTCGTGCGCGCCTTCATCCTGGGAGAGGACGAGGACAACGTCATCGAGGTCCTGATCGTGCACGGCGCAGTGGTACCCGACCAGGCTGCGATGACGGCCGCTTGCCAGAAGCTTTCCAAGACCCTTCATCGGCATTTGCAGGTGCACGTGATTTCGATGGCCAGGTTCAACGGCCTCACAAGTCGCGACGCACTCGCCGCGAAACTGGCGGCTGCTTCGACGTTCGAGATCATTGCGCCGAAAGACACCAAGGCGCAGTTGCCCGTCGAGCGGCTCGGCCTGCTGCAAAGCGCGAAAAAGAAGCTGGCCGCGCTGTCTCGCTCCTAGCATCGAGGCGGCTCGCATGCGGGGGTGGGCCGTACCCCCTGACAACGCCGGGTCACGAAGGCTTGCGCATAATTGACGCAAGCTATGACTCTCACCGAACTCAAATACATCGTCGCAGTAGCCCGCGAACGGCACTTCGGCAAGGCGGCCGAGGCCTGCTACGTCTCCCAACCGACCCTCTCGGTGGCCATCAAGAAGCTCGAGGACGAGCTCGAGGTCAAGCTCTTCGAGCGCAGCGCCGGCGAAGTGACCGTCACGCCGCTCGGCGAGCAGATCGTGCAGCAGGCGCAAAGCGTGCTCGATCAGGCCGCCAGCATCAAGGAGATCGCCAAGCGCGGCAAGGACCCGCTGGCCGGCCCGCTGAACCTGGGCGTGATCTACACCATCGGCCCGTATCTGCTGCCCGACCTGGTGCGCCAGGTGATCGCGCGCACGCCGCAGATGCCGCTGGTGCTGCAGGAGAACTTCACCGCCAAGCTCTTGGAAATGCTGCGCGCCGGCGAGATCGACTGCGCCGTGATGGCCGAGCCTTTTCCCGACACCGGCCTTGCGATGGCGCCGCTGTACGACGAGCCCTTCATGGCCGCGCTGCCGGTCAATCACAAGTTCGCCGGACGCGAATCGATCACCTCCGAAGAGTTGCAGAGCGAGACCATGCTGCTGCTGGGCACCGGCCATTGCTTTCGCGACCACGTGCTCGAGGTGTGCCCCGAGTTCGCGCGCTTCTCCAGCAACGCCGAAGGCATCCGCAAGAGCTTCGAGGGCTCGTCGCTCGAAACCATCAAGCACATGGTGGCCTCGGGCATGGGCGTGACGCTGGTGCCGCGCCTGTCGGTGCCGGCCGAGGCGCTCAAGCCGAAGGGCAAGGGCAAGAAGGAGTCCGACCAGATGGTGCGCTACCTGCCGGTGCGCGATGCGAACGACCGTGATCCGCCCACGCGCCGCGTGGTACTCGCATGGCGGCGCACCTTCACACGCTACGAGGCCATTGCCGCGTTGCGCAATGCGATCTATGCGTGCGAACTGCCGGGCGTGAAGCGTTTGTCATAGCGATTGGCGGCCTTGGCCTACGCGGCCGCTGTTTTGAATCGTTGATCGCTGGGATAGAGTGACGCTGTTGCGAAGCCGCCCGACGGCTTCGAGAATTGCAGCGTTCCTGTCAACTTGAAGAAAGACCTTTCGCCATGGCCAAAGCTCCGAAGAAAACCAAGCCCGCATCGACCCCCACCCCTTCTTCCTCCTCGGGCAAGGTGCCCAAGAAGGGCGGCGCGATCGTCGCGCAGGAGTCCGGCAGCCGCAACGCGCCGATCATCAACATCGGCATCGAGCGCCAGGACCGCGCGGCCATCGCCGAAGGCCTGAGCCGTGTGCTGGCCGACACCTACACGCTGTACCTCACGACCCACAACTTCCACTGGAATGTGACGGGTCCGCACTTCAACTCGCTGCATGCGATGTTCATGGGCCAGTACACCGAACTCTGGACGGCGACCGACGTGCTCGCCGAACGCATCCGCGCCCTCGGCCACTACGCGCCGGGCTCGTACGCCGAGTTCAGCAAGATCGCCACCGTGCCCGACGTGCCGCAGACCCCGCCCAAGGCGATGGAGATGGTGCGCATCCTGGTCAAGGGCCACGAGACGGTTTCGCGCATCGCGCGCGAATTCATTCCCGTGGCGGAAGAGGCCGGCGATGACCCGACCGCCGACATGCTGACCGCGCGCTGCACGGTGCACGATCAAACTGCCTGGATGCTGCGCTCGCTGCTCGAGGACTGAGTCGGCAGGCATCCCGGAATCCGGGAAGCGAAAGCTGGAGCGGCACAATGGCCGCTCTTTTTTCGTCCGCCTTTTTGTCGCATGCTCGCACGCCGTCTCGCGCTCTACCTCGACCTGATCCGCTGGAACCGCCCTGCCGGCTGGCTGTTGCTTCTCTGGCCCACGCTGGGCGCGCTCTGGTTCGCGGCCGACGGCTGGCCGGGTTGGCATCTGGTCGTGGTGTTCACGCTCGGCACCTTCCTCATGCGCAGCGCGGGCTGCTGCGTCAACGACGTGGCCGACCGCGACTTCGACCGCCATGTGAAGCGCACCGCCCAGCGGCCCGTGACCAGCGGCGCCATCTCGGTCAAGGAAGCGCTCGCGCTCGGCGCCGTGCTGGCGTTGATGGCCTTCGGGCTGGTGCTCACCACGAACCGGGTGACGGTGCTGTGGTCGTTCGCGGCGCTGGCCATCACGCTGATCTATCCCTTTGCCAAGCGCTTCGTGTCGATCCCGCAGGCGGTGCTGGGCATTGCCTTCAGCTTCGGCATCCCGATGGCCTTTGCCGCGGTGCAGGCGACGGTGCCTGTGTTCGCCGCGTGGCTGCTGGCCGGCAACCTGTTCTGGGTGCTGGCCTACGATACCGAGTACGCGATGGTCGATCGTGACGACGACCTGAAGATCGGCATGAAGACCTCGGCCATCACCTTCGGCCGCTTCGACGTGGCGGCGGTGATGCTGAGCTACGCGATCTTCCTGGCGGTTTGGGCGTGGGCCGGTGCCAGCCGGTCCCTGGGCGTGTTGTTCTTCGCGGGCATCGCCATCGCCGCGGGGCAGGGGCTCTGGCACTGGCGGCTGATTCGCGACCGGACACGCGATGGCTGCTTCAAAGCCTTCCGGCTGAACCACTGGCTGGGTTTCACGGTGTTCGCCGGCGTTGTTGCCGGCTACGCCATTCATTGAAGGAGCCGCGCATGCTCGATCGCCTGACGCAGAAGATCGGCCAGGAAGGCCTGTCCGAGTGGCACGTCATCACGCAGGAGATGGTCGACCGGTACGCGGTGCTGTCGGGCGATGGCGAAGGTGAGTGGATCCATCTCGATCCGGAGCGCGCGGCCCGCGAGACGGAGTACGGCGGCACGATCGTTCCCGGCTTTTTCCAGGTCGCGCACCTGATCCGGCTGACCGGCGAAGCGATGCGCACGCTGCTGCCCTTCGATTCGAACCACGCGCTGAACTACGGCTTCGATCGCCTGCGGTTCGTCAGCCCGATGCCGGTGGGCGCGCGCTTCCGGGCGCGGGTGCGCATCCTCGGCGCGACGCCCAAGGGCGAAGACGGTTTTCTGCTGAAGGAAGAGGTGCTGCTCGAACTCGAGGACGGCACCGTCACGCTGGCGGCCGAGTGGCTGTTCTTCCTCGGGCCGCGCGCGCTCCCCGGCTGACCCGCTTCAACCGCGCCCGAATTCCTCGCCCAGCTCGGCGGCCCGCTTCTGTGCGGCCCGGATGGCGGTCTTGAACTGCGCCTTGACGTCCGCGCCTTCCAGCGAGGTGATCGCCGCGTAGGTCGTGCCGCCCTTGGAGGTCACGCGCTCGCGCAGCACCGAAGGCGGCTCGGTCGCGCTGTGCGCCAGCGCCGAGGCGCCGGTGAAGGTGCCGATGGCCAGGCGCTGCGCCTGGTCGGGCGTGAGGCCCATCTCGACGCCGGCCTCGGTCATCGCCTCGATGAAATAGAACACGTAGGCCGGACCCGAGCCGGACATGGCGGTGACCGCGTCGAGCGCAGGTTCGGTATCGACCCAGAGCAGTTCGCCCGTGGGCGTCAGCAGCTGGCTGACGAGGGCGCGATCGGCGTCGGTGACATCCGGCCGCGCGAACAGGCCGGTCATGCCTTGGCCAACCAGCGCGGGCGTGTTCGGCATGGCGCGCACCACGCGTTCGGTGCCCAGCCAGCGGGCGATGCTGTCCGACGGAATGCCCGCGGCCACGCTCAGGTGCAGCGCGTCCTCGGCGAATGCGCGCACCGGCTTGGCGGCGTCGGCGAAGGTCTGCGGCTTGACGGCCCACACCACGACGGCGCAGCGCGAGAGCGCCTCGCTGGCCTCGGCCTGTGCCGTGATACCGAAGGACTGGGCGAGCTTCGTGCGTGCCGCCTCGAAGGGTTCGACCACCTCGAACGCGGTGGCCGGGGTGCCTTGCTGGATCAGTCCGCCGATGATGGCGCTCGCCATATTGCCGCCGCCGATGAAGGCGATGGGCGGCAGCGGCGCGGGAGCGGTGCGGGGCAGGAAGGTCACGGCGATGGTCATGGTCGGTCGATGTATTCGAAGGCGGCGAACTGGGTCACTTGCAGCGGATTGAAATTGTCGTCGCTCACGACCACCAGCAGGCGGTTGCCGTTGGGCAGCGGCGGGCCCCAGCACATGCCCTCGGTGTTGTCGAGGCGGGACAGGCCGAGCGCGGCGAAGTCGGCCACCAGGGTTTTGGTGACTGGCTTGTGGTTGCCTGGCGCGAATGCGTCGACCTGGAGCACGTCGCTGGCGGCGCGGGTGTCTATTTCATAGAGGCGCAGCGAATTGCCGGTTCCGGTGGCATAGGCGCGTTCGAGCACCAGCATACGGTGCGCATCGAGCATCAGCACCTCGCTCACGCCGTTGTCGGCATAGGTGCCGGGGACGAGGGGGCGCAGGGGGATGGCGTCGGGGACGTAGGCGATCTGGCGCGCCGCCTGGCCGGTCTCCAGGTCGACCTGGGTGAAGCGGCAAGGGCCGCCGGGCGCGCGGGTGGTGGGGATGGGGCCGTCCTGGATCAGGGCGTTTTCCATCGACAGCCAGGCAAAACGGCCGTCGGGCGTGAGGGCGATGCCCTCGAAAGTCAGGTTGTCGCGCGGACCGCGGCGCTGGGCCGGATCGGGCGTGAACATGGCGGGTAGGGCGAATTCGCGCAAGAAGCGGCCGTCGCGTGCCGATTCATACAGTGCGGGGCCGAAACCGCGGGCGATATCGCCTTCACTGGTCCAGAGCAAAGTGCCGGCGGAGGGGCGCAGGCGGATCGCTTCGGGGTCGGGGACAGCAAGCCCATTGATTGCGTGGCGGCGGTCAGGCCAAGGGCCGCCACCAGGGCGTTGCAGTTGAACAACGCCCGCTGGCTCCGGCCGAGCGGCCTGCGGCTGGGGCCAGCGAGCCGTGTAGTAGCGGACGGGAGCCAGGTCTGACCGGTCATCGCTGATAAGCATGTACTCACCTCGTGAGGCGTCATAGTCGATGCCCGAGAGGCCGCCCGCTGTGGTGTCTTCTATATGCAGCCTGTGCGCCCAGCGGGCCTCGGCGATTCGCCGGAGCCGCCCCGTGTCCGGAATAGGCGTCGCGCTCCCGCATCCGGCGAGACCCAGCGCCAGCGCGGCAACCGCGCCTCCCAAGAGGCTGCGGCGGGTGGGGAACTGGGGCGAAAAAGGGATTTTGGCAGTGGCGCGCACGCCTCGAAGTCTAGTGCCAGCACGTGATGGTGTAATGAGTCGGTTGACATCGGCAGAAGTGCCTGCAATAATCGCGGGCTTCGCTTCCAAAAGGCGAAGCTTTCAGCCCAAAGCGGAAGTGCCTCGAGTGGTTCGAGGTGCCAACGACGGGCCCAAGACTGACCGCGGTGTCTCCCTCCTGGAGGCTCATCGGTACAAGTTGGGAATATCAAGAAATGATCCAAACTGAATCCCGGCTCGAAGTGGCCGACAACACGGGCGCGAAATCCGTCCTGTGTATCAAGGTGCTCGGTGGCTCCAAGCGGCGTTATGCCAGCGTGGGCGACGTCATCAAGGTCAGCATCAAGGAAGCTGCTCCACGTGGTCGCGTCAAGAAGGGCGAGATCTACAGTGCAGTGGTGGTCCGTACCGCCAAGGGCATCCGTCGCGCCGACGGCTCGCTCGTGAAATTCGACAGCAACGCAGCCGTGTTGCTCAACGCCAAGCTGGAGCCTATCGGCACCCGCATCTTCGGACCGGTGACGCGCGAGCTGCGCACCGAAAAGTTCATGAAGATCGTGTCGCTGGCACCTGAAGTTCTGTAAGGACAACAACGCCATGAACAAGATTCGCAAAGGCGACCAGGTCATCGTGTTGGCCGGTCGTGACAAGGGCAAGCGCGGCACCGTCTCGCTTCGCAAGGACGACTCGCACGTCGTCATCGAAGGCCTGAACCTCGTGAAGAAGCACACCAAGCCGAACCCGCTCAAGGGTACGACTGGTGGCATCGTCGAGAAGTCCATGCCCATTCACCAATCCAACGTGGCGATCTTCAATGCCGCGACCGGCAAGGCCGATCGCGTGGGCATCAAGGTCACCCAGGGTGCTGACGGCAAGCGCGTGGCTGTTCGCGTCTTCAAGTCCAGCGGCGACGAAATCAAGTTCGCCTAAGAGGTACTCACATGGCACGTCTCCAACAACACTATCGCGAAAAGATCGCGAAAGACCTGACGGAAAAGTTCGGCTACAAGTCGCCGATGCAGGTCCCCCGTCTCACCAAGATCACCCTGAACATGGGTGTGGGTGAAGCAGTCGCCGACAAGAAGGTTCTCGACAACGCTGTCGCCGACCTGACCAAGATCGCCGGCCAGAAGCCCGTGGTCACCAAGTCGAAGAAGGCTATCGCGGGTTTCAAGATCCGCGAAAACCAGCCGATCGGCTGCATGGTCACGCTGCGTGGCGTGCAGATGTATGAGTTCCTGGACCGTTTCGTGACCATCGCGCTGCCGCGTGTTCGCGACTTCCGCGGCATCTCCGGCCGTGCGTTCGATGGCCGTGGCAACTACAACATCGGCGTCAAGGAACAGATCATTTTCCCTGAGATCGAGTACGACAAGGTCGATGCCCTGCGCGGTCTCAATATCAGCATCACGACGACGGCCAAGACCGACGAAGAAGCCAAGGCGCTTCTCGCTGGCTTCCGTTTCCCGTTCAAGAACTGAGGCGAACATGGCTAAACAATCTTTGATCCAACGCGAACTCAAGCGTGACAAGCTGGTTGCCAAGTTCGCTGCGAAGCACGCAGAACTGAAGGCAGCTTCCAACGACCTGAAGAAGAGCGACGAAGAGCGCGCAGCTGCCCGCCTGGGCCTGCAAAAGCTTCCGCGCAACGCGAACCCGACCCGTCAGCGCAACCGTTGCGCCATCACCGGTCGTCCGCGTGGCACCTTCCGTCAATTCGGTCTGGCCCGCGCCAAGATCCGCGAACTGGCTTTCAATGGCGACATCCCCGGTGTCACCAAGGCCAGCTGGTAAGCCAGGCAGGAGCAAACAACATGAGCATGAGTGATCCCATTGCCGACCTGCTGACGCGTATCCGTAACGCGCAGATGGTGGCGAAGCCCACCGTGTCGGTCCCGTCTTCCAAGGTGAAGATCGCGATCGCACAAGTCCTGAAGGACGAGGGCTACATCGACGGCTTCCAGGTCAAGACCGAAGCCGGCAAGAGCGAACTTGAAATCGTCCTGAAGTACTACGCTGGCCGTCCGGTCATCGAGCGCATCGAGCGCGTGAGCCGTCCTGGCCTGCGTGTCTACAAGGCCAGTGCTTCCATTCCGCAAGTCCAGAACGGCCTCGGCGTTGCGATCGTCACGACCCCCCAGGGCGTGATGACCGACCGCAAGGCTCGCGCCACCGGTGTCGGCGGCGAAGTTCTGTGCTACGTCGCCTAACCGAGACATCGAGGAGTCACTGAAATGTCCCGAGTAGGAAAAATGCCGATCACCATCCCCGCAGGCGTGGATGTGTCGATCAAGGAAGACCAGATCAGCGTCAAGGGCACGGGCGGCACGCTCAACCTTGCACGCAACCCCCTGGTCAAGGTCGTCAGCAATGACGGCAAGCTGAACTTCGAACCGGCCAACGAATCGCGTGAAGCGAATGCGATGAGCGGCACGATCCGTCAGCTGGTGAACAACATGGTGGTTGGCGTGACCAAGGGCTTCGAGAAGAAGCTCAACCTGGTCGGCGTCGGCTACAAGGCCGCAGCGTCCAACAACAAGTTGAACCTGCAGGTCGGTTATTCGCACCCGGTCAACATCGACATGCCGCAAGGCATCACGGTGGCCACCGCGACCCCGACCGAAATCGTGATCAAGGGTGCTGACCGTCAGCGCGTTGGTCAAATCGCCGCTGAGATCCGCGCTGTTCGTCCGCCTGAGCCTTACAAGGGCAAGGGCATCCGTTATTCGGACGAGAAGATCGTGATCAAAGAGACCAAGAAGAAGTAAGGGGCAGCAAAATGATGTTGACCAAAAAAGCACAGCGTCTTCGCCGCTCGCGCCAGACCCGCATCCGCATCGCGACGCAGGGCGTGGCCCGTCTGACGGTGAACCGCACCAACCTGCACATCTATGCCACCGTCATCTCCGACGACGGCACCAAGGTGATTGCAACCGCATCGACGGCAGAAGCCGAAATGCGTACCTCGCTCGGCGGTTCGGGCAAGGGCGGCAACGCCGCTGCAGCCACCGCCGTCGGCAAGCGCATCGCTGAAAAGGCGAAGGCTGCCGGCGTCGAGAAGGTCGCCTTCGACCGCGCAGGTTTTGCGTACCACGGCCGCGTCAAGGCGCTGGCCGAGGCGGCTCGCGAAGCCGGTCTGCAGTTCTAACCGGACACGAGATTCAAAATGGCAAAGATTCAAGCAAGAACGCAGAACGAAGGCCCTGAAGACGGTTTGCGCGAGAAGATGATCGCGATCAACCGCGTCACCAAGGTGGTGAAGGGTGGTCGTATCCTCGGTTTCGCAGCACTCACCGTGGTGGGCGACGGCGAAGGCCGCGTCGGCATGGGCAAGGGCAAGTCGAAGGAAGTGCCTGCTGCAGTGCAGAAGGCAATGGAAGAAGCCCGTCGCAACCTGGCCAAGATCTCGATCAAGAACGGCACGCTGCATCACCGCGTGACGGGTCACCATGGCGCCGCTTCGGTTGTCATGATCCCCGCCCCGAAGGGTACCGGCATCATCGCCGGTGGCCCGATGCGCGCCGTGTTCGAAGTCATGGGCATCACCGACATCGTGGCCAAGAGCCATGGTTCGTCGAACCCCTACAACATGGTTCGCGCCACGCTCGATGGGTTGAAGAACTCGACGACCGCGTCCGCAGTGGCTGCCAAGCGTGGCCTGACCGTCGAAGAAATCTTCGCTTAAGCGCAAGCCTGAAAGAAGCATTCAAATGACGACGCAACAACAAACCCTCAAGGTGCAATTGGTCAAGAGCCCAATTGGCACCAAGGAATCGCATCGCGCGACCGTGCGTGGCCTCGGCCTGCGCAAGCTCAACAGCGTGAGCGAGCTGCAAGACACCCCGGCGGTGCGCGGCATGATCAACAAGATCAGTTATCTGGTCAAAGTTCTGTAAGAGAGACTGATATGGAACTCAATGGCATCAAGCCGGCAGCCGGCGCCAAGCACGCCAAGCGCCGCGTTGGCCGCGGTATCGGCTCGGGCATCGGCAAGACCGCAGGTCGCGGTCACAAGGGCCAGAAGTCGCGCGCTGGTGGCTTCCACAAGGTTGGTTTCGAAGGCGGCCAAATGCCGCTGCAACGTCGCCTGCCCAAGCGTGGTTTCAAGTCGCACCTGCTGAAGTTCAACGCCGAAGTCACGCTGACTGCCCTCGAGCAGCTCGGCCTGGCCGAAGTGGATGTCCTGGCGCTGAAGCAAGCCGGCCTCGTGGGCCAGCTCGCCAAGGTCGTCAAGATCATCAAGACCGGTGAACTCACCAAGGCCGTCAAGCTGACGGGCGTGGGTGCAACGGCTGGCGCCAAGGCTGCGATCGAAGCAGCCGGCGGCAGCATCGCCTGATCACCCTCGGACTGAAAGAAGTTCTTCGTGGCAACTAACGCGGCAACGATCGCAAAAACAGGCAAGTTCGGCGACCTCCGTCGTCGGCTCGTCTTTTTGCTGCTCGCGCTCGTGGTCTACCGGATTGGCGCGCACATTCCTGTGCCGGGTATCAACCCGGACCAGTTGGCAGCGTTGTTCCAGGGCCAGCAGGGCGGCATTCTGAGCCTGTTCAACATGTTCTCGGGCGGGGCGCTGTCGCGCTTCACCGTGTTCGCGTTGGGGATCATGCCGTACATCTCGGCGTCGATCATCATGCAGCTGATGACCTACGTGCTTCCGACCTTCGAGCAATTGAAGAAGGAAGGCGAGGCCGGCCGCCGCAAGATCACGCAGTACACGCGCTATGGCGCGCTCGGTCTGGCTCTGTTCCAGTCGTTCAGCATCGCAGTGGCCCTCGAGTCGTCAGCTGGTCTGGTGATCGCCCCCGGTTTTGGCTTCCGCCTGACGGCCATGGTGAGCCTGACGGCAGGTTCGATGTTCCTGATGTGGCTCGGCGAGCAGATCACCGAACGCGGCTTGGGCAACGGCATCTCGATCCTGATCTTTGCGGGTATCGCGGCAGGTTTGCCGAGCGCCGTGGCGGGTCTGGGTTCGCTGGTGACCACCGGTGCGATGAACCCGATCGTTGCGCTCTTCATCATCGCGGTGGTGGTCCTCGTGACCTACTTCGTGGTGTTCGTCGAACGCGGCCAGCGCAAGATCCTCGTGAACTATGCGCGGCGCCAGGTTGGCAACAAGGTCTATGGCGGCCAGTCGTCGCACCTGCCCTTGAAGCTGAACATGGCCGGTGTGATTCCGCCGATCTTCGCTTCGTCGATCATCCTGCTGCCCGCAACGGTGGTTGGCTGGTTCAGTACCGGTGAAGGTGGCTTCCGCTGGATCAAGGACATTGCCAACGCACTGCGTCCGGGCGAGCCGATCTACGTGCTGCTGTACGCTGCCGCGATCGTTTTCTTCTGCTTCTTCTACACGGCACTCGTGTTCAACAGCAAGGAAACGGCCGACAACCTGAAGAAGAGTGGTGCATTCATTCCTGGCATTCGCCCGGGTGACCAGACCGCTCGCTATATCGACAAGATTCTGGTTCGCCTGACGTTGGCCGGCGCGGTGTACATCACCTTCGTCTGCCTGCTGCCCGAGTTCCTGATCCTGAAGTACAACGTACCGTTCTACTTCGGTGGTACCTCCCTGCTGATCATCGTGGTCGTCACGATGGACTTCATGGCCCAGGTACAAAACTACATGATGTCCCAGCAGTACGAATCGCTGCTGAAGAAGGCGAACTTCAAGACATCGTAGGGCCGTGAGTTTCAGTATTGAGAATATTGGGTGTGGGCGGTGTACCGCCACGTTAAACAGTTTTAGGAGAATGAAATGAGAGTTTCGGCTTCGGTCAAAACCATCTGCCGTAATTGCAAGGTCATCCGCCGTAAAGGTGTGGTGCGTGTGATTTGCACCGACCCGCGCCACAAGCAGCGCCAGGGTTGATTGAAGAGTATTAGAGGACGCACATGGCACGTATTGCTGGCATCAACATTCCGCCGCACAAGCACGCTGAAATCGGCCTGACCGCCATTTTCGGTATCGGTCGCACCCGCGCCCGTCAAATCTGCGAAGCGAGCGGCATCGAATATTCGAAGAAGATCAAGGATCTGACCGACGCCGATCTCGAGAAGATCCGCGATCAGATCGCTCTGTTCACGATCGAAGGCGATCTGCGTCGCGAGACGACGATGAACATCAAGCGTTTGATGGACATCGGCTGCTATCGCGGCTTCCGTCACCGTCGCGGCCTGCCGATGCGCGGCCAGCGCACGCGCACCAATGCCCGCACCCGCAAGGGTCCGCGCAAGGCTGCGCAGTCCCTGAAGAAATAAGGATAGACCAGCATGGCTAAAGCACCTGCAAACAACGCCGCACAGCGCGTTCGCAAGAAGGTTCGCAAGAACGTTGCGGACGGTATCGCCCACGTGCATGCCTCGTTCAACAACACCATCATCACGATCACCGATCGCCAGGGCAACGCCCTGTCGTGGGCTTCGTCGGGTGGCCAGGGCTTCAAGGGCTCGCGCAAGTCGACCCCGTTCGCTGCGCAGGTCGCTTCCGAAGTGGCCGGCCGTGCTGCTGTCGAACAAGGTATCAAGAACCTCGACGTCGAGATCAAGGGCCCCGGCCCCGGTCGCGAATCGTCGGTGCGCGCACTGGCTGCCCTCGGCATCCGGATCAATTCCATTGCTGACGTGACGCCTGTTCCGCACAACGGCTGCCGTCCCCAGAAGCGTCGCCGCATCTGATCGTCAGTCCGCAAGGCGCAGCCAGCTTTCGAGCGGCTGCGCATTTGTTTTTTAACTAAGCCCACCGCCATCAGCGTCTCGCCGATGGCTCCCGCAGGCAACTGCGGCAGATACACAAAGGAATACTCGTGGCACGCTACCTCGGCCCCAAGGCCAAACTTTCCCGCCGTGAAGGCACCGACCTGTTCCTGAAGAGCGCCCGCCGCTCCATTCAAGACAAGGCCAAGTTCGATTCCAAGCCCGGCCAGCACGGTCGCACTTCGGGTCAGCGCACGTCGGACTACGGTCTGCAACTGCGTGAAAAGCAGAAGGTCAAGCGCATGTACGGCGTGCTGGAAAAGCAATTCCGCCGCTACTTCGAAGAAGCCGACCGCCGCCGTGGCAACACCGGCGCCAACCTGCTGTTCATCCTCGAATCGCGCCTGGACAACGTCGTCTACCGCATGGGCTTCGGCTCGACCCGCGCTGAAGCACGTCAACTTGTGTCGCACAAGGCGATCACGGTGAACGGCCAGTCGGTCAACATCCCGTCGTACCTCGTCAAGACCGGCGACGTGATCGCCGTGCGCGACAAGTCGAAGAAGCAGACCCGCATTGCCGAAGCGCTCCAACTGGCCCAGCAAGTCGGTATTCCGGCTTGGGTCGAAGTGAACGCCGACAAGGCCGAAGGTACCTTCAAGAAGGTGCCCGATCGCGACGAATTCGCAGCCGACATCAACGAATCGCTGATCGTCGAACTCTATTCGCGTTGATTTTTTTGTTCCCGCACACCTGGCGTGTGTGGGAAACAAGTTTTTGTTGTTCACGTTCCTGCCCCGTGCTTTGCTGCGGGTCAGGTGCTTCACCAGCCTTACCGGTGTAACGAGCCGGGGGTATTGAGAGGAAGTCTGCATGCAAACCACCCTGCTGAAACCCAAGACCATCCAGGTCGAGCAACTTGCCGCCAACAAGGCCAAGGTGACGCTCGAGCCTTTCGAGCGCGGCTACGGCCACACGCTCGGCAACGCGCTGCGTCGCGTTCTGCTGTCGTCCATGGTCGGCTACTCGGCCACCGAAGTCACGATCGCTGGCGTTCTGCATGAGTACTCGTCGATCGACGGCGTGCAGGAAGATGTCGTCAACATCCTTCTGAATCTCAAGGGCGTGGTGTTCAAACTCCACAACCGCGACGAAGTCACGCTGAGCCTGCGCAAGGACGGCGAAGGCCCGGTCCTCGCATCGGACATCCAGACTCCGCACGATGTCGAGATCATCAACCCTGATCACGTGATCGCGCACCTGTCGCAAGGCGGCAAGCTCGACATGCAGATCAAGGTCGAAAAGGGTCGCGGCTACGTGCCCGGCACGATGCGCCGCTACGCCGACGAGCCGACCAAGTCGATTGGCCGCATCGTTCTCGACGCGTCTTTCTCGCCCGTCAAGCGCGTGAGCTACACGGTCGAAAGCGCCCGCGTCGAACAGCGTACCGATCTGGACAAGCTCCTGGTCGAGATCGAAACCAACGGCGCCATCACCGCTGAAGATGCGGTTCGCGCCTCGGCTAAAATCCTGGTCGAGCAGCTCGCAGTGTTCGCACAACTCGAAGGCGGCGAACTGGCTGCATTCGATGCACCGGCACCGCGCAGCGCGCAGCAATTCGATCCGATCCTGCTGCGCCCTGTCGACGAACTCGAGCTCACCGTGCGTTCGGCCAACTGCCTGAAGGCCGAAAACATCTACTACATCGGTGACCTGATCCAGCGCACTGAAAACGAGCTGCTCAAGACCCCGAACCTGGGTCGCAAGTCGCTCAACGAGATCAAGGAAGTCCTCGCTTCGCGCGGCCTGACCTTGGGTATGAAGCTTGAAAGCTGGCCGCCGGCCGGTCTCGACAAGCGTTGATTTTTGTTTTGAATTGAGCCCATGAGGGCTCGTGCCCGGGCAGTACCTGATACGGCTGCCTGTTTAATAAAGTAAAGGAAAAGCACCATGCGTCACGGACACGGACTTCGCAAACTCAACCGCACCAGCTCGCACCGCCTTGCGATGCTCCAGAACATGATGAATTCGCTCATCGAGCACGAAGTCATCAAGACCACGGTCCCCAAGGCCAAGGAACTGCGCCGCGTCATCGAACCGATGATCACGCTCGCCAAGAAGCCCACGCTCGCCAACAAGCGCCTGGCCTTCGACCGCCTGCGTGACCGCGACAGCGTCGTCAAGCTCTTCGCCGATCTGGGCCCGCGTTTCGCGGCACGTCCGGGCGGCTACACGCGCATCCTGAAAATGGGTTTCCGCGTGGGCGACAACGCGCCGATGGCGCTGGTCGAACTGGTCGATCGTCCTGAAATTAAAGAAGCAGATGCCGAGCAAGGCGCTGCTGAATAAGGTATAATTCCATCTTGCCGCGCGATGGAGCAGCCTGGTAGCTCGTTGGGCTCATAACCCAAAGGTCGCAAGTTCAAATCTTGCTCGCGCAACCAATTTAAAAGGCCCTTTGAATTTCAAAGGGCCTTTTTTCTTGGATCGGTGAATTGAATGAATCAAGCCCTCGCAATGAGGGCTTTTTTATTTCTCGGATTTCCGCGATTTCTCATCCGTGCCAGGCCGAGCATCGAATCGCGCTGCAGAAATTACCGCGGTGAAAGTGCTGCTCCTTGTCCGCGATCACGTCAGCCTTCACGTTGCCGAACGTGGTCTCCGGCTTGTGTTTGATGCCGTCGTAGAAGGCCTGGATGATGTCTTCCTTGAAGTGTTCGGTGCGTGGGTGCGCATGCACGACCTGTGTACGCTCGGCCTCGCTGTACTCCGGGTAGGTCAGTCCGAGGACGTCCATTTCGACACCGGCCGTCACCAGCGCCACGATCGGGTGCATGTGCTGCGGAATACCTGGCGTCGTATGTAGGGCGATCGCCATCCAGACCAGGTCAACATCCTGATGCGAGATCCCGTGCCCGCGCAGGAAATCCCGCGCCACATTCGCCCCATCGACTTCGAAGCGCTCGTTCGCGCTGCTGTGCGCCTGCACCAGCCCCATGTCATGGAACATCGCGCCCGCATAAAGCAGTTCCGGATCAAAGGTGAGACCGCGGCGCTTGCCGGCCAGCGCGCCGAAGTAATAGACCCGGCTGGAGTGATGAAACAGCAACGAGGGCGCAGTGTCGCGGACGACCTCGGTGATCTCGCGTGCGAGCTTGCTGTCGGGGATGCGGACCCCTTCGATAGTCGTCGTCAAAGCCATGTGGATTTCTCCCGTGAGTGTCAGAACAACTTTAGGAGTCGGCTACAGTGTCTTCAACGGACGTGAGGCGGCAATTTCTGCCATTGCGGCGCCGAAAGAGACACAGAAAACAACCATGCGCACCCCGAAGACCATCGCGATCCTCGCCATGCCTGGCGTCCAGTTGCTGGATGTCTCCGGCCCGCTCGATGTGTTCGCCGAGGCGAACGTGCAGGCGCGCGCCGACACCTACCGACTGCGCGTCGTCGCGAGCCAGCCAGGTGCGATCCGCAGTTCATCGGGTGTGCGACTCATGCCTGATGCCGTCATCGGCGAAGACATGGGGGACGAGCCAATCCACACGCTCCTGGTGGCCGGCACGCCGCATGCCGCGACAGCGGCGAGCAATCTCGACGTCACTGCATGGCTGCGCAAGCTCACGCCCAAGGCGCGCCGTTTCGGCTCTGTCTGCAGCGGTGCTTTCGTGCTGGCGCAGGCGGGATTGCTCAATGGCAGGCGGGTCACGACGCACTGGGCGGTGGCCGACCAACTCGCACAAGCGTTCCCAGCGGTGCAAGTCGATGCCGATGCCATCCATGTGCGCGACGGCCGCCTCCGCACCGCCGCCGGCGTGACCGCGGGCCTCGACCTCTCGCTCGCTCTCGTTGAAGAGGATCTGGGCCGTGAGATCGCCATGAAAGTCGCTGCCCAGCTCGTGATGTTTTTCAAGCGCCCGGGCGGCCAGATGCAGTTCAGCCGCAAGGGCGAAGCCGCGCCAACCGGCCGATCGGCCTTGCAGGAAGTGCAGCGCTGGATCGCGGCGAACCCCGCTGAGGACCACAGCGTTGCCCACCTGGCCGGACGCATGAGCCTGAGCCCGCGCCATTTCGCACGGCTGTTCACGCAAGAGGTCGGCGCCACGCCCGCAGCCTGGGTGGAGGGCATTCGCGTCTCCGCCGCGCGTCGGCTGCTCGAGGCCGGAGACGCCGCATCGAAGCAGGTGGCTGCCCAATGCGGATTTGCCGATGCCGACACCTTGCGGCGCGCGTTCCAGCGCCAGATCGGCATCACGCCGGCGGAGTACCGCAAGCGCTACGCGCACGCCGTCGGCTGACGGCATCGCGAAAGAAACGATCAGTCCGGAATGACCGCAGTGACCTCGATCTCGACCTTCGCGCGGTGCTCGACCAGCGCCGCCACCTGCACGCAGGTCATCGCCGGAAAGTTGCGCCCCATCGCATCGCGATAGACCGGACCCAGCTCGGCCAACCGGCGGCTGTATTCGTCGCGGTCCGTCACGTACCAGGTCATGCGCACCATGTGCTCCGGACCCGCGCCGCCCGCGCGCAGCACCTCGGCGATGTTGCGCAGCGCCAAGCCGCACTGATCGATGAAGTCGTCCGACTCGAATTGCTGCTGCGCATTCCAGCCGATCTGGCCACCAACGAACAGCATGGTGCCGCGCGCGGCGACACCGTTCGCATAGCCCTTGGGAGGCAACCAGCCCTCGGGCTGCAGGAGTTTATTGATCATGGTGTGCTGTTGAGTTGTCTCAGTTTGAATCGCTGGAGCTTGCCGGTCTCGGTGCGCGGAAGCACCGTCACGAACTCGATTTCCCGCGGGTATTTGAAAGGCGCGATGGTGGCCTTCACATGGTCCTGCAGCGCCTTCACGAGGGCCGCATCGCCTTCGTTGCCGGGCTTGAGCACGCAGAAGGCTTTAACGATCATCCCGCGGTCGGCATCGGGCTTGCCGATCACGCCGCACTCGGCCACCGCGGGGTGCTTGAGCAGCGCGTCCTCGACCTCTGGACCGCCGACGTTGTAGCCGGCCGTGATGATCATGTCGTCGGCGCGCGCCTGGTAGAAGAAGTAGCCGTCGTCGTCCTGCACGAACGAATCGCCGGGGTAGTTCCAGCCGTTCTTCACGTAGTCGGACTGGCGCGGATCGTCCAGGTACCGGCAGCCGACCGGCCCTTGCAGCGCCAGCTTGCCGACGGTGCCATGCGGAACTTCGTTGCCCTTGTCGTCCACCACCTTCGCGGTGAAGCCGGGGACCGCCTTGCCGACCGCGCCCTTACGCACCTCGCTGCCCGCCGCGGAGATGTAGATGTGGAACACCTCGGTGCCGCCGATGCCGTCGAGCATCTCGATGCCGGTGGCTTCCTTCCAGAGCTGGCGCGTCGCATCGGGCAGCGCCTCGCCCGCGCTCACGCTGATGCGCAAGCTCGGCATGCCGTGCTGCTTCACGAACGGCGCCATCTGGCGGTAGAACGTGGGCGCCGTGTAGCAAATGGTCGCGCCGATCTCGTTGATGAGCTTCACCAGGCCCTCGGGCGTGAATGGCGCATCGGCGAAGTACACCGACGCGCCGGCCCACATCGGGAACACGAGCAGGCCGCCGAGTCCGAAGGTGAAAGCCAGCGGCGGCGAACCCACCACGATGTCGTCGCTGCGCGCCTTGAGCACGTGTCGCGGCCAGGTCTCGCACATCGCGAGCACATCGCGGTGCGTGGTGACGGGCGCCTTGGGCTTGCCCGTGGTGCCCGATGTGAACGCGAGCAATGCGATGTCATCGGCCGCCGTGGGACACGCCGTGAAGACGCCACTCTTGCCGGCAGCGCGCGCGGAGAGCGAGTCCGCCGCATCAGGCTTGTTGAATGCGATCACCGTCGCGAGCACCGGATGCTCCTTCTGCGCAGTCATCAATTCGTCGAGTAGCCGGCCGTCGCACAGCGCTGCAACGGGACGCGCCTTCTCGATGATCTCGCCGAGTTCCTTCGCGCGCAGCAACGGCATCGTCGCCACCGCGATCAAGCCGGCCTTCACCACGGCGAGCCACGCGAGCGCCATCGCCACCGAGTTGCCGCCGCGCAGCAGCACGCGGTTGCCGGGCACGAGCCCGAGGTCTTCGGTCAGCACCTGCGCGATGCGATTGACTTCGACCGCGGCCTGCTTGTACGTGAGCGTGCCGGTCGGCGAGCGCAGCATCGGCTTGTCGCCGAAGCCCTTGGCATCCGCCTTGTCCAGCAACTGCTCCACGAGGTTCAGTTGGTCGGGCAACTGCAGCTCGGGCAGGTCATAGCGAAACACCGGCAACTGCTCGGCAGGCGGCAGGCGGTCGTGAACGAAGCGGTCGACTTGGGCAGACACGGTATTTATCCCCGCAGAACGGATTTGCCAATGATCAGTTGTTGAACTTCCGTCGCGCCTTCATAGATGCGCAGCGAGCGGATGTCGCGGTAGAGGCTTTCAATCTTCGTGCCAACCTTCACGCCGAGGCCGCCATGCATCTGCAATGCCATGTCGATCACGCGGCTCGCGTTTTCGGTGGCACACATCTTGGCCATCGCAGCCGCGGCCGACACATCGCCGACTGCCGCTGCGCCGCGTTGCTCGGCGTCGTCGCGCATCCATGCGGCGCGATAGGTGAGCAGTGCGGCGCTGTCGATCAGCGCGGCCATCTCGCCGAGCTTGGCCTGCGTGAGCTGGAAGTCGGCGAGCGTCTGGCCGAACATGCGGCGGCCCTTCGCATGCGCGATGGCTTCGGCGAGCGCGCGGCGGCCCATGCCGAGTGCTGCGGCCGCCACCGATGCGCGGAAGATATCGAGCGTGCGCATCGCGAGCTTGAAGCCGCCGTTGAGTTCGCCGAGTTGCGCGGTGCGCGGCACGACGCAGTTCTCGAAACGCAGCGTGGCGAGCGGGTGCGGCGCCATCACATCGATGTGCTCGGAGGTGTCGAGGCCGGGCGTGGTCGCGTCGACGATGAAGACGGTGATGCCGCGCGTGCCGCCGGTCGGATCGGTCTTTGCGAACACGCAGTAGAAGTCGGCGATGCCGCCGTTGCTGATCCAGGTTTTCGTGCCGTTCAGCAGCCAGCCGTCGGCCGTGGGTTCTGCGCGCATGGCCATCGCGGCCACGTCCGAGCCCGCATCTGGTTCGCTCAGCGCGAATGCCGCAATCTTGTCGCCTTTGCCAACGGCGGTGAGGTACTGCGATTGCTGCTCCGGTGTTCCAGCGAGCGTGATCGCACCGCTGCCCAGCCCCTGCATCGCAAAGGCGAAGTCGGCCAGCGGCGAGTGATAGCCGAGCGTCTCGCGCAGCAGCACCAGCGCACGTGAATCGAGGCGCTCCAGCGCACCGCCCGCGCTGCCGGGCACGGCATAGCGAAGCCAGCCGCCATCGCCGAGGCGGCGCACCCATTCGCGGCAGGCCGCACGGTCATCGCGCTCATCGATCTCTTGCGCGGCGCACCAAGGCAACAGGTCACGTGCGAGTGCGCGATGGGCTTCATCGAAGAAGGGCAGCGCGAGGTGCGCTGTCGAAGGCGGTGCGGGGATCTTCGTCATCATGGCTTCAGTCCCCACCGAACACGGGCTTGCGCTTGGCCGCGAAGGCTTCGTAGGCACGCTTGAAGTCTTCGGTCTGCATGCAGATCGCCTGCGCCTGCGCTTCGGCCTCGATCGCCTGGTCGATGGTCATCGACCATTCCTGCGCCAGCATCGTCTTGGTCAT
This sequence comes from Variovorax paradoxus EPS, assembly GCF_000184745.1. NCBI lineage: Bacteria > Pseudomonadati > Pseudomonadota > Betaproteobacteria > Burkholderiales > Comamonadaceae > Variovorax > Variovorax paradoxus. The sequence goes on along the minus strand of NC_014931.1, from coordinate 6,258,740 downwards.
GCCGTGCGCGAAGCTCGGGCCTTCGGCCAGCTCGCGCGCCATCTTGGCGGCGGCTTCGAGCAGTGCATCGCTTTCGTGCAGCGCATTGAAGAAGCCCCAGGCGTGGCCTTCCTGCGCCGTCATTGCGCGGCCGGTGAAGAGCAGTTCCGATGCACGGCCCTGGCCGATCACGCGCGGCAGCAGCGCGCAGGCGCCCATGTCCGCGCCGGCAAGGCCCACGCGGGTGAAGAGGAACGCGGTGCGCGTGGCGGGCGAGCCGTAGCGCAGGTCGCAGGCCAGCGCGATCATCGCGCCGGCACCGGCGCACACGCCGTCGATGGCGCCCACGATGGGTTGCGGGCAGGCACGGATCGCCTTCACCAGGTCGCCCGTCATGCGCGTGAACTCCAGCAGCTCGGGCATGCGCATGCCGGTGAGCGGGCCGATGATCTCGTGCACGTCGCCACCCGAGCAGAAGTTGCCGCCCGCGCCGGTCACGACGATGGCCTTCACGTCGGTCGCGTAGTTCAACGCGCGGAACAGGTCGCGCAGCTCGGCGTACGAGTCGAAGGTGAGCGGGTTCTTGCGCTCGGGGCGGTTCAGCGTGACGGTGCCGACACCGGCCTCGTAGCTCCATGCGAAGTGCTCTGCCTTGTAGGCTGCCTTCGCTTCGAATTGCGCGCGCATGGGATTGCCTGCGCCGATGTAATGCTTCATTCGGTCTCCGCCATCGATTGGTTGTGTGAGTGCTGCTTGACCTTGCCAAGCAGCTTGTGCAGTTGCGTGATCTCTTTGCCGCTGAGGCCCGCGAAGGCCCCGACGATCCAGTCTTCGTGCTGTTGCGCCATGTCGTTGAAGAGCTTGCGTCCGCGCGCGGTGAGGCGCACGCGCCAGGCGCGCCGGTCGCCTTCGACATTGATGCGCTCGACCAGCCCCTCGGTCACGAGCTGGTCGGTGATGCCGGTGACGTTGCCGCCGGTCACCATCATCCGGCGCGAGAGTTCGTTCATCTTGAGGCCCTCGGGCGAGCGCTCGAGTTGCGACATCAGGTCGAAGCGCGGCAGCGTGGTCGCGAACTGGGAGCGCAGTTCGTTGCGCACCTGCTTCTCGATGAGCTGGGTGCAGGTGAGCAACCGCAGCCAGAGCCGCAAGGCTTCCGGGTGTTCGCTGTGTGCGCGCGCTTCGAGGTCCATGTCAATGCGTCTCCTCGGTGTTCTGCGCCGCCACCGCAGCGTTCGCGGCCGCGGCCATCTGCTGTTGCTTCGCGATCTCGCGGTACATCTGGTCGCGGCCGCTCAGGTACTGCTTGGGCCAATCGACATCACGGCTCTGCAGCTTGGCGGCTTCGTGCAGCGTCCAGGCCGGGTCCGCCAGATGCGGACGAGCGATGGCGCACAAGTCGGCGCGACCGGCGGCAATGATGCTGTTGGCCTGGTCCGCATCGGTGATCGCGCCCACCGCGATGGTTGCGATGCCGACCTCGTTGCGGATGCGGTCTGAAAACGGCGTCTGGTACATGCGGCCGTAGACCGGCTTGGCGGCGCGCGTGGTCTGGCCCGACGACACGTCGATGAAATCGGCGCCGGCCTCCTTGAAGAGACGCGCGACGATGACCGCATCCGCATCGGTGTTGCCGCCAGGTACCCAGTCGTGCGCGGAAATGCGCACGCTCATCGGCTTGTCTTCCGGCCACACGGCGCGCATCGCGCGAAACACTTCGAGCGGGTAGCGGCAGCGCGCTTCGACGTCGCCGTTGTACTCGTCGGTGCGCTGGTTGGTGAGCGGGCTGATGAAGGCCGACAGCAGGTAGCCGTGCGCGCAGTGCAGCTCGAGCCAGTCGAAGCCGCATTCGACGGCGCGGCGAGTCGAATCGACGAACTGGTCGCGCAGCGTGTCCATTTCGGCGCGCGTGATGGCGGCGGGCAACTGGTTCTGTTCGCCATAGGGCAGAGCGCTGGCGCCGAGCACCGGCCAGTTACCGTCTTCGAGCGGCTCGTCGGTGCCTTCCCAGCCGACGCGCGTCGAGCCCTTGGGGCCGCTGTGGCCGAGCTGCATCGCGATCTTCGCGCTCGACTGGCTGTGCACGAAATCGACGATGCGCTTGAAGGCCGCTTGTTGCGTGTCGTTGTAGAGGCCGGTGCAGGCCGGCGTGATGCGGCCCTCGGGCGTCGGGCTCGTCATTTCGACGAACACCATCGCGGCGCCGCCGAGCGCGCGCGCGCCCAGGTGTACCAGCAGGAAATCTTGCGGCACGCCATCGACCGCGCTGTAAGTGGCCATCGGCGAAACCAGGATGCGGTTCTTGAGCGTGAGCCCGCGCACCTTGTACGGCATGAGCATCGGCGCCATCGCCTTGCCGCCCGCGAGCCATTGCTCGTAGCCGCCGAGCCATTGCGTGTCGCGCACGCGCAGGTTCTCGTGGCTGATGCGCTGGGAGCGGGTGAGCAGCGAGTAGGCGAACTGCTCGATTTGCATGCCGGTGTAGCGCGGCACGTTCTCGAACCATTCGGTCGAGTTGCGCGCGGCGTTCTGGATCTTCAGCACTTCGACGCTGCGGCGTGCTTCGTAGCCTTCGAGCACATGGTCGAGCGTGCCGCCCTGTTCGAATTCGTTCGCGAGGTCGATGGCATCTTCGAGCGCGAGCTTGGTGCCCGAGCCGATCGAGAAGTGCGCCGTGTGCGCCGCGTCGCCCATCAGCACCACGGGGACCGAGCGGCCTTCGACGTCGATGCGGTGCGTCCAGCGTTCGCACACCACGCGCGGAAAGCGGATCCAGTTGGCCGAGCCGCGCAGGTGCGTGGCGTTGCTGATGAGCGAGTGGCCGCCCAGGTACTTGGCGAAGAGCTTCTCGCAGAAGGCGACGGCCTCGGGCTGCTCCATCTGGTCGAGGCCGTGGGCCTTCCACACCGCTTCGGGCGTCTCGACGATGAAGGTCGAGGTCTTGTCGTCGAACTGGTAGGCATGCGCCTGGAACCAGCCGTGCTCGGTTTCCTCGAAGGCGAAGGTGAAAGCGTCGAAGGTCTGATGCGTGCCGAGCCACACGAAGCGGCAATTTCGCAGGTCGACATCGGGCTTGAACACATCGGCGTAGCGCTGGCGGATGCGGCTGTTGAGGCCGTCGCTTGCGATGACGAGGTCGGCCTTGTATTGCGCGGCGATCGCTTGATCGTCGGTGGCGTCGGTCTCGAACACGAGATCCACGCCCAGCGCGAGGCAGCGTTCCTGAAGGATGTTCAGCAGGCGCTTGCGTCCGATGCCGCAGAAGCCGTGGCCGCCCGAGCGCACCTGGCGGCCCTTGAAGAAGACCTGGATGTCGTCCCAGTGATGGAACTCGTTGCCGATCAGCGCCGCGGTCTCGGCATCGGCCGCCTTGAGGTTGCCCAGCGTCTGGTCGCTCAGCACCACACCCCAGCCGAAGGTGTCGAAGGGCCGGTTGCGCTCCACCACCGTGATCTGCAGCGCGGGGTTGCGCGCCTTCATCAACAGCGCGAAATACAAGCCCGCCGGACCGCCGCCGATGCACAGGATGCGCTGGAGGTCCGAGGCGGGAGCGGATTGAAGCGGGCTGAGGCTGTTCATGATTGAATAGTTTAGGCATAAACGATTTGCTGTCAATCCGGGTTTGGTAACGCCCGCGATGGCCCCGCGGCGGGACCGCGCGGCAGGGATGCAAACACTTGCAAAAATCAATACCATCGGCCCCATGCAACACTTGATACCCAAGATCGAGTCGCAGCTGGCTTCGCTGCCTGTCCCCATCGCGCTGGAACTGCCGGATGGCCGGCGCGTAGCCCAGGCGGGGGCCCGCGTCACGCTGGCCTTCAAGGAGTGGACGGTGCTGGCCAAGCTGGCCGCCCGGCAGGTGGGGGCCATCGGAGAGGCGTACGTCGAGGGCAAGGTGCAGATCGAAGGCGCCATGCGCGACCTGATCGATGCCACCGTCGGCATGCTCCCCGGCAACCCGGCCGAAACCGACACCGGCTGGTGGAGCCGCCTGCAGCACCGGGCCAAGTCGCATGGCTCGCATTCGCTGCGCAAGGACGCGGCGCAGATCGAGTTCCACTACGACGTCTCCGACGACTTCTACGCGCTCTGGCTCGATGCGCGCCGCGTCTATTCATGCGCCTACTTCCGCACGCCCGAGCTCACGTTGGCAGAAGCGCAGGAAGCCAAGCTCGACCACATCTGCAAGAAGCTCATGCTGCAGCCGGGCGAGCGCTACCTGGACATCGGCTCGGGCTGGGGCGCGCTCCTGTTGTGGGCGGCCGAGCACTACGGCGTCGATGCGACCGGCATCACGCTGTCGAAGAACCAGCATGCCTATGTGCAGCGCCTCATCGAAGAAAAGGGCCTGCAGGGCCGTGTGCGGGTCGAGCTGCGCGACTACCGCGAACTCTCGGCCGATCAGCCTTTCGACAAGATTTCCTCGGTCGGCATGTTCGAACATGTGGGCGCGGCCAACATGCCGACCTACTTCCGCAAGATCCATTCGCTCCTGAAGCCCGGCGGCATGGTCATGAACCACGGCATCACCTCGGGCGAACTCAACTACCGCCAGCTCGGCGCGGGCATGGGCGATTTCATCGAGAAGTACATCTTCCCCGGCGGCGAGCTGCTGCACGTGACGCATGTGCTGCGCGAGACGGCGGCCGCGGGCCTGGAGATGGTCGACACCGAGAGCCTGCGCCCGCACTATGCGCGCACGCTCTGGGCCTGGTCCGACGCGCTCGAGGCGCAGCTCGATGCGGCGCGCGAGGTGCTGCAGCGCAGCGGCGGCCGCCAGGCCGAGAACGCCGAGCGCGTGCTGCGCGCCTACCGCCTGTACCTCGCAGGCTCGGCCATGAGTTTCGAGCAGGGATGGATCTCCTTGCACCAGATGTTGTCGACAAAGCCTGACGGCGATGTAGGGCGCGCAGGCGTCTTGCGCGGCGCGCAATCGGTGTACCCTTTTGCCCGTGACTACATCTACAACAAGTGAGTGAACACAACCATGCTCTATCGTTTCAAGTCCCGGGCCGCTCCTGATTTCGTGATGCTCGAAGTCCATGCGCGCCAGCTGCTCGACATCGTCGGCAAGTCCCCGGCGCCGCAAGGCATCATCACGGTCGAGCAGATTCCTGCGGCCATCGCCGCGCTCGAGGCCGCACTGGCGCGCGAGGGCAGCAACAGCCACAACAACGACGACTACGCCGTCGAAGGCCACACCAGCGAGGCCGAGAAGCAGCATGTCGGACTGCACCAGCGTGCAGCCCCCCTGCTTCACATGCTCAAGGACTCGCAGGCCGACAACAAGGATGTGACCTGGAGCACCTGAAGCAGGTCGTCGTCAGTCGACCTTTGCGCCGGAGTCCTTGACGACCTTCGCCCACTTCACGTGCTCGCTCGCAATGAGCTTCGTGAAGTCGGCCGGCGAATTGCCGCTCGGGATCGCACCCTGCGCGAGCATCTTTTCCTTGATGGCGGGCGTGCCGAGCGACTTGGCCACTTCCTGCTGAATCCGGTTCACGATTTCGGGCGAGGTGCCGGCCGGCGCCAGCAAGCCGAACCATGAACTCGCCTCGAATCCCTGGAGCGTCGGGCCGCCCGCTTCCTCCACCGTCGGAAGGTCGGGCAACGCCGGCGAACGCTGCGCGCTGGTCACCGCCAGCGCGGTCAGCTTGCCGCCCTTGATCTGCGCCATCGACGAAGGCAGGTTGTCGAACATCACGTCGGCGTTGCCGCCCACCATGTCCAAGAGCGCCGGGCCCGAACCCTTGTACGGAATGTGCGCCATGAACGTGCCCGTCATGCTCTTGAAGAGTTCGCCCGCCAGGTGGATCGAGGTGCCGCTGCCGCTCGATGCCATGTTCAGCTTGCCGGGGTTGGCCTTGGCGTACTTGATGAAGTCCTGCACGTTGTGGATGTTCAGTGCCTTGGCCTTGTCGGCGTTCATCTCCATCACGTTCGGCACGGCCGCCACCAGCGTGATCGGCGCGAAGTCCTTGATCGGATCGAAGGGCAGCTTGGGGTATAGCGCCCGGTTGATGCCGTGCGTGCCCACCGTGCCCATCAGCAGCGTGTAGCCGTCGTTCGGCGCACGCGCCACGATTTCGGCGCCCACGTTGCCGCCCGCGCCCGCGCGGTTGTCCACGATGAACTGCTGGCCGAAGGCCTTGGAGAGCTCGGGCGCGACGGCGCGCGCCAGGATGTCGGTGGTGCCGCCGGCCGCGAAGGGCACGACGATGCGCACCGGCTTGGTCGGCCAGGTGCCTTGGGCCCAAGAAGTGGCAGGCGCCATCAGTGCAATGGCAGCCGCGGCCGACGCCGTCAGCGCGGCCCGGCGATTCGTTTTGAAAGATAAGTTCATGCGCGTCTTTTTACAGGCGAACCGGCCCCGCCGCCGCGAGTGAAAACCCCGGGAATCGATGCGTTCAGGCCACCTGCATCCGCTCGGCGAAGCGCTCGCGGCGAAAGCGCTCCAGCACGAAGTCGACGAACACGCGCGTCTTGGGCGGCAACAGCTTCTTGCTCGGGTAGTAGAGCCACACCACGCCCGCGTCGAAATGCCATTCGGGCAGCAGCCGCACCAGCTCACCGCTGCGAAGGCCCCGCTCGACGAAAGGCATCGGCAGCATCGCCACGCCCAGTCCCAGCAGCGCGGCGTGGGCGATGGCCTCGGGGTCGTTGAAGATCGCGCGCGGCCGCGGCAGCTCCACCGTGGCCTGCTGGCCGCCCGAGTGCTGCAGCGTCCAGCTGCGCAGCCGGCCGGTGGGCGAGGAGCGTCGCAGCAGCGCGTCGAAGCCCGCCAGGTCGGCGGGCTGCGCGGGCGGCGCGCGTCCCGCCATGTAGGCCGGCGAAGCCACGGCGACCACGTGGATGCGCGACAGCTCGCGCGCCACCACGCCGGGCGACAGATCGATGCCGCCGCCGATGGCCGCATCGAAGCCTTCGCCGACCAGGTCCACCTGCTGGTTGTCGAAGTGCCAGTCGGGAAGGATCGACGGATAGCGCGCGAGAAAGTCGCCCATCATCGGCAGCACATGCTCGCGCCCGAAGGCCTGGCCCATGCTCACTTTCAGCGTGCCGGCGGGCTGGCCGTCGTCCTTGGCCAAGCCCGCCACCGCCTCCTGCAGCGTCGCGAGCGGCCCGCCGATCTGCGCCAGGAAGCGCTCCCCGCCCTCGGTCAACGTGAGCCGGCGCGTGCTGCGCTGGAACAGCCGCACGCCCAGCCGCGCTTCGAGCCGCGCGACGTTCTTGCTGACCGCCGCCGGCGTGAGCCCGAGGCGCCGCGCGGCGGCCGAGAAGCTGCCGCTCTCGGCGCTTTGCACGAAGGATTCGAGGTGATTGAGCGGTTCCATGCGTTCATTTTCGACCTCATCTTCAACTTTGGGTTGAATTTGATTGCGCCGATTGATGGCTACCGGAGAAGGAGTGGAATCCCGACACTGAAGTCATTCCTCCACTCACCGAACGGAAAAATCATGGCTTCCACCACTTCTTCTTCCTCTTCTTCTGTCCTGGCCGGCAAGGTTGCCTTCGTCACCGGCGGTTCGCGCGGCATCGGCGCGGCCATCGTGCGCCGCCTCGTGCGCGACGGCGCTGCCGTGGCCTTCAGTTACGCGAGCTCGGCCGCACCGGCCGACGAACTGGTGCGCAGCATCCAGTCCGAAGGCGGCCGCGCGCTAGCGCTGAAGATCGACAGTGCCGACGCCGCGGCGCTCACCGCCGGCATCGACGAAGCGGCTCGCACGCTCGGCAAGATCGACATCCTGGTGAACAACGCCGGCGTGTTCCTCGGCGGCGCCCTGGACGACTTCTCGCTCGAAGACTTCGACAAGACGCTCGACGTCAACGTGCGCGCCGTGTTCGTCGCAGCGAAGGCAGCCTCGCGCCACATGGGCGAGGGCGGCCGCATCATCAACATCGGCAGCACCAACGCCGAGCGCATGCCCTGGCCCGGCGGCGCGGCCTATGCCATGAGCAAGTCGGCGTTGAAGGGCCTGGTGCAAGGGCTTTCACGCGACCTCGGCCCGCGCGGCATCACCGTCAACAACGTGCAGCCCGGCCCGGTCAACACCGACATGAACCCGGTCGATGGCCCGAACGCCGCCGCGATGCACGGCCTGATGGCGCTGCCCCGCCACGGCCACCCCGATGAAATCGCGAGCATGGTGGCGTACCTCGCCAGCCCCGAAGCGGCGTTCGTGACCGGTGCGAGCCTGAACATCGACGGCGGCTTCGCAGCCTGACGCCGGACCCGCAGGCTCAGCCCAGCAGCTTCTTCGCGGCGGCCACGACGGCCTCCGCGCCGATGCGCGACTGCGCCTCCAGCACCGGCGCATAGCCGACCGGAATGCGCGGCGCGCCCAGCCGTGTGATGCGGCAGCCCGTGGCCTCCGCGGCGCTGGCCGCGATCTCCGCGCCGAAGCCCGCGGCCTGCACGGCTTCGTGCACGACCAGCAACCGCCCGGTGCGCGCGCACGACGCAAGCACCGTCTCGCGATCCCACGGCCACAACGTGCGCAGGTCGATCAGGTCGACCGCGATGCCCTCGGCCGCGAGCGCATCGCACGCGGCGGCACAGGCCTGCATCTGCCGGCTCCAGCTCACGAGCGTGAGCGCGTTGCCCTCGCGCACGCGCGCCGCCTTGCCGAGCGGCACGGCGATGTCTTCGTCCACTTCGCCGCGCAATCCCCACAACGTCTTGTGCTCGATGTACACGACCGGGTCGCCGCACTGCAGCGCCGCGCGCAGCAGCCCGTAGTTGTCCTGCGGCGTCGACGGGCTCACCACCACCACGCCAGGCAGGTGCGCGAACCACGCCTCGAGCGATTGCGAATGCTGCGCCGCCGACGCGTCCCAGATGCCGCCCGGCATGCGCGCCACCAGCGGCACGCGGCCCTGGCCGCCGAACATGAAGCGGTTCTTGGCGGCCTGGTTCACCAGCTCGTCCATGCCGCAGAGCGCGAAATCGACCACGCGCATCTCGACCACGGGCCGCAGCCCCGCGAGCGCCATGCCCACGCCGGCGCCCATGATCGCGGCTTCGCTGATCGGCGTGTCGATCACGCGCTCGGCGCCGAAGGTTTGCTGCAGTCCCTTGTACTGGCCGAAGATGCCGCCGCGGCCCACGTCCTCGCCGAGCACGACCACGCGCGCATCGGCTTCCATCTCGCGCTGCACGGCAAGCACGGCGGCTTCGGAGTAACTCAGTTCCTTCTTCTTCAATGCCATTGGCCTGCTCCGATGGTCTGCACGTCGGTGAATGCGGCGCTGGCATCGGGCCAGGGTGCGGCATCGGCGATGGCAAGCGCGGTGTCGACTTCGTCGCGCGCCGCGTTCTCGATTTCATCGAGCGTGGCCGCGCTCACGCCGGCCGAGAGCAGGTGGCCGCGCGTGCGGGCGATCGGATCGGTTTCGAGCGCCGCGGCCAGTTCGGCCGGATCGCGATAAGCCGCGAGATCGACCGACACGTGGCCCTTTACGCGATACGTCAGCGCATGCAGCAGGCGCGGCCCGGCGCCACTGCGCACTTCCTTCACGAGCCGCGCGGCGGCCTCGTGCACCGCGAACACGTCGTTGCCATCGACCTGCGTGGCCGCGATGTCCATCGACATGGCGCGCGCCGAGGCGCCGTCGCCCGCCGTCATCGGCCCGCTCGCCGTGGTGGCGCTCCAGCGGTTGTCCTCGCAGACGAAGAGCACCGGCAGCTCGTACACGCGCGCCCAGTTCAGCGCTTCGAGAAAGGGACCGCGGTTGATGGCGCCATCGCCGAAGAAGCAGACCGTGATGTCGTCGCTTTTCTTCAGCAGCTTTTGCGCATGCGCCGCACCGACCGCGATCGGCAGCCCGGCCGCCACCACGCCGTTGGCGCCCAGCATGCCGACCGAGAAATCCGCGATGTGCATCGAGCCGCCCTTGCCGCCGTTGAAGCCCGTGGCTTTGCCGAAGAGCTCGCACATCATCCGCGTGAGGTCCGCGCCCTTGGCCAGCGTGTGGCCGTGGCCGCGGTGCGTGGAGGTGAGGTAGTCGCTCGTGCGCAGGTGCGCGCACACGCCCGCGGGCACGGCCTCCTGCCCGGTCGACAGGTGCAGCGGGCCGCGCACCTTGGCGGCGGCTCCGGCCTGCTGGCCGTAGGCGCTCACGCCGCCCTGGCTTGCTGTTTCGGCGGCGTTTTCGAAGGCGCGGATGCGCACCATGGTGCGGTACAGCGCCTCGCCGGCGCCGGGGGGAATGCTCGGGTCCATCGGTGTCTCGTCTCCAGTTTTTTTGTGCCCGCGATCATGCCCGAGGACAGGCGGCGAGGCATTCGAGGGGGTGACCTTCGGCACTGGCCGCGCCGGTGCGGCGCCCCTATCGTCGGGCGTTAACCTCCAGCCCATGATTCGCCTGAGAACCCTTCTTCTTTGCCTCGCCGGTGCCGCCGTGCTGGCCGCCGCCGGCTACCGCGTCGTGACCTACACCAACCTCAACCCCGGCCAGGAGGTGGGCGCGGTGGTCGACGAGTTCAACGGCGTGAAGGTCTACTACAACGGCGGCGTCAACAACTCCGAGGGCCGCACGCTCTCGCGCGACGGCTACAACCTGGGCATCAAGTACCAATGCGTGGAGTTCGTGAAGCGCTACTACTTCGAGCGCTTCAATCACCGCATGCCCGATGCCTTCGGCAACGCCAAGGACTTCTTCGATGCCAACACGGCGCAGGGCGCGCTGAACCCGAAGCGGGCGCTCGTGCAGTACCGCAACGCCGGGTCCGAGAAGCCGCAGGTCGACGACCTCATCGTGTTCCCGCCCACGCTCTTCAATCCGTACGGCCATGTCGCGATCGTTGCCAACGTGACCGAACGCGAGGTCGAGATCGTCCAGCAGAACCCCGGCCCGTTCTCCGGCAGCCGGGCCCGCTTTGCCCTGGAGGCCGTCGACGGCCGCTGGACGGTGGCGGGCAGCGCACTGGGCTGGCTGCGGGTGGCCGCAGCCCTTTCATCAGCGCCCGTTCCGCTCTGATTCGTTGCGTTGCGGCGCTCGGGGAATTCCCCGATGCCAATCTTCCGGCTGCGATGGGATAGTTAGTTCGCCTTTCAAACTAACTAATTTCTTACACGGCAGGAGAGACACCGATGCAACTCAAACAAACTTTGGCCGCCATGGCCTTCGGCCTCACCGCCGTGAGCGCACTGGCCCAGACCGTGGTCGGCGTGAGCTGGTCCAACTTCCAGGAAGAGCGCTGGAAAACCGACGAGGCGGCCATCAAGGCGCAGCTCGAAAAGCTCGGCGCTAAGTACATCAGCGCCGACGCGGGCGGCTCGCCCGAAAAGCAGCTGGGCGACATCGAGGGCCTGATGTCCAAGGGCGCCAAGGCGCTCATCGTGCTGGCGATGGACAAGGACGCGATCCTGCCCGCCATCACCAAGGCCACGCGCCAGAAGGTGCCCGTGGTCGCGTACGACCGCCTGATCGAAGCGCCCGGCGTCTTCTACATCACCTTCGACAACGTCGAGGTCGGCCGCATGGAAGCGCGCGAGGTGCTCAAGGTCAAGCCCAAGGGCAACTACGTGATCATCAAGGGCTCGCCGAGCGACCCGAACGCCGACTTCCTGCGCGCGGGCCAGCAGGAGGTGCTGGAGCCCTCCGTGAAGAAGGGCGACATCAAGATCGTCGGCGACGAATACACCGAAGGCTGGAAGCCGGAGGTCGCGCAGAAGAACATGGAGCAGATCCTCACCAAGAACGCAAACAAGGTCGACGCGGTGGTGGCTGCCAACGACGGGACCGCCGGCGGCGCGGTCGCGGCGCTCACGGCCAAGGGCCTGCGCGGCGTGCCGGTGTCGGGACAGGACGCGGACTTCGCGGCGCTCAACCGCATCGCGCTGGGCACGCAGACCGCCACCATCTTCAAGGACTCGCGCGAGCTCGGCCGCGAAGCCGCCTCAGCGGCCATCGCGCTGTCGCAGGGCAAGCCGGTCGAGAAGGCCGCGCAGTGGAACTCGGGCCCGAAGAAGGTCGCACTGTCGTCCCGCCTGCTCACGCCGGTGCCCGTCACGCGCGACAACCTCGATGTCGTCGTGAAGGCCGGCTGGATCAAGAAGGACGAGCTCTGCAAGGGCGTCCCCGCCGCCAGCGCACCCGCGGCCTGCAAGTAAGCAAGCCAAGCCAGCCAGTCGTCAGTCAATCCGCGCGATGCATGCGTCAGGCCGGGCTCGCAAGGCCCGGCCGGGACGCGGTCGCGCATCCGCTTTGAGGGGGTACCCAAAAAATGAGCAATGAAACTCCGGGATGGTGGCGCCGCACGGGCGTCGACCTGCGCCTGATCCTGATGTGCGTGCTGCTGGTCGTCATGGCGGTGGCCTTCAGCGTCATGTCGGGCGGCGTGTTTCTCTCGCCCGAGAATCTCTACAACGTCGCGCAGCAGACTGCCGTGGTGGGCATCGTCTCCACCGTGATGGTGCTGATCATCGTGGCGCGCCACATCGACCTGTCGGTCGGTTCGGTGATGGGTTTCGTGGGGGTGCTCATCGCGTACCTGCAATACACCTCGGGCTGGTCGTGGCCCACGGCCTGCCTCGCGGGCCTGGCCGTGGCGCTCCTGGTGTCGATCTATCAAGGCTGGCTCACCGCGGTGCTCGGCGTGCCCTCGTTCGTGGTCACGCTCGGCGGTCTCATGTCGTTCCGCGGCGCGGCTTTTCTCGTCGCCGACGGCAAGACGCAGCCGGTGAACGACGAATTCTTCCAGCGCCTGGGCGGCGGCTACGACGGCGGCATCGGCACCACCGCGAGCTGGGTGATCGCGGCGCTGGTCGCGCTCGTGCTCTTCGGCCGCATGGTGCAGAAGCGCCGCGCGCGCCAGCGCTACGACATGCCGACCGAGCCGCTGTGGCTCGACGTGCTCATCACGGCCGTGCCGGTGGCGGTGGTCTTCGGCTTCGCCGCGGTCATGAACAACTACCAGATCTCGTCGAAGTCGGAGCCGCAGGGCATTCCGATTCCGGTGCTGATCTGGGCGGTGGTCGCCATCGTGCTGTCGTTCATCGTGCACCGCACGCGCTTCGGGCGCTACGTGTTCGCGATGGGCGGCAATCCCGATGCGGCTGCGCTGGTCGGCATTCCGGTCAAGCGCGTCACGCTGATGCTGTTCGCGCTGCTGGCGGTGCTGGTCACCATCGCGGCCATCGTGTCGATCGCGCGGCTCAACGCCGGCACCAATTCATTGGGCACCGGCATGGAGCTCTACGTGATCGCGGCGGCCGTCATCGGCGGCACGGCGCTCGCGGGCGGCAGCGGCTCGATCTTCGGTTCGGTGCTGGGCGCGCTCATCATGCAGTCGCTCGACAGCGGCATGCTGCTGCTCGATGTGCCCATCGGCAAGCGCATGGTCATCATCGGCCAGGTGCTGATCGTGGCCGTGGTGTTCGACGTGCTCTACCGCCGCAAGTTCGGGGAGAACTGAAGTGAAGCCCACCCCCGTTTCTTGCTCACTTCGTGTAGCCGCATCCCCCCTCAAGGGGGCGCACCCTGCGGCCCGGCAAAGCCGGTTCCGCGGGAGCCCCCGAACAGGCCTCGCTGCGCAGGCCAACCGTAGGAAAGAGTCGCAATGAGCACCCCCCCGGACACGACGAAACCTCTTGTCGAACTGCGCGAGATCCGCAAGGCCTTCGGCGGCGTGAAGGCCGTGGACGGCGTGAGCGTGAACCTCTATCCCGGCGAAGTGGTCGCGCTGCTCGGCCACAACGGCGCGGGCAAATCGACGCTCATGAAAATGCTCGCGGGCGCCTACCCCATCGACTCGGGCGATACGCTGATCGCGGGCGAGAAGGTCAACATCCGCACGCCCGCCGAAGCGCAGGCGCAAGGCATCGAGACCATCTACCAGACGCTCGCGCTCGCCGACAACCTCGACTCGGTCTCCAACCTCTTTCTCGGCCGCGAGAAGATGACGCGCTGGAACACGCTGGACGACCACTTCATGGAAGTGCAGGCGCGCAAGGTGTTCCATCGCCTCAACAGGAACTTCACCAACATCCGCGTGCCGGTGCGTCGCCTCTCGGGCGGCCAGCGGCAGGTGGTGGCGATCTCGCGCGCGCTGTACTTCAATGCGCGCATCCTCATCATGGACGAGCCCTGCGCCGCGCTCGGCCCCGAAGAAACAGCGATGGTCGGCGGCCTGGTGAAGCAGCTCAAGGCCGATGGCGTGGGCATCTTCCTCATCACGCACGACATGCCCGACGTGTTCTCGCTGAGCGACCGCCTCGCGGTGATGAAGAACGGCAAGCTCGTGGGCACCTACCGCACCCAGGACGTGACCGAGGACGAAGTGCTCGGCATGATCATCGCGGGCAAGCGGCCCGAAGGCAGGGAGCAGGCCCACCACGCCGCGACCGCCGCCGCGGCAACCGCCTGACGACGCACCTCGCGACATGAAGACCATCGGCGACCAGCAACTGCTCAAGCGCATGAACCGCAGCGTGCTGCTGCGGTTGCTGCGCGCGCAGCCGGGGTTGTCGCGCGCGCGCCTGGCCATCGAGAGCGGCCTCACGAAATCCACCGTGAGCCTGCTGGTGCGCGAGCTGCTCGACGAAGGCTGGCTCAAGGAGTCCGATGCGGCCGTGAACGACCGGCTCGGCCGGCCCTCGACGCCGCTGCAGATCAACGTCGGCGTGCGCGCCTTGATGGGTGTGGAAATCGCGGTGGAGACCGTGCGGCTCGTGTGCGTCTCGCTGCAGGGCGAGGTGCTGTACTCCAACACCCACGCGCTCACCGACGGCTCGCCCGCCGGCGTGTGCGCGCAGGTCGCGCGCATGGCCTCGGCCGCGCACAGGCAACTCGACGCGCTGGGCCTCAGCCTCTCGAGCATCGGCGTGTGCGTGCCGGGCGCGGTGGACGATTGCACCGGCGTCGTGCGCTTCGCGCCCAACCTCGGCTGGCGCAACGTGAGCCTGTTGCCCGCGCTCGAAAAATCGCTTGCCGCCGCGGGCCTGCCCGGCGTCACCGTGCAACTGCAGAACGATGCCGACGCGGCCGTGCTCGGCGAATACGAATTCGCCGCGGGCGAGGGCGAGGACCCGCTCATCTTCGTGAGCTGCGACGTCGGCGTGGGCGCGGGCGTCGTGCTGAACGACCGCCTCTTCACCGGCGCACAGGGCATGGCCGGCGAGATCGGCCACACGATCCTCGAACTCGACGGGCCGCTCTGCTCGTGCGGCCGGCGCGGCTGCGCCGAAGCCTTCTTCGGTTCCCGAACGCTGGAGCGCGAAGGCGTGGACACGCAGCGCGCCGCGGCCTTCTTCGGCGTGCTGCTGCAGAACCTGTGGGTGACCTTCAATCCGCGCGCGATCGTGTTGGGCGGCAAGTCGTGCGCGGCGCATCGCGGCTTCGTGCAGGCCGCGTTCGAGGCCGTGAAGCGCCATGCCGATGGCGCGGGCATGCCGGCACCCGGGCTGCGCATCGCGCGCTATGAAGAACTCGCGCCCGCGGTCGGTGCCGCGGCGCTGGCGTTGCACGAATACTTAAGGCCGCTGCAACCCGATGCGAGAACGCGTCGCGCGCGCGCCGAACGCGTTCTCGCCACTGCCTGAGCCTTCGGCCTACGCGCATCGCGCGATCGATGCCCTAACGTTTGGGAATTCCGCCTCCAGGAGTCCCAGCCATGACGCGTTCCTCCGCCCAGTTCACCCAGCCTGCCGAGTCCTCGTCGCCCTCCGCATTGCTTGTCGTGGTCGCGGTGCTCATCGGCCTTGCGGGTCTCGTGCTCTTGGTCGCGGGCGCATGGCTCATCGCGCTCGGCGGCTCGTGGTACTACCTCGTGGCGGGGCTCGGGCTCATCGCGTCGGCATTGCTGCTCAGGCGTGGCGGCGGCATCGGGTTGATGTTCTATGCGGCGGTGGTCCTGCTCACGTTGGTGTGGGCGTTGTGGGAAGTGGGCTTCGACTGGTGGCCGCTGGCCGCGCGCGGCGATGTGTTCTTCGTGGTCGGCCTGTTCCTGCTGTCGCCGTGGGTGGCGCGTGCGCTCGCGCGGCGCGATGCAACGGGCATCGGCCGCACGCGCGCCGTGCTCGGCGTGGTGCTCGCAGCGTTCCTCGTTGCGGCGGTGTTCTCGTGGACGCGCGAGCCCGGCCGCATCGAAGGCATTGCGCCGTTGCCCGATGCATCGAATGCATCGAATGCATCGAGCAGTGCAACTGCCGCTGCCGCGCTCGCCAGCCCGCCCCCGCCGAAGGACGACTGGACCGCCTACGGCGGCACCGGCTTCGGCCAGCGTTATTCGGCGCTCGACCAGATCACGCCGGCCAACGTCGGGCAGCTCGAAGAGGCCTGGCACTTCCGCACCGGCGATGTGCGCGGCCAGCCCGGTGATCCGGAAGAGACGACCTTCGAAGTCACGCCGCTCAAGATCGGCGAGCGGCTCTTTCTCTGCACGCCGCACCAGGCGGTGATCGCGCTCAACGCCACCACGGGCGAGCAGATCTGGCGCTACACGCCCGACATCCAGAAATCGCTCGCGCTGCAGCACCTGACCTGCCGCGGCCTCTCGTATTACGCCGGCAGCACGGCACAGGGCGCCACACCGACGCCGTCGCCTTCGCCTTCGCCTTCAGCGCCGGCAGGCGAGTGCGACGCCAAGCTCTTCATGCCCACCGCCGATGGCCGCGTGATCGCGCTCAGCCCCGAAAGCGGCAAGCCCTGCATGGCCTTCGGCGGCGGCAGCGGCCAGATCGATCTCTGGAAGAACATGCCCAACGTCAAGGCGGGCTCCTACTACTCGACCTCGCCCGTCGTCGTGACGCGCTCGCTCATCGTGGTGGGCGGCACGGTGCTCGACAACGTCTCGACCAAGGAAACCTCGGGCGTGATCCGCGCCTTCGACGTGAACACCGGCGCGCTCGTGTGGAACTGGGATTCGGGCAACCCCGACGAGACAGCGCCCATCGCGGCCGACCGCACCTACACCGTCAACTCGCCCAACAGCTGGTCCATCTCCAGCGTGGACGAGGCGCTGGGGCTGGTCTACGTGCCCACGGGCAACCAGCCGCCGGACCAGTGGGGCGGCAAGCGCACCGAGGGCGCGGAGCGTTATTCGTCGTCGGTGGTGGCGCTCGATCTCGCGACCGGCCGCGTGCGCTGGAGCTTCCAGACGGTGCACCACGACCTCTGGGACTACGACGTGCCTTCGCAGCCCAGCCTCATCGATCTGCGCGTGGGCAGCGAGACCATTCCCGCGCTGGTGCAGCCGACCAAGCAGGGCGAGCTCTTCGTGCTCGACCGGCGCAACGGCCGGCCCATCGTGCCGGTGAACGAGCGGCCCGCGCCGCAGGGCGCCGCCACCGGCGACCGCACCGCGCCGACGCAGCCGGTGTCGGGGCTCTCGTTCGATCCACCCGCGCTGAAGCCGTCCGACATGTGGGGCGGCACGATCTTCGACCAGCTCGCCTGCCGCATCGCGTTTCACCGGCTGCGCTACGAGGGCCGCTTCACGCCGCCGTCAACACAGGGTTCGCTCATCTACCCCGGCAACTTCGGCGTCTTCAACTGGGGGAGCATCGCGGTCGATCCGCAGCGGCAGATCGCCTTCACCACGCCGGCGTCGCTGGCCTTCGTGTCGCAGCTGGTGCCGCGCGCGGACGACACCACGCTGTACGTGCAGGGCAAGAGCCGGCCGAACGACAGCCTGCCCGCGCTGAACGAGAACTTCGGCGCGCCGTTCGCGATCAAGCTCAGCGCGTTCACCTCGGTGCTGGGGCTGCCGTGTCAGGCGCCGCCGTGGGGGCATGTGGCGGGCGCGGACCTGCGCAGCGGCAAGGTCATCTGGATGCACAAGAACGGCACGGTGCGCGACAGCTCGCCGTTGCCGCTGCCCTTTGCGATGGGGGTGCCGAACCTGGGCGGGCCGGTGATGACCGCGGGGGGCGTGGCTTTCCTCTCGGGCACGCTCGACCAGTACGTGCGCGGGTACGACGTCGGCAATGGCAAGGAGCTGTGGCGCAGCCGGCTGCCCGCAGGCGGGCAGGCCACGCCGATGACTTACCGCGGCAGCGATGGGCGGCAATTCGTGCTGGTGGCTGCCGGCGGACACGGCTCGCTCGGCACGCGGACCGGGGACCATGTGATCGCCTATGCGTTGCCCAAGCGCTGAGACACGCACCGACCGGCCGCCCACTGCACGGCCTCGGCCGAGTTCTTCGCGCGCGTGCCCCGGGGCCGGTGGACGCGAGCATGCGGGCGATGGTCTTTTTCATGAAGTCGCTACAGACCTCGTTCTCGATGCGGTGCAGGCGCGCGGCGTTCCGAAAACTGGTCTCGCCCTAGGAGCCGGGCAGCACGACGCGCACGCGCACGTTGTTTGATCGCCTCAGCCGCAAGGTGGGAGTGGCCCCGATGGGTACTTGCTCGCATGGCGCGCCCGCGAAGGGTTTGCTCCGCCCAACGAAGGCGGCGTCGCCGAGATCGCCGAACGCGTCGACTACAGCTCCACGAGCATGTTCAGCGTGGCCTCCACCCGTCACGTCGGATGGCCGCCGAGCCAGTACGCAGTACGCGCGCGAGCAGGGCTATCGAGTCCAATGGCATTGATTACTTCAAGAGTCCTTTGCTTGCTGACCGGCCCGTAGATATTGAAGTCAGTTTTCATCGCATCAAACAGCTTGGTGCGGCCACTCTTGTTATTGATATAAAAATCATCGAGATCGCCATCGCTCATGGAGAGCATGTAGTGCATTCCATGAATGTGACCGAGAAAATTGCATTGAATTTGAGCGCTATTCATCTTTGGTTCGAGGTGCGCACCGATGGTTAATGAAATTTGGTTTGCATTAAAAATAACTAATCATTTTGAAAAATCCAACCCATATGCTCCCATTTCATTAATTAATAGAATTTTACGTTTATCAAGCAATTCAGGGGTATTTTTTGTCAATGCAAAAATAACTCCTTTCAAATAGCCTCGCCTGTCCGCCACGCGGTTAAGAGGAAGGTCATGTGGAATAGCATTTCTCCATAATTCTTCATCGCAAGAATTATAAAAAATTAAGTTCAGACCATCAAGAATGTTTCTCTTTGAAATCGGGCCGAATTTTTTAAAAGTGTGCGCCATCTCTTCAAAGAGAATTCTCTGATTCTCAGGTAAATTAATGTCAAATTCCTCTAATTCCTCATCGATTTTCCCAAATAAAAAATCGTAGAGGCCGCGTATATAATTGAGGTTAACTGAATTCATAATTGAGGGTATGCGGTATAAACGCCGCCAGATTTATTTCTTCGAACCGTGACCCGCGAAGTGGTGACACGACACCCTCCACCACTGCGGTATCCTTCTCCAATAGTTCTTCTCAAATCGGAACGTTGCCGCTTCGACTTTATTGAATGGCTCGCTTATTTTTTGATTTTGATGCGAAATGCTTCTTTCAGAGAAACCTCATCATCTAAATCTCCATCCACATAACATCGAACAACCCCGCCGCTCAGTGATGAGTGGATCAATCTATATAAATTCACCGACTTTAAATTGATTTCCATCCATATTGACTGATTGCCCTCCTGAATTAACCTGGCGTCATACTCAGCTGGAGTCTGCAACTCTTGGTCTTTTAAATAGACCTCTCTTGCTTGCGCCTTGACGCATGCCTCACTCAGCATTAATGAGTTCATAAAATGCTGCGCCGAGATAGTGCTATCGAGCAGCAATCTATATTCATAGCTCATGATCCGTGCGACCTTCCTCGAAAAAATGGCAGATCCATAGGGTTACGAATACCAATGTGGGTTTCGACCGGGTCTACTGATACACGCCCGTGATCATTAAGTGCCATCCTGCAGGATCTTCCTTATGAATATGTGCGTTATTTCCTGATTTATAAGGGCATAGGCATTTATTTCTTTATTTATGAACTCTGACCTCTGATCCATCCGTGTGCTTCCAAGTTTCATTCGCGCCATTGCCTTTTGTTTTATTAAGCCCCGCATTGCTCAGGATCGATCCGACACGTGGCACGCTTCGCCCTTTCATTCGAGGTAAATCGGATGCTGCAGAACGTCCGGTCGGATCAATCCATTTCACCGGATTGGAGGCATATTGGAATACATTAATTCCACCTCGCAATCTAATTGGATCTTTCGATACAAACCGCCCCATCACCGGGTCGTAATACCTGAACCGGTTGTAGTGCAGCCCCGTCTCTTCGTCCAGATACTGCCCCTGGAACCGAATCGGATTCTTCAGCCCCGCTTTCCTTGCCGCCTCGCTGATCGTGAGCCTGGCCTCACCCGACGCTTTGTAGTTCGCCTCCCAGGCGATGTTGCCGTCTGAATTTGTGGGGCCACCTCTTAATTATTTTGGTTCGATTTTTCAGACACCTAACCGAAATCTTGCAACACTAGCGACATCTTCATCTTCATCGCCCGTAAGGTATTTCACTATATCAATCGGTGTTTTTTGGTTTGCCGCTATTATTTTTCGAATTAGCGGACTGGAATCTCTGGAGAAAAAATGAAAAAGATCAGTCGGCAATCTTCTTTTTTCTGCCAAAATTGATCGGACAATCTCATCTCCTTGATTAGCCAAGGCTTTCATTATTTCCGCTGGAATTGTGCGATTTTGCGCAACATCTATTTGATAGGATTTATAATGTAAGATTAGATCCTCCCACACTTTAAAAGGCGCCTCATCTTGAAGCGATTTGGCAATATCTGACTCCCGTTGTGAGGCGCACAACAGCATGAATTCACGGGCAGATGAAATCATGAATTAACATCCTTGCATTTCAATGACTTAAGATCAACAATTTTTCCCGCGTTGCCTTTGTGTTTCCCCATTTGGTCTCCAAATTCATCCAGATCGCGAATATGATTTAGGAGATTGCCTTTTTGGTTGTATTGTTTAAATGCACTACCACCGTGTGCGGTTTGATCGACTGAATACCATCTTTTATCTTTCGGATCTCTAAGATACTTTGCGACCCCTACGCCTGGAATTTGCCCTTCGCATATCCTGTCGAAGCGATTAATTTCCCATTTTTTACATGAGAGGCAGCGATTATCGATATTTGGCTTCCCTGTTTTTTGTTTTCGACCGGCGTCTCCTATATTCGGCCGACCTCGAATAAGCCCGAAGGGATCAATCCACTCGGTTGAATTCGGGGCATAGTGATGAAGGTTGATTCCACCTTGCAGCCCAATCGGGTCCTTGCTCACAAACCTTCCCATCACCGGGTCGTAATACCTGAACCGGTTGTAGTGCAGCCCGGTCTCCTCGTCCAGATACTGCCCCTGGAACCGAATCGGATTCTTCAGCCCCGCTTTCCTTGCCGCCTCGCTGATCGTGAGCCTGGCTTCTCCCCACGCCTTGTAATTCGCCTCCCACGCGACATTGCCGCCCTCATCGGTCAGCTCCATAGGTGTGCCGAGGTGGTCGCACTGGTAATAGTGGATGTCCGTCAGCGGCTCCGGTGGCTCCCCGTCGCTGCCGATGCCCGCCTCGTACATCCCGTTGTACAGCGGGTCCTGATCCAGGTCGTAGTTGCCTTGCGCATCGACATAGCTTTGCGTCACCGCCTGCGGTCGCTGCAGCATCGCCCGACGCATGTCTACATTGGATTTGGCCTGCAGCAGCGGCACGAAGCTGCCGGGCTCGAACACGTAGTGCACCGTCCGCTGTCGCGCGTAGTCGCACTCCCAGGCCATCTGGTCACCGTCCCAACCGAAGAGCACCGCGCCCAGGCCGCGCTCGTGGATCTGGCGCCGGTACTCGGCCGCGTGGTAATGGCTGCCATCCATCGAGCTGGTGATGACGATGGGCTCGCTGCGCTTGGCAATCCGCCGACCCAGCGGGTCATACAGGAATGAAGTTCGCGTGTCCTGCGTGCGCGCCTCGGTCAATCGCCCGAGCGCATCCCAAGCGAAGCGCGTGCGCTGGCCGTTGTGCAGCCGCTGGACCATATTGCCCCTGACGTCGTACTCGAAGTGCGTGCCCGCGTAGTCCTTCACTAGGTTGTTCAGGATGGGCGGGATGTTGTGAATCGTCCCGGCCTCCCTGGCCGCCGGCGCCATCGGGTCCAGGATGTTGCTGGCCGGATCGAACGCAAAGGTCTCGGTGCCCAGTTGGCTCTGCGCCTGCAGCAGACGGCCCGCAGGGTCGTAGCGGTAACTCAGGCTGCCACGGCGGCTGTCGCCGATGTCGGTGAGTTGGCCGGCTCGGTCGTAGCTGTACTTGCGCTGGATGCCGAGCGCGCTGGCGTTGGAAGTAGAAGAGCCACCTCGGCTCTGGCTCAGCCTCTCCACCCGGCTGAGCACCTGAGCCTTCAGCCGCCCTGCCGGGTCGTACTGCTGCTCCTGCGCCACCTCGTTGGCCTGTATCCGCTTGACCTCGCGGTGCAGGTCGTCGCGCTCGATCTGCACGGCCTCCATGCCATCGAGCATCAGGCCGTGCACGTGACCTGAGCCGTATGTCAGCCAGGTGGTGGTGTGGCCGTCAGGGCGCGTGGTCTGGATGCGATTGCCCAACTCGTCGTAGCGGTGCTGCCAGACTGCCGTCATCGGCTGGCTGCTCGGCCTACCTTCTTCGTCGATCAGGTAATGATGGTGCTCGGTCTTGACGTTACCCGCAGCATCAGGGAACCACTGCAAGTGAATATGCGGGTTGTGGGCATCGATGAGCTGCCCGTTGCCGTCGTAGGCATAGCTATCGGTCTGGATGCTCTTCGCATCCAGCGTACGCCCGGTTGGCCGGCCCTGGCTGTCCGTGGGCTCGATATACAGCCCCGCGGTGCGCTTCGTCAGGCGCCCCGTGGGATCGAAGTCGAGCTGGGTGACCGCATCGCCTTCGGTGACCTGGCGCAACACGCCCGTGGCAGGGGTGTAGCCGTACACGGTTCTGCTGCCGTCGAACTGCACTTCGGACAGCAGCTTGCCCAGCGGGTCGTAGCTGAAGCTGTGGGTGCGGCCGTTCTCGTTGCGCAGCGCTGCCAGGCGGCCCAGGCGGTCCCATTGGTAGTCGATGGTGTTGCGGTTGGCGTCCAGGCGCTGGGTGATGAGGCCGACAGCGTTGTATTCGTAGCGTGTCTCGCGCTGCAGGGCATCGCGGTGCGAGAGCAAGCGGCCTTCGGCATCGTGCGCCAACTGCTCCTCGGTGCCGTCGGGATTGACGATGCGCGTCAGTTGGCCGCGCTCGTAGCGGTACCGAGTGATCTCGCCGGCCGCATTGCGCTGCTTGATCAGACGGCCGCGCTCGTCATAGGCCCAACTGCTGGTCTTGCCCGAGCAGTCGGTGTACGCAACGAGTTGGCCCGCATCGTCATAAGCCAACTGCTTCTTGCCGCCCTTGGCATCGGTGATCTCCACCGGCAGGCCGTGCTCGTTGTAGGCGTACTCGGTCTTGTGGCCCAGCGGGTCGATTTCCTCAATGAGATTGACGCCCTCGTAGGTGCGCTTCCACGCATGCCCTTCGGCATCGCGAATGCCGGTGAGATTGTCCATGTCGTCGTGGGCGATGTGCACCGTGCTGTGGTCGGCACGGGTGTGACTCACGAGGTTGTTGTGCGCGTCGTAGGTGTAGCGGTCCTGGCTGCCATCAGGATGCAGATGCTTGGTGATGTTCTTGTTCGCATCCCGGAAGAACCACTCTTCATGCGCATAGAGCAGGCCGTCCGCACTGCGCACCTCCGGATGAATGATGCGGTAGGTGTAGCCCAGGAAGTCGAAGTAGTAGCGTGTCTGCGCGCCAAGGGCATCGATGACGGTGGCCAAGCGAATGTGCTTGTTCCAGACGATGGTGGTGTCGAAGCTGCCGTCGTCGGCGTGTTCGCGATACGCCTTGGCCTCGGCGCTGTTGTCGGCGGTCAGGCCGATGTCGAAACCGTCTTCGTGCTTCCAATGGAGATGGGTGCCACGGCCGGTGCGGTCTGTATAGCCAGAGATCAGGTGGGTGCTGGCTTTCTCCCCCGCAGCCTGATATTCGTAGTGCCAGCTTTGCTGGTTCTCATCCTGGGCGGCGATGAGGTCACTGCTGCCGTCGGCCAGCGTCCGATGGGTGTAGGCGGCGAGTTGGCGCACGGCCTGTCCGTCCTGCACGAGCCACAGGCTTTGGATGCGCCCAAGCGCGTCGATGGCCGTGCTCACATGGAGCTGGCCGCTGACCACATCGGAGAGCTGCCCGCCTTCGTGGCGATAGGCCAACTCGGTCGTGTGACCGGCGCGGGTGCGCTGGCTTGCCAGGCGGTAATGCACGGCCTTGTTCTTGGTGCGCGCCTTGCCCTCGCGCATGAACTGGGGAGCGAGCTCGAAGGTCTCGATGTAGTCGCGCCCATGGCTCAGGATGAGCAGGCCTGCATTGCCTCGCCCCAGGGTGAGATCTTCAATGGCATTGTGGTGAGTCTGGCCGGCCTTGCCATCTTCAGGTTCGGCCAGCTTGGGGAAGCGATGCTCGCGGCCATCGGCCGCGAAGTAGCTCAGGCTGCCATCTACGGCCTGATCGATGCGGGTGGTGTAGGGACTGGTCCACCGAGCACCAAGATAGGCGCTGCTGTCGGCATGTGCAGCGTGATGCTGCGCGTGGTCGTAGGCTGCCAGGCGCGAGTAGTAGGTGCGACTCCAGACGATGGGCATGTGGCCCGGCAAGGTGAAGTCGGTATGAACGAAAGTCTCGCTGCCGGTTGCAAAGCTGATGGAGCGGGGCGTTGCGGCACCCGTTTCGCAATTCTTGCAAGCATTGGCTTCACGCACTTTCTTTGTGCGTTCTGAGTGCCCCGTGTCCAGCTCCCCTTCCGGCTTTTTCTGATCGTGCTTTGCGGTGGTCTTGTCATTGACAGTGGAGCCTCCCGCTTTGCCCTTGCCCTTGGTGCGAAAGCGCAAGACGGCGTCCTTGAGCCTCACGAGAAGCCAGGCAATGGACATGCCGGCTCCCGCATTGCCCAACGCCTTGATCTGCGCCTTCGCCGTTTTGGCCAAACCGTCCAACGCGTCGGCGTAGGTGTTCATCAGCTTTGAAGCCTTGCCGCCGACCTCGGTGTTGCGCATGACCAGGCCGACTCCGGCATTGCCCGCAACCTTGGCGCCTTGCACGACTTTCCCGCCGACATAACCGGCGCCGTCTGCGATTCCGTCCCCGACATCGTCTGCAATCCCCTTGATGGCTCCCCAGACGCCGCTCTCGTAGGTTGTCTCTGGGTCGCGCTTCAAGGGGAGTGCTGGCGCTGGTGCACTGGTATCGAACGGCGTGCCCGATGCGAGCTTGCGCAAGGCATTGCTCAATCCGGAGATCAGGTCGTGCGCCATGGTGGCGGCTTCGTCCAGAATGCTCTCGAGCTTCTGGATGGCCTCGTTCACGAACTTGTCGATCTCACCAGCCAGGGTGGCATTGAGATGGTCAACAAGCAGCACGACGAGGGCATCGTCGAGTCCGTGGCCGACTGTGCGCAACTTGCTTCGCACAAGATGCAGTGCAGGCCTCAGGCTGGTCCGCGCCGCAGCCATGGTCGGGGGGAACGGAATGATGCCGATCAGGTTGATGCCAAGGCTGACCCAGTTGAGCCCCTTCTCGATGCTGCTGGAGGTTTTGTTCTGGACAAGAACGATGATGTCGCACACGGCATCGATGGCCGCCAGGATGTTGCCGAGTATTGGAACGGCACTGGCGACTGTCATGACTCTGTCCACCGTGACGTGGTCGCCGCTGATGCTCTTGAGCCAGTCGTTGACAACCTTCTTGGCGCCCGGAAGCTCTGCAGGGTCGATCTGGTCCAGCGGTTTGACGAACATCTCCTGTTCGTCCTCTTTCTTCGTCATCTCCGCCTGCGACATGTCGGCCATGCTGGAACTCCCTGAGCCGCTTGGCTCTTATCGATTTTTTGAATGCACTGGATGCGCGCAATGCGCGCGCGTGGCGTGGGGCTTCAGACCGTGGTGTGAGGCAGTACCACGCCCGCTGGCAATCGCGCCACGGCCTTGCCGGCCATGTCTCCAACCACGCTGTTTGCAACAGATGTCGCAGCGGTTTTGGCGATGCCGGCGAAGTTGCCGCTGCTTGCGGCGCGGACGACATCGGCTATGCCGGCAATGCCGGCTGCGCCGCTGGCCTGCTTCATGAGGCCAGCGAGCATGTCGTTTGCAGGAGCGGTTATCGCGTCCACTGGGCCGCCCGTTTTCTTGGGCGGCCATGCAGGGATTCCAAAGTAGCTGGAGTGATCCCACGGATTGCGCGGATCCTTGCCCAATTCAATGCGAGCACCACCCGGTGCCAGTCCCGAGACAGCCGCAAAGCCCTTGTCGTCCAGCTTGCCGGTCTTGACCTGTCCCGCCGAATCCGTGACCTTGTAGTCCGCACCCTTCAAACCGTGGTTGTTGGCATAGCGGTGCGTGAGTTCGAGCTGCCCCTTGCCCGGCTTCAAGCCGTCGGGCAGGCTGGGTCGGCTCCCGCTGCTCGGACCGACCATGCCATGCACGCTGGCATGCTGGATGTGCGAGCCAGCCGTCCCGCTCTCGATGCCGCCGCCCTTGTAGCGCGTGTAGCTGCCACCACCGCTGATCAGCAATTCCGTCTTGGCCTCGATCCGGATCTTGTCGGCTCGGATGGTGATCTCGTCCTTGGCTAGCAGGTTGATGCAGGTCTTCAGCGCCTGGATGTCAATGTCGGCCTGGGCGGCAACGATCTTGATGCCCTTTTGTGCCGCAAAGAGCTTGATGGCCTGCAGCGCCACGCCCAGCAGGCTGTCGCCGCTGGTGATGCTGGTGTGCTTGCCGCTGGTGATCGCCGTGTGCTCGACGCTGGCGATGTGCGTGCTGAACTGGCTGGTGGTCTCGATGCCGGCGGGGCTGGCCAGCACCAGGTGCGGCTGGGCCAACTCGGGGAATCGGCCGGCCGCGACGTCGGCAGCGCCCTCGCCCCTGACCGCCTCGTTCTGCTCCTGGAGTGCCTTGGCGACTTCTGTCTGGTCGTTGCCCTCCTGGGCTTTGTTCTTCTGCGCCTCCTGCGCTCCGGCGTCATGCAGGTCATGGGCCTCGACCAGACGCTGACGTGTCTCGCCACTGTCCAGCAAATGCGCCTTGGCGTTGGGGCGCGCTTCAGTGGTGATGAGCAGGCCTTGTGTTGCCCGGATGGCGCCGTGAGCATCGGTGCGCAATTCAAAACCTTCGCCCCGTGCGTCCTGGCGACCTGCATTGCCGTCGATGCGCGTGACGTGGCCGAGGCTCAGCGAACTGCTCTGGTGGTCGCTCTTGAGTTGCGCCTGAATCTTCTGGTCGGTGTCATCCAGGATCAGGTGGTTGGAGCGACCGCCCGAACCGTTGCCGCCTTCCTTGACGAGCTCCCTGCTTCTGAAGCCCGACAAGGCGACTTGACCTGGTAGCTCCCAGGGCGGCAGATTCATCTGGTTGTGCACGCGCCCGGTGCACAGGGGCAGGTCCGGGTCGCCGCCGATGAAATCGACGATCACCTCCTGGCCGATACGCGGCACATGGACGCCACCCAACTGGTTGCCGGCCCACGGCGAACTCACGCGCAGCCAGCAGGTGG
The DNA here is from genome assembly GCF_000184745.1 of Variovorax paradoxus EPS. Classification (NCBI taxonomy): domain Bacteria; kingdom Pseudomonadati; phylum Pseudomonadota; class Betaproteobacteria; order Burkholderiales; family Comamonadaceae; genus Variovorax; species Variovorax paradoxus. The sequence continues at coordinate 6,231,292 of NC_014931.1, read as the reverse complement.
AATGCTGGTTCTTCTGGCCCAGGCGGTCCCAGGGGAACTGGACCTTGATTCGACCCAACTCGTCGGTCCACAGGTTCTCGCCCTCGGGTCCAACGACCAGTGCGACCTGCGGGCCTTGCGCGTGCGGCTTGTGTCGCGACAGCCGAGGACGCAGCGGCTCGGTGATGGGGTGGGCCATGAAGTCGACCTCGACGCGCCACTGCTGTTTGCGGTGAGCCGCGGCTCCTGCACCCTGACTCTCCTGCGCGACGTTCTCGATGAGAAACTGGCTGTCGAGAACGAGGTACTGAATGTTGGCCGCTCCGCGAGGGTGCTTCTGCAACTGAAAAGTGAAGCCGGGGGCCATGCCGCGCAGATTCCCGCTGGCCTTGGCGCGTGCACCGTGAGTACGCAATGCCTGCATGCGCAGCAGCGCAATGCGATCACCCTCTGCAAGAGGCTCGTTGGTACCTGCTCCAGCGCGAGGCTGCACGTAGTGACTGCCGGCTTGGCTGTCGTGCCATTGGTAGACCTCCTGATCGGCCTGCCGGGTAGGGCGCGGATCGGCGCGCTTGACGCTCAGGTCGGCCTTGGGACGGGTGTAGTCGTAGTCGCGGCTGACGTAGCGCCCGCTGGTGAGTTGGTGGTGTGGAACGAGACTGCTGATGTATTCGGCATCGAGCTTCCAGCCGGGCGCGTGGTACTCGACCTGTCGGTACGCAACGCTGTCCATGGGGACGTGCGCACCCATGTTGTCGGTGAGCACGAGGCGGTGCTTGCCTTCGCCGTGCGCAAAGTAGAAATTCAGACCCCACTCCTGGCACAAGCGCTCGAAGAACGCGAAATCGCTCTCGTTGAATTGCGTCTGGAAGTCCCGGACGGGGTAGATATCGCTCAAGTGCTTGTCGACGGGGAACACATAGTCCGCCAGCAATTCATCCAGGATCTGGACGACCGTCTTGTTCTGGTAGATCTTGCAGTCGCTGGTCAGCGTGCCCAAGTGCAGCCAGGGGCGCAGAGTGAGCTTGTACTGAACGTGCCGGCCTTCCTCGCCCCAGAGTTGCGCATCGGTGATGAGCGCGTTGATCTGCCGCTCGCCCGCGCCATCGAGTTCAATCAGACAACTGATCTCCTGGCCGACGAAGCTGTCGAGATCGATATCCGCCGCAGCACCAAAGCTGAAATTGAGCGCATCGGGGGTCTTGAGCAGCAATTCATACTCGAACAGACTGTTGATGCCCTCGCGGCCCGAGAGCCGCACGGGCTCCAGCGAATCGGGAATAGCGGAACTAGCAACGGCAAGGGTTCGAGACATCGGCTGGACCTCGGGTGAACGACGGTCCGGCAGTCTCTGGCAGCTGGAACTGCACCGTTGCAAACAATGGTCAACCGGGGCTCACGTCGGGAATTGGCACAGCGAGACGTGAAAAATTTGTGGCGCTGGGCTCGACCATGCCCGGCTCGACACACTACTGCGCGCCCGGTGATACAGCGAAAGGCGGTCTCCACGGCCACCACGGCCCATCCGCCTGGCCGAATAACCTCACGATCATTCAGACCATCTTGTTCCCGGCTTCTCTGCAACGAGCAGACGATGCCCCGAACTTCATTCGGCCTGTGGCTGCTCGCTCTCTCGCCAGCCGCGCATGCGTCGATAGAGCGTGCCGCGTGACACGTTGAGTTGACGCGCAGCCTGCGACACATTGCCGCCGTGCGCCGCGAGCGTTTCCTCGATCAGTTTGCGGCTGTGTTCGCGCAAGGTCTCGGCATGCGGCGTCTGTTCGTCGTCGGCTGCAGTCGTGCAGTCTTCTTCGGCGGTGACCGCATCGACCGTGTGTGCGATGGGCGTCGACGCATGCAGGGCGGGCATCGCCACCGCATGCTTGAAGTCCACGCCGTCCGCGCCCTTCAGATGCGCCTGCACCCACACGCCCAGGCCGCTCGCAAGCCGCAACGGCTGCGCGGATTCGCGGCGACCCAGCCGCAGCAGGCTCGCGAGGTCGTGGCCCAGCAGGCATTCGACATCGCGCTCGTCCGCCGCTTCGGGCAAGCGCCCGAGCAAGCGCGCGCCCGCGTTGTTGAGCCACGCGATCGTGCCGTCCGGCGCGATCCCGGCGAGCGCCTCCAGCGGCGTGCCGAGCAGGGTCGGGCTCGCCTGGAAACGCAGGATGAGATGGTCGCGCGACTGCGCCTGCAGCAAGCGGTTTTCGATCGTCGTCGCATACAGCGACACCATCGATGCCGCATCGAAGCCGAAGCGCCGCGCCTCCACCGTGAGGTCGAGCACGCCGGCGAGGCGACCCGTCACGTCGCGGATCGGCGCGGCGGCGCACTGCATCTCGCGCAGCACGTCGAAGTAGTGCTCCGCGCCATCGACCGTGCAGGCCTGTCCGGTGCTCGCGACGATGCCTGGGGCGGTGGTGCCCACGATGCGCTCGGAGATGTTCACGCCCACGCGCGCGGTCTTGCGCAGCACCGGCTGGTGCGCGGCGGCGGGTTGGTGCGTGACGTGCACCACCACGCCGTCGCGGTCGGTGAGGATCACGCGGCAGTCGGTGCCGGCGAGCGCGTGCTCCATCTGCCCGAGCTCCTGCCGGGCCACATCGAGCAGCTCGCGGTTGCGCGCGAGCGTGGCGTGCAGGCGGCTGGGCGTGACGGCATCGAAGGGCACGATGCGCTGGCGGTCGGCATGGGTGCGGGTGCAGCGCATCCACGACTGCAGCACCGCCTCGCCGATGAGGCCCGAGGGCCGCACGCCTTCCTCGAAGAACTGCCGCCGCGCGAGCGCCACGCGTTCCGCGGGCGTGCTGGTGAAGAGCTGGCGCGGCGCATCCGCGGTGCCCAGCCTGTCGAACATGTCGTGAGCCATGGTGCTCGATGCCTCCCTGGATTCGGGGACCACAGCGAATGTGTTCCGCAATGGAACAAGGCTCGATTGGGGAAATCCCGAAGATGAAGGCCGGCGCCGCGCAAACGATCCTTGCAGCACAAGGAGACTCACGATGAAGAAAACCACCACCGGGCTGCATCTGCTGGCCGGCGCATTGTTGTGCCTGGGCGCATCGATGGCGACGGCCCAGAGTCCGCAGGACCGTGCCGCCACCGCGGTGAAGAAGGTCGACGGCAACTTCGTGCGTGCCAACGCGGCGCAGAAAACACCCGACTGGCCCAGCGTCGGCCTCGACTACGCCGAGTCGCGCTTCAGCAAGCTCGACCAGGTGAATGCGGGCAACGTGAAGCAGCTCGGGCTGGTCTGGTCGTACGACCTCGAATCGACGCGCGGGGTGGAAGCCACGCCGCTGGTGGTCGACGGCATCATGTACGTCACCGCCTCGTGGAGCGTGGTGCATGCGATCGACACGCGCACCGGCCAGAAGCTCTGGACCTTCGATCCGCAGGTCGATAAATCCAAAGGCTTCAGGGGCTGCTGCGACGTGGTGAACCGCGGCGTGGCGCTGCACGAAGGCCGCGTCTACGTGGCCGCCTACGACGGCCGGCTCATCGCGCTCGACGCGGCCACGGGCCAGAAGGTGTGGGAGAAGAACACCATCGATGGACAGAAGGGCAGCTACACCATCACCGGCGCGCCGCGCGTCTTCAAGGGCAAGGTCATCATCGGCAACGGCGGTGCGGAGTACGGCGTGCGCGGCTACGTCACCGCCTACGACGCGAAGACCGGCGACCAGAAGTGGCGCTGGTTCGTGGTGCCGGGCGATCCGGCCAAACCCTTCGAAGACGAATCCATGGCGCGCGCCGCCAAGACCTGGGACCCCAGCGGCAAGTACTGGGAGGCCGGTGGCGGCGGCACCGCGTGGGACAGCTTCGCCTTCGACCCCGAACTCAACCTGATGTACGTGGGCACCGGCAACGGATCGCCCTGGGCGCACAAGGCGCGCAGCCCCAAGGGCGGCGACAACCTGTACCTCGGCTCGGTGGTTGCGCTCGACCCCGACACCGGCAAGTACGTGTGGCACTACCAGGAGACGCCCGGCGACAACTGGGACTACACCTCCACGCAGTCGATGATCCTGGCCAACGTCAAGCTCGGCGGCAAGTCGCGCAAGGTGCTGCTGCATGCGCCGAAGAACGGATTCTTCTTCGTCATCGACCGCACCAACGGCAAGTTCATCTCGGCGAAGAACTTCGTCGAGGTGAACTGGGCCTCCGGCTACGACAAGAACGGCCGGCCCATCGAGATCGCCGCCGCGCGCGAGAACACCAAGCCCGGCGACAGCATCCCCGGCCCCTTCGGTGCGCACAACTGGCACCCGATGTCGTTCAACCCGCAGACTGGCCTGGCCTACCTGCCGGCGCAGCATGTGCCGCTCAACCTCATGGACGACAAGGACTGGAAGTTCGACCAAAACGCCCCGGGCCGTCCGCATGCGGCGCTGGGCTGGAACACCGGCATGTTCGCCAACGCCGAGCCGCCCAAGAGCAAGCCCTTCGGCCGCCTCGTCGCCTGGGACCCGGTCGCGCAGAAGGAAGCATGGGGCGTCGACTACGCCTCGCCCTGGAACGGCGGCACGCTCACCACCGCGGGCAACCTCGTGTTCCAGGGCACGGCCGACGGGCGGCTTCTCGCCTACAACGCGAAGACCGGCGAGAAGCTGTGGGAAACGCCCACCGGCACCGGCGTGGTCGCGGCACCGTCGACGTACATGGTGGACGGCAAGCAGTACGTGTCGGTGGCCGTGGGCTGGGGCGGCGTGTACGGCCTTGCGCAGCGCGCCACCGAGAAGCAGGGGCCGGGCACGGTCTACACCTTCGCGGTCGGCGGCACCGCCAAGATGCCGGACTTCGTGCAGTACCGCATGAGCAAGCTGGTGCAGGGCGTGAAGTACGACCCGGCCAAGGTCCAGGCCGGCACCATGCTCTACGTGAGCAACTGCGTCTTCTGCCACGGCGTGCCGGGCGTGGACCGCGGCGGCAACATCCCGAACCTCGGCTACATGGATTCGGCCTACATCGAGAACCTGGACAAGTTCATCCTGAAGGGTCCCGCCATGGCGCGCGGCATGCCCGACTTCACCGGCAAGCTCTCGGGGGAGGACATCGAGAGCATCAAGGCGTTCATTCAGGGGACGGCGGACGCGGTCCGGCCGAAGTGAAGAAAGGCGGCGGGGTCAGCCCGCCAGCCGCAACTCGTGGATGAGCCCTGCCACGTTGCACACCTGCAGCTTGTCGTAGATCGACTGGATGTGGTTGCGCACCGTGGCCGGCGAGCGGCTCAGGATGCCGGCGATGTCCTTGTGCGTATCGCCGCGCGCCAGCAGTTCGGCGATCGTGCGCTCGCGCGGCGTGAGGCTGTCGGCGCGGCAGCGCATGCGGCTTTTCAGGAACAGCAGGCGCTGCTCTACCCGGTGCGTGACCACGATCGCATGCCCGCTGTAAGGCGCTTCGCCACGCAGAAAGTGCTTGAGCAGCGCATCGGGCAGCGTGCGCCCGCGCCATGAGGGCCACTCCGTCTTCAGCGTCGTCTCGAAGAAGTTGTCGGCGTGATAGAGCACGCCGCGCAGGTCGCCGATGGCCGAGCCGGACGCCGCCTGCGTGCCGGACTCCAGCCGGTCCAGGTGAACGATGCGGTTGAATGCCAGCGCCTGCATCAGGTGCGGCGAGAGGCTCGCCAGGAGGTCCACCTCCTCCGGCTTGCAGTGCGCGTCCGGATCGGCGCGGAACAACGAGAACCAGTGCATGAAGTTGGACCGCGGATCGCTGTCCATCGTGATGAAGATGTTGTTCTGTTCGTAGCGCTGCACGTAGTCCAGGAACGGCGCGTACTCGGGCCCGCTCCACCAGCTCTTCGAGTGGAAGCCCCGCGTGCCGTGCCCCTTGCCGAAGAAGCTGGCCGCCGCGGAGTCGAGGTGCTTGAAGTCGTCGTACTCCATCATCATCTCGGGCGTCTTGCGGTACAGGTGCAGCGTGTGCACGTCGATTCCCTCGGCCGCAGTGGTGGCCGTGCCCCACATCGAGGCGTCGAAGGGCAGCACCGGCTTGACCAGTTCGAGCGCGGCATCCTGGAAAGCGTCGATCGGCAATTCGTGCGAGAGCCGGTAGAGCTGCACCAGCAGCATGCTGAAGTCATGCAGTTCCGGACGATTCATGGGCCGAGTCTTCCCGCAGTGGCGGGGTACCGCATCCCATGTTTCCGTGATTTGCAAACGCGTACTTTTCTATTCTCTTTCTGGACGGAATGAAGGTTGCTGCGTTTCAAGAATGATGCATTTGCATCATTTTTTCTTCGAAAAGTGAAAGCTATTGTTTGCGGAACGCCGGGAGGCCCGGAGTTTTCAACCCTTTCGAAGAGCCCAAACATGCCCTATCTCACCCGCAAGATTCCCCATGCGCTGTCCGTCGTCACCCTGGCGCTTCTCGCCGCATGCGGAGGGGGTGGAGGAGGCGGGAGCAGCGGCGGCCTGGGCTTCCTCCCACCGGCATCGGGTGGCAACGGCGGCGGCAATCCGCCCCCGGCGGCCAGCACCACGCTCAGCGGCACGGTCGCCACCGGTGCGGCCTTTGCCGGTGCGGCGCTCACGGTCTTCGACCAGACCGGCGCCAAGGTCTGCGAAGTGACCACCACGCCCGAGGGCACCTACACCTGCTCGCTGCCCGCGGGTACCAAGGCGCCGCTGGTGATCCAGGCCGTGCGCGACGACCTCACGCTCTACAGCACCACGGCGAGCACCGCCACCGGCACCACCAACGTGACGCCGCTGACCACGATCATCGTGGCGCAGCTCGCACCCAACGGCGACCCGTCGAAGCTGGCCGCAGCGATCCAGGCCGATGCCGGTGCCGTGACGGCCGGCTCGATCGGCGACCAGGTCGCCAAGCTCGTCGCTGCCCTGCAGCCGCTGCTCACCGCGCTGAACCTCAGCATCGATCCGATGAGCGGCGAGTTCCAGGCCAACGGCTCGGGGCAGGACCGTGTGCTCGATTCGATCAACGTGTCGGTACGTCCCGACGGCACGGCCTCCAACATCGAGATCACCGTCAAGGCGCTGCCGGCGGGCGAAGAGAGCGCGCCGGTGTCCATCGTCTTTCGCAGCGGCGACGCCACCATCGCCCCGCTGCCGGCGGTGGACGCGGCGGCGCTGGTGCAGCCGCCCACGCCGGCCATGGTGCAGGCGCTGCTGGCGCGCATCAACGCCTGCTATGCGCTGCCGCTCGAACAGCGCGTCGACAGCCCCATCAACCAGGACGGCAACGCGTTCGGCACAGCGGCCAACGTGGTCGCGCCCGAATGCCGCACGCTGTTCGTGGGCGACAACCCGGAGAACTTCGTGGCGGCGGGCATTTCCATCGGCCGCGCGGCCGGCGGCGCGCGGCGCCCGTTCGACAGCCTGTTCCGCTTCGGCCCCACCAACCTGAAGCACGACCGCGGCAACTTCGAGTATTTCTATCCCAACGGCGACATCGCGCTCACCTACCGCTGGACCGACGTGGTGGGCAACACCGACAACGACGTGTTCAATGCGAAGGTGGTGGACGGCACGCTCAAGCTCACCGGCAACAGCAACGCCTACCGCGCATTCGTGCGGCCGCAGCTGGAGAAGAAGGACTTCCTGAAGCATCCGAACCTGGTGTATCACTCGGCCGGCTACGCCCTGTCGGTGGACAACGTGCTCAGCCAGGGCAGCCCGATCTTCTCGAAGGTGGTAGCCACCACCGCATCGCTGCCGGGCAAGGAACTGGTGCTGGTGCCCAGGGACGGGCTCACCACGCTGGTGCTCACCTCCGACGGCACGGCGAACGGCACGCCACTGAACTCGTCGGTCTGGCGCATGGCGGCGCGCTACGCGGACCCGGCGCAGCCGGGCAACCCGAGCCAGTTCGAGACCGGCAACCTCTTCGCCGCGCCGCAGTACACCGACGAGCAGCTGGGCAAGATCGCCGACCAGACCGTGTGGAAGCTCGAGTTCTTCCATGCGGCCGGCGGCGAGAACACGGTTCAATACGTGCGCACCTTCTCACGCGCTCCCACCGTTGCCGAAGCCGTGCAGACACCTTTGGTGGAGCTTGCGCCGGCGCTGCGTGCCGAGTTGCTGCAGGAGACCGAGGGCGTTGCCCGGGGTATCGTGTTTCCGGCACCGATCCCGTCGGACCCCGATGCGAACAACATCGACTTCAGCGCCGACGGCAACCTGGATGGCTGGGTGGTGCCGGGCGGCGCGCTCGCGCCCACCACGTTCCTCGTTTCCGGCCGCGGTCCCAACAACAACCGCTTTACCGATTCGATCACCGTACGCACCACCGCCCGCAAGGCGATCATCTACTGCCAGCCGGTGAACACGCAGAGCGACAACCACTGCACCCAGGTGGCCCCCAACATCTACCAGTACGCCCAAGGCGCCTCGGTCAGCACCTTCGTCTTCACCGCCCGCACCGCGCGTCAGGTCGACGTGCGCAAGAACTTCGAAGTCTGGACCGTCACGCTGCCTTGAGTTTCCTTTGCTGTCACCGCCATGAAAAAGCCGCCGGTCCCGAGGGCCGGCGGCTTTTTCCTTGAAGAGATCGAACAGAAGATCAGTCGGCGTACACGCCAGCCGCCTTGATGATCGGCCCCCACTTGGCGATTTCAGCCGAGACGAACTTCTTGTGCTCGGCCGGCTGCGTGCGCTTGTCGGTGGTGATCACCGCGCCCAGCGCTTCTTCGCGCTTGATGAAGCCCGGGTCCTTCATGGCGGCCGTGATGGCTTCGTTCAACTTCTTGAGCACCGGTGCCGGCGTGCCCTTGGGGGCGTACACGCCGTGCCAGATCGACACCTCGAAGTCCTTCAGGCCCGATTCGGACAGCGTGGGCAGGTCCTTCAGCGCCGGCGTCGTCAGGCGCTTGGCGGTGGTCACGGCGTAAGCCTTGACCTTCTTGGCCTCGATCTGCGAGGTGGTGTTGGTGGTCTGGTCGCACAAGAGGTCGATCTGGCCGCCCAGCAGGTCGGCGATGGCGGGGGCCGTGCCCTTGTAGGGAACCGGCGTCATCTCGACCTTGATCGCGCTCTGGAACAGGAGACCGCACAGGTGCGAGGCGGCGCCCAGGCCGGCGTTGCCCAGGTTGATCTTGCCCTTGTTGGCATCGATCCAGGCCGTCAGTTCCTTGTAGTTGTTGGCGGGCAGGCCGGGCTTGCCGATCAGCGTCATCGGCACTTCGTTGACCATGCCGAGGTATTCGAAATCGGTCTCGACATTGAACGGCAGCTTGCGATAGAGCGCCGGCATCGTGGACATGCCGATGTGGTTCAAGAGCAGCGTGTAGCCGTCGGGGTTGGCGCGCGCCACCTTGGCGGTGCCGATGGAGCTGCCGGCACCGGCGGTGTTGTCCACCACGATGGTGGTGCCCAGCGTCTTCTGCATGGCTTCGGCCAGGTCGCGCGCGACGCGGTCGGTCGGGCCGCCGGCTGCGAAAGGCACCACCAGCGTGACGGTCTTGCCTGCGGGAAAATCCTGGGCGTGAGCGCCGACGGCGGCGGCGGCGATCGCGGTAAGGGCAAGCAATTTCTTCATGAAGTCTCCGGGGCGGTTGAGTTTGAAAATCGGCCGCGATCTTATAGGCTGACCACCGCCTGACCTATACCGAATAGCCCTTAGGTCCGTGACGAAATCCGCCCCTTTGCGTTCGGCGTGGGCGCCCCTCTTCGGGGCTGCCGGCGCTCGGCTCCCGGGGCATCGCGCGCATCGATGGGCGGCCGGCTTCATCGCCTGGATGGCGCGGCGCGCCAGCGACGCAAATGCGGGGGTGCGGTAAAGCGTCGTAAGAGAAGGTTGCCGCCCGTCGAACTGTCCGACAGGCGGACCCGGCGCATGCCGATGCGTGGGACCTGCGAGCGCCCTAGGGTGAAGTTTCGTCGACCCCGAAATTCATCCACCCACCACTCACTCACTCACTCACAAGGAGCACATCCATGCCCACCATCACCACTTCGTCCCTCGATGGAATGAAGGTCGCCATCCTCGTTGCGGACGGCTTCGAGCAGGTCGAGATGACCGAGCCGCGCCAGGCGCTCGACCGTGCCGGCGCGCACACGCAGATCGTATCCCCCATGGACGGCAGCGTGCGCGGCTGGAACCACCACGATCCGGCCGACACCTTCGAGGTCGATGTGCCGCTCAAGGGCGCGAAGGCCGAGGACTTCGATGCGCTGCTGCTGCCCGGCGGCGTCGTCAACCCGGACACCTTGCGCATCCACGAGCAGGCCGTGGCCTTCGTGCGCGCCTTCGTCGAGGCTGGCAAGCCCATCGCCGCGATCTGCCACGGCCCGTGGACCCTCATCGATGCCGGCGGCGTCAAGGGCCGAAAGATGACCTCGTGGCCCTCGCTGCGCGCGGACCTGAGCAATGCGGGCGCCAAGTGGAGCGACGCCGAAGTGGTGGTCGACCGCGACCTCGTCACGAGCCGCAAGCCCGACGACCTGCCGGCCTTCAATCGCGAGATGACGAAGATGTTCGAGCTGGCGTACGAGGCCGCCCTGCACTAGAGCCAATGCTCGGGTTCAGCGCGCGATGTCGGGTCCCGTGTAGCGGGCGCGCGGCCGAATCAGTTGCCCGGTGGCCTGCTGCTCGAGCACATGCGCCGTCCAGCCGACCGTGCGCGCCAGCGCGAACAGCATCAGCGGCGCATCGGCTGGCAGCTTGTGCACTGTCGCCATGGCGGCCAGTGCGAAATCGATGTTCGCCGCTTCGCCCAGCAGCTTCTCGCCGGTGGCGCGCAGTTCGGCGAAAGCCGGCGGCAGGTCGATGACCTCGAGCAACGCGGCGCAGCGCGCATCGCCCGCCGGATAGAGCGGATGCCCGAAGGCCGCGAGCGGCCGGTCATGTGCCAGCCATTCGCGCACCGCGGCTTCGCTGCCGAGCGTCGACACGCTGCGCATCAGGGCCTGCACGGCGGCCGCCGCACCACCGTGCAGGGGGCCGGTCAGCGTAGACAAGCCCGTGAGCAGGCAGGCCGCGAGCGATGCGCCCGTGGAGGCCGTCACGCGCGCGGCGAAAGTCGATGCGTTGAGTTCATGGTCGGCCATCAACACCAGCGCGCGGCGCAGCACGTCGGCTGCGCGCGGTCGGCGCCATGCAGCAGCGAGGCGCGCGTGCAGGTGCGCCGCTTTGGGAGAGGTCGACGGACCGAGCAACGCATCGGCGAGCGTGCCGATCACATCGGCGGCCTCGGCCTGCAGCACGCTGCGTGAACGGCCGCGCGAAGGCGGGTCGGTGGCGGCGCGCGCGGCGAGTGCGAGCAAGCCGGCCTGCAACGGCGTCGCGGCCTTGTCGATATGCGCCGGTCCGGAACTCGCGGCCGCGAAACGCGGTGGCGCGCTTTCCCACAGCAGTCCCGCGATGTCTTCGAGCGTGGCGTGTTGCGCCAGTTCGCAGGCGTCCTGCCCGCGATACCAGAGCCGTCCGTCAGCCACCGTCGACACCGCAGAGGGAAGCACCGGCTCGCCCCACTGGATGGCTTCGCTCGCCACCGTTTCGCTGCTGCGCCGGCCGCGCGTGCGCGCCGCGATGCGCTGCACGTCGTCGCGGTGATAGAGGCTGCGGCGCGGGTCCGTCGCATCGGGCTTGGCGCGGACGCGCCCGCGGCTCACGCTCGCATAAAGCGTCTGCGGGCGCACCTGCATCAGTTCGAGCGCTTCGGCGGCGGGGAGCCAGAGGGGAGGCTTGGTCATGTTGATGGAATAGATCAAGATTGACGTCAATATTAGCCTCGCCAGAATCAACGTCACGTGAAAAACCAGGAGTACGAAGCGATGAATGACGAAGATGGACTTGGCGGGCTCGAAGGTGTCGTGGCCGCGCACACCGTGCTGTCCGAAGTGGACGGCGCCGCCGGCCGCTTGGTGATCCGCGGCCACCAGCTCGACGAGATCGCGCAGCGCTGGCGCTATGAAGACGTGGTGGCGCTGTTGTTCCAGGGCTTCTTCGACACGGTGCCGAATGCCGCCGCACTGCGCGGCGCCCTCGGCCGCGCCCGCCGCGAAGCCTTCGAGCGCCTGCAGCCCAACGACGACGCGGTGCTGCGCAAGATGCCGCCCATCGAGGCGGTGCGCGCGCTGCTCGCGCGGCTGCCCGATGGCGACGACCTCGCCACCGCATTGCGGCTGGTTGCGGCGCCCGCCGTCTACACCGCGGCCGTGATGCGCTGGCGCCTCGGCGTGCAGGCCCTCGCGCCCGACGAGTCGCTGCCCTATGCGGCCGACATGCTGCGCATGCTGCACGGCCGCACACCCACGGCCGCGCAGGCCGCCGCGCTCGACACCTACCTCGTCACCGTGTGCGACCACGGCCTCAACGCCTCGACCTTCGCGGCGCGCGTGGTCGCATCCACGGGGGCGGGCCTGGCATCGGCCGTGCTCGCCGGCATCAGCGCACTCAAGGGTCCGCTGCACGGCGGCGCGCCCGGCCCGGTGCTCGATGCGCTCGATGCCATCGGCACCGCGGCCAACGCGCGCCACTGGCTCGAAGGCGCGGTGGCGAGCGGCCGGCGCCTGATGGGCTTCGGCCATCGCATCTACCGCGTGCGCGATCCGCGCGCCGATGCATTGAAGGGCGCGCTGCGCCGGTTGAGTGTCGAGGGCAGCGTCAACGCCGCGCGCTTCGAACTGGCCGAGGCCGCCGAGCAGGCCGCGCTGGCGATCCTGCGCGAAAAAAAGCCCGACCGCGCGCTGGAAACCAACGTCGAGTTCTACACCGCGCTGCTGCTCGAAGCCCTGGGTTTCGGCCGCGAGAGCTTCACCTGCGTGTTCGCCGCGGGCCGCGTGAGCGGATGGGTGGCGCATGCGCGCGAGCAGGTGAAGAAGGGGCGGCTGATCCGACCGCAGTCGGTGTACGTGGGCCCCATGCCGCAGGACGCCGATACCGAACTCGCGCACTGACTCGCGCACCGAGCCGACTGCTTTTCGGGCGCACCTGTCGCAATCCGATACCCTCGCCGTTTTCGCGCACTGGGGCCTTTGCCGGCCGCACCGCGTGTCATGTAGGGCGAAGGTATCCCCAATGACGACATCCTCCATCGAGCGCGTGCAGCGCCTGCCCAAAGACTTCGCGCTCATCGCGCTGGCCATCCAGGCCGGTGTCGCTGTGGCCGGGATCGGCTCGCAGTTGATCTGGTCGCCTTATGCCGAAGACATGCGTCGGGTCTACGCCACGGCGCAAACCCTGGTGCCGATGCTGTCGTCGGCCTTCGTGAACTGGGCGTTCGCCGCCCTTCTGACCTGGTGCTTCGCACGCCATACGCTCGATCGCCGTGGCCCCGCCGGGCTGGCGCGTCCGGGGGGTGCCCGCGGCATCTTCGGGGTCGTCTTCTTGCTGCTGGTGCTGGCGCAGGGTTATGTGCTGGCGCCGCTGGTCCACCAAGCGGCGCTGTCCTATATCCAGAACACCGCGGGGTCGATGGCCGCGGCGGGCTTTGTCTTCGCGCTGAGTTCGGTGTTGCAGTTGGTGCTGGTGGCGCTGATTGCGTGGTTCGCCTGCTGGCTGGCGCTGCGGCGTCGATCCGGCGGCAGCGCCGGCGGTGTGGATGCTTCGGCGCCCGCGGCTTCTTCCTCGTCGTCTCGGCGTGCTGCGATCGCCTGGGTCGTCGGCGTGTTCTTCGTGTGCCTGCAGATGTTGATGAGCAGCCTGTTCCAGGGCTGGATCGGCATGCAGCAGGCTCCAGGCGCCGGCCCGCTCGTGTTGGGTTGGATCGTTGCGCCGCTGGTGGTCCTCGCACTGACGTTCTGGGGCGCCTGGATGGGCGCGCGCGAGGCCGCGCAGCCGCGACCGCTGCGCGCCATCGCCGCATCGGCGCTGGCTTTCGTGCTGCTGCAGCTGGTCTGCATCGCCATTGCCATCGCGTGGATGCTGTGGGTCCTGCGCCCCGGCCACGTGGGCAACATCGTCGGCCCCGCGGTAGGGCTGGCGGTCATCTACGTGGTCCTGATGGTGATGCTGACGCGTTCGACCGTGGGCTGGCTCTATCGGCGCGTCCAGGCTGCGCCTGCGCAGTGATCGGGTGAGCATTCCCATGGCGACCAATCTTTCCGTCGAGCGCGCACAGCGCTTGCCTTGCGACGTTGCATGACTTGCGGCGGGCCTTCATGCGGGGCTCTTCGTCGCGACCACGTTCCTGCAACTCTGCCGCTTCTGATCGGCACGAGACTTGAGGAACCAGTACGCAAGGGCGAGCGTATGGATTCCATTGCTCTTCCACGCCGGCACAACCGGGCTGGCTGCTGGCCGCCACGCTGGCCTGGAGCCATGCGCGCCATGCGCGCCATGCGCTCGTCGCTATTTCGTTGCTGACGGGCGTGCTGGCGGCTGGCTTGGTGCCGCGTCACGGGCCGCGCGGGTTGAAGCACATCCTTTCCGCGCCGTGGCTGCGGCGGCGCCGGCCGTCGTGCTGTTGCAGCTCACCTGCATCGCCGTCGACTGGATGTGCTGTGGATAACAGGCGACGTTGGGCTGCACGGTGGCGGCAAGATGCTCGACCACATCGTGGCGCTGGCGGCGATTCACCTGCTTCTACCGCCGCTACTTGTAGCTGCGAGTGTCCTCGATCACCTTGCCGTCGTTCGGCAGCGCGTCGGTTCCATCGCCGCGATCTGTCACAGCGTGCGTGCGCCGCCAGTGTTGCGTCAACTCTTGTCGAAGACACGCCTGTAGCGCACATGGCCACCAAGTTCGCGACGCGTCTTGTTGGTCACCACCCGCACTCCGACGCTGGTCGTTAGGTTTTCCATGGCCAGCAGCTGCTCGCGATCCTTGTCGGTGAGCTCGGGAAATCCGCCCTGATGCGAGGTCTGGTGCTCATGAATTCGGCGCTCCAGATCCGACAGCGACGCCAAGGGTCTGGCTTCGTTGTAGCTCGTCTGAGGACGCACCGTGCCGTTGCCTGTGCGGAGCCACTCCATGTTCGCGGCGATCAGGTCCACCTTGCGCTGGATCTGCGCAATCTTTTCCTTGCGGTCGAAATCGGTCACCGGCCCCACCATGTAGAAGGATGCGTGCGAGTCGTGCAGCATCTGGTCGAAGAAATCGTCGACCAGCTTCGGCATCCTGGTCGATGGCGGGTGGAGATATTCCTTGCGCACGCGCAGGAAGTCGCGCTGGGCTTGATCGAGACGTGAAGTGTCGGGTCCGTGCGGATTGGCCTTTGCCTGTCGGTCTGCGACTTGCTTCATTTCAAGGGCCTTCGCAATGTCCGAAGAAAAGTCGGAGTCGCTTTCCCACACGTCGATCTGGTCTTGCCGCACGGCCTTCGCGTAGGAAGGCAACTTGTGCATCTGGCCCTTGTGCTGAAGACGCCAGCGCCAATACAGCTGGACGTGGCCGTGCAAGTGGTCTTCGACGGTGCCGTTGATACCGGTGGCGAATCCGCGGTAGGCGTTGAAGAGTTTTTCGCAGGTGGGGTCGATCACAAGATCTTCGGCCGTCCGGGCAGTTTTGCCACTTGCTTTTAACGCGTCGATGTTTAACAGCGGCACCATGCTGCGCTGTGCCTCGCGGTACATGTCCAGAAGCGGCATCTGCGACAACAGCTTGGTGCGCGAGTCGATTGCCTTGCCTTGGCATCCTGGGTCATAGCCGCCGCCCACATCCGAATGCGCGCCGGGGTAGACCTTCTCGATGCAGTTGGCGGGGTACTGCTTCTCGCCGATGCGCCCGGTCGACAGCGGGAAGTTGATGCGAATCTCATGCGCAGCGCACAGGTGCACCGTGCGTTCCACGCTGGGCACGATGTCCAGTGTGCCGTTGGCCCAGCCGCCCAGGCCGCGCCAGAAGGGCGAGGAGTCGGCCATGCCTACGGAGGCGACGGAGTCGAACAGTCCGAGAAATTGAAAGCGAAACGGCACACCCGCCAACGTGTAGCCGCCAGCCGGCCCCTTCTTGAGCATGATGTGATGCACGAAATGGCAAAAGGCCCGCGCCTGCGCCGCACCGCGCGAAAAGCCAAATACCGAGACGTTGACCTGCAGCAGCTTTCTGGACGGTGTCGCAGCGGCCTTGCTGCCGAGCAACCTCTCCAGTTGATTGACCTTGCCTAACGTGCCACCGATGAAGTAACCGCGTTTGCCTTCCAGTCGGTTGCCGGTTGTCAGGCTGGCGTGCAGGGGGGCCGTGGTGGCGTCACGCCCTGCTGTTGCGTCCTCGATCAACAATCTACCGGGAACAATCCCCTGGTGCATCGCGTTAAGCAACTGAATCATGGCCCAGTTGATGCGTGCGTCGCCCCCTGCGGCCATCGACTTGCCGTCAGGGGTTTCGGTCTTCTCGCCAACCTCGTCGAAAGGAGTTCCAACGCCCGGAACGTAGAAGCGGTAGTAGCCTTCGTCAGGCGCATCCTTGAAGGTATCGTGCAGAACCACCACATTGCTGTGACTGCGCTTGTTGGGGTCTTTGACATTTTCCTGATCACGCTTCTTGTTGTTGTTTGTGCCATCGAAAAAAATCCCCACGTGGATCATCGAAGAGCACATGTTTGTCTTGTCTTTGTAGTCGACGCAAGCAGATGCGCCGATGCGCTGCATCTGCTCGATCAAACTGAATGGTCGTGCGCTAGGTAGAGCGGCGGGCATTGATTGGACGGACATAGTTGGTTCTCCCTATTGCTGTGCTATTCAGTGATATTGGGTTTTTTCGGGTAGCCCATGCGCGAGGGGTGTTCCGGACTCAATAGACCCATTTCCGATACCCATATCTGCATCTCGTCCTTGGGCAGAAAAAACACCTGAAGCCTGCCGCCTTTTTCGCCGTAGGGCTTCACGGGAATAACTTTGCTGAGAGTGCGTTCAGTCCAACAGCACGCAATTTGTTCCTGTGTCGACAAGGTTGCAATTTGCGTATAGGGCACTTTCCAATCTCCAATAGTCCAACTCACCTTGACCGTAAGTCCCGGCGTCCACTTCGCCGGCAGCGACACGCAGCACGACGTCGATCCACCACCGCCATAAGGTGGCAGATTGGAGCCGCGCATGCCGTTGACGTAGTACTCCTGCACGCCCTCGGCCGTGAAGTTGTAGCCGGTGATGCCCACTGTCATCGGCTTCGCAGCCGTGGGCTTGCAAGCCGCAAGACTCAGGCCGGCGGCTAACAGGATGCACATGGCGAGCCATCGGTAAAGACGAACCGCTCCCCCTTGCCTGATCGGCCCGAAGGGGCGCTCGCCGGGCAGGGCGACGGGCATTGATTGGACGGACATGGTTGGTTCTCCCTGTTGCGGTGTTATTCGGTGGTGTCGGGCTTCTTGGGGTAGCGCATCCCCGAAATATGTTTCTCGTGGCCCAGGTCGTACTGGCTGACCCATACCTTGATGTCGTCTTGGGGAAGGAAAAACACTTGAGCGATTCCCCCCACCTCATAGCGTTCCACGGGAACAACTTTGCTGAGAGTGCGTTCTGCGGAACAGCATTTGATTTGCTCATCAACGGACAAATGCTTGCGACTTTCGTAGGGCGTCGTCCAATGGCCCATCGTCCAACTTACCTTGACCGTGAGCTCCGGCGTCCACTTCGCGGGCAGCGATACACAGCACGACGTCGATCCACCACCGCCATACGGCGGCAGATTGGAGCCGCGCATGCCGTTGACGTAGTACTCCTGCACGCCCTCGGCCGTGAAGTTGTAGCCCGTGATACCCACAGTCATCGGTTTCGCAACCGAAGGTTCGCAGGCGGCGAGACCCAATGCGACCGCCAACATGACAGACGCACCGAGCCATCGGTACAACAAGCGAATGCCTATCCCCCGGAATTTCGAAATGGCGGATGGAAGCATGCAGGCCGATGCGAAGACGCGGTACAGGTGAATCATCGGAATCCTTTGGATGGAGCCGCGCTCGCCGCCGCTTTCTCGGTTGCAAGGCGTTTGAGCGCTTGCCATTGGGCGGAATCCCAACGAGAGATTTCATCGTGCAGCGCTGCGGTGCCGCTGCGCACGCGCAACCAGCTTTCTCCCAGCTCGGGCAGCGCCTCGAATCCGTCCGGGGCGCGCAATGCGAGGGAGACGAAGGCCCATTGGTCTTTTTGACGATGGATGCCCAGTGCCCCCATTTTTTGCGACATGGCCTTCAGCCATCGATGCAGTTCAGACCCGCTGCGCTCATCGGTCCATCCAGCTTCCACAGATTTCATGCCGGCGTGCAGCATGTCGGCTTCGGCCTCGTCGAGCAGCGCCGCGTATTGGGCGTCGTCCAGCACCAGGGTGGGCGCGGCTAACTGCGCTGTCGGCATAGCCTCTGTCTCTATGCCTTGCAAGCGGCCGTTCCGGCCGGGCCAGGCCCACGCGTGCAGCGCGGCGTGCAAGCGCGCTTCCTGTGCCGGCCGCACATGTGGCAAGAAGCTGCCGAGTACGCGTGTATCGCCGATGCGCAGGTAGAGCGGCATGCCATCCGACGTTTCTGCGGCGGCCAGCCATGCAAGCGTGGCGCATAGCGTGGGCAAGGTTGTCGAACTGCGCACGAAGCTCACGCAGGGTTTTTCCGCCACGGCTTTGCGCAAAGTCTCGAGTCCGTCGATGGCGAGCAGTTCACGCCAGCGCCACAGAAAAAGCCCCAGCTCTTCGTAGTCGGCCAGTGGGGTGCCATCGAACGCATGGACGGCGGGACCATAGACACTGCGCATCTGTTGGAGGCCGTCGCTTTCCAGGATCGCGCCGTCCACCAGCACCTGCAGTGTGTCGGAAGTCTGCCCCTGCGCATCCAGGCCATCGCTCCACGCCGTTACTGCAGTCAGAGTGGCCGAGGGAAGATCGTCTTGAAGGTAGGTGCGGTTCATCAGCGCTTTCCAAAAGGTACGCCGGCAGCCAAAGCCTTGCGCAGGCATTCCTTGCAGATGGGCTCCGGAAATTTGATGTCCGGCAGAGGCAGGCTCTTGGGGCCCACCGTGCTGTGGATGCTGGCGTGTTCGCGCCAGAGCCCCTGCGTGCCATGCTCGATGCCCGCGCTGCTCCAACGGCTGTAGCTGGTGCCGCCGTTGATCTGCACCTCTTCTTTCGCGGTGATGGTGATCTTGTTGGCAGTCAGTGTGATGTTGAGCTTGGCCAGCAGATTGAGGCTGTTCTTCAGTGCCGTGATGTCGATGTCGGCATTGGCCGCCACCAGCCGCATGCCCGCGTTGAAGGCAAACAGCCGAATGGCTTCCTTCGCGCTGGCCAACAGGCTGCCCATGGTGCTGAGGCTGAGGTGCTTGCCGCTGGTGAGCGCGATGTGTTCTTCGCTCGCAATGTGGGTGCTGCCGCCGGTGGTGACTTCGATACCTGCAGGACTGGCCAAGACCAGATGAGGCTCTTGCAATTCGGGAAAGGTGCCGGTGTCTGCCGAGTGGAGGCCACGAATGACGTCGTTCTGCGTCTTGAGCGCGCTCGCCACATCGCTTTGGTCCACGCCGTCGTCTTGGGCCTTGGCCTGCTGGGCCGCTTCTGCCAGGTTCTCATGCTGTTCGCGCGCGAGCGTCAGGCGCTGCACGGTCTCCCCCATGTCCTTGACATGGCGTACGGCATTGCCACGCGCTTCGGTGGTGATGAGCATTCCGTTTTGTGCCCGCAGAACACCGTGCCCGTCCGTGCGCAGTTCAAACCCTTCGCCCCGATCGTCCTTGCGCCCCGCGTTGTCTTCGATTCGCGTGATGTGCCCAAGGCTCAACTGACTGTGCTGATGGTCGCTCTTGAGCTGAACCTGGATCTTTCCGGCCGTGTCGTCCATCGCTAAGTGGTTGCTGCGCCCCGCTGTGCTATTGCCACCTTCCTCGGCCAGCTCGCGACTCCTGAAACCCGATAACGCTTGCTGACCCGGCAGCGCCCACGGCGGCAGGTTCGCTTGGTTGTAGGCCCGCCCCGTGCAAATCGGCAGATCCGGGTCCCCGCCGATGAAGTCGATGATGACCTCCTGGCCGATGCGCGGGAGCTGGATACCGCCCAACTGGTTGCCCGCCCACGGGCTGGACATTCGAATCCAGCAGGTGCTGTGCTGGTTCTTCTGGCCGATGCGGTCCCAGGGGAACTGCACCTTGATGCGCCCCAACGCATCGGTCCAGATGTTCTGGCCGGCGGGGCCCACGACCAGCGCGGATTGAGGGCCTCGGGTGAAGGGTTTTGCCCGGCTCGGGATTGGGCGCAGCGGCTCGATCATCGGATGCGCGGTGAAGTCGACCTCCACTTTCCATTGCTGCTTGCGATCGGGAGCCGCATCGCCGATCTGGCTGTCCTGCGCGACGTCTTCGATCAGGAAGCGGGTGTCCAGGATCAGGTACTCGGCATTGGCTTTCCGGCGTGGATGCTTCTGAAGCTCGAAACTGCAACCGGGCACCATGCCGCGCAAATTACCGCTGGCCCGCGCCCTGGCGCCATGGGTGCGCAGGGCCTCCATGCGAAGAAGCGCCAACTGGTCGCCTTCGCCGTGGGGATCGTTCGCCTCGGCACTGCCGGCTCTGGGCTGTGCGTAGTGGCTGCCGGCGGCACTGCCTTCATGCCATTGGTACACCTCGCCGTCGGCCTGGCCCGTCGCTCTCGGGTCTTTGCGGCTCTGGCTCAGGTCGGCCCGGGGGCGTGTGTAGTCGTACTCGCGGCTGGTGTACCTGCCGCTGGTCAGGTGGTGGTGCGGAACAAAGCTGCTGACGTACTCCGCATCCACCTTCCAGCCGGGCGCGTGGTACTCGACTTCCTGGTAGGCCGTGCTGTCGTTCTTCTTGTATGCACCCATGTTGTCGATGAGAACCAGGTGGTGCTTGCCTTCGCTGTGCCGAAAAAAATAACTGACACCAACCTCCTGGCACAGGCGCTCGAAGAATTCGAAGTCGCTCTCGTTGTACTGGACTTGGTAGTCGCGCTCCGGATAGGTCTCGATGAGGCGCTTGTCGACAGGAAAGGTGTAGTCGGAAAGAAGCTCATCGAGGATCTGAACAACATTCTTGTTCTGGAAGATCCTGCAATTGGTGGTGAGGGTTGCGCGGTACAGCCAGGGGCGCAACGTGAGCCTGTACTGGACGTGCCGTCCCTCTTCGCCCCAGACTTCCGCGTCTGTGATGAGCGCGTTGATCTGGCGCACGCCTGCGCCGATGTGGTCGACCGACTCCCCCGAAGCGCCGGGAAGGAACCGGCCCGCACCGTCGAGCTGGATCGAGCAAGTGATCTCGCGCCCGATGAAGCTGTCCAGATCGAAGTCCATCGCACCGCTGGCGCCAAGGTTCAGGACATCGGGCGTCTTGAGCAGCAGCCCGTACTCGAACAGGCTGTTGAGCCCTTCGTGCCCTGAAAGGTGCACCGGCTCCAATGCCGGACGGCCCAGGATCAACGGAATGGCGATGCTGCTGATGTCGAGCGTGCGCATTGGCGCAGCACTGTGTGCGGACATGTGTTCTCTCCCATAGCCCGCGCCCACGATCAGATGCAGGGACGCGGATTATGGGAAGCTCACCGCCGCCAAAAACGGAGGGAAAGAATCAGGCAACTATTGCAGAGCGGGTGATGTGACGGACTGCACAATCATGTGGCGCTGGCGGCGATATGAGGCGATCAATGACGCCCAACGGAGGCAGCGTCCATCTAACAACCAGATCTCAAGTCAGTGATTGCGATAAAGCCGTGTGTGCAGTAGCTACTTGTAGCTGCGCGCGTCCTCGATCACCTTGCCGTCGTTCGGCAGCGTCCCCGGTGCCACCAGCTCGATGGTGCCGCGCAGCTTGGTCACCTCGCGCACCGCATCGGCAATGCGCGCATCGAGCCCGTCCGGCGCGCCTGCGCATTCGAGCTTGAACGTCATCTGGTCGTCGCCCATCTCGCCCGACACCACAAGGCGCGCGCGCTGGATCTCCGGAAAGCGCCGCGCGATCTCCGCCACCTGCGACGGGTGCACGAACATGCCACGCACCTTGGTCGTCTGGTCGGCGCGACCCATCCAGCCCTTGATGCGCTTGTTGGTGCGGCCGGTGGGGCAGGTGCCCGCGAGCACGGCCGAGAGGTCGCCGGTGCCGAAGCGCACCAGTGGGTAGTCGGGGTTGAAGCTGGTGACGACGATCTCGCCCACCTCGCCATCGGGTACCGGGTCGCCCGTGCCGGGGCGCACGATCTCCACCAGCACGCCCTCGTCGATCACCAGGCCTTCGCGTGCGCTGGTCTCGTACGCGATGAGGCCGAGGTCGGCCGTGGCGTAGCACTGCGTGCCCTTCACGCCGTGCGCGGCGATCCAGTCGTGCAGGCTCGGCGGAAAGGCTTCGCCGGACACGAGCGCCTTGGTGAAGGGCAGCTTCTGGCCTTTCTCCTCGGCCTTCTCCAGCAATATCTTCAGGAAGCTCGGCGTGCCCGCATAGCCTTCAGGCTTCAGGTCGGCAATGGCTTCGAGCTGCTGCTCGGTCTGGCCGGTGCCGCCCGCGAACACGGTGCAGCCCAGGGCGTGCGCGCCGGTTTCCATGATGGAGCCGGCCGGCGTCATGTGATAGCTGAAGCTGTTGTGGATGAGGTCGCCGCTCCGAAAGCCGGCCGCATGCAGCGCGCGCGCCGTGCGCCAGTAGTCGCGCGCTTCGCCCTCGGGTTCGTAGATGGTGCCGGGGCTCGCGAACACGCGCGGCATGCGAGGCCCGCGCACGATCGATGCGAAGCCGCCGAAAGGATCGTCGGCCCGGCGTTGCTTCTGCAACTCGAGCAATTCCGATTTGCGCGTGACCGGCAGTTGCTCGAGCGCCTGGCGCGTCGTGATGTCCGCGGGCTTCACGCCGTCGAGGATCTTCTTGAACGCGGACGTGGCTGTCTGCGCCTGCGCGATCTGTTTCGGCAATGCGGCGAGCAGGTCGCGCTCGCGTTCGGCGGGGTCACGGATCTCTAGCTTGTCGTAGTGGTCGGTCATGTCCGTACCCTTTATCTTTCGGTTCGGTCTTGCTCCCTCTCCCGCAAGCGGGAGAGGGCTGGGGTGAGGGTCGGCGATGATGGCGGAGGCTGTGTCTGTGCAAAGGCCGATGCCCTCACCCTGACCCTCTCCCGCAAGCGGGAGAGGGAACAAGACAAAACCGTCAAGCCAGCCACCTTTTGCGCCGCTTGTAGCTCTTCACATCGCGAAAGCTCTTGCGGTCCGCGCCGCCGACGCCAAGGTAGAACTCCTTCACGTCCTCGTTCTCGCGGAGGCTCTTCGCCTCGCCGTCCATCACGATGCGGCCGTTCTCCAGGATGTAGCCGTAGTCGGCGTAGCGCAGCGCCATGTTGGTGTTCTGCTCGGCCAAAAGGAAGGTCACGTGTTCCTTGGTGTTGAGGTCTTTCACGATCTCGAACACCTCTTCCACGATCTGCGGCGCGAGGCCCATCGAAGGTTCATCGAGCAGCACCATCGTCGGGTTGGCCATCAGCGCGCGGCCGATGGCGCACATCTGCTGCTCGCCGCCCGAGGTGTAGGCCGCCTGCGAGGTGCGGCGTGTCTTCAGGCGCGGGAAATACGCGTACACCTTGTCCAGCGTCTGCTGCACCGCGGCCTTGCCGTCGGTGCGCGTGTAGGCGCCGGTCATCAGGTTTTCTTCGATCGTCAAGTGCGCGAAGCAGTGGCGGCCCTCCATCACCTGGATGAGCCCGCGCTTGACCAGCTCGGCCGGCGACAGCGCCTCGATGCGGTCGCCGCGCAGCTCGATCGTGCCCTTGGTCACCGCGCCGCGCTCGCCCGCAAGCAGGTTGCTCACCGCGCGCAGCGTGGTCGTCTTGCCCGCGCCGTTGCCGCCGAGCAGCGCCACGATGCCGCCTTCGGGCACGGTGAGCGAGACGCCCTTGAGCACGAGGATCACGTGGTTGTAGATAACCTCGATGCCGTTGACGTTGAGAAGGATTTTGGGTTCGCTCATGGTGTGGTCCGAAGCATTCGCAAGGACAGCAGAGGCTGCCGTCCTTGCGAATGGCGGCTCTTGCGAGCCGCCACCGCACTTTCTTTGGGTGTCAGTGCATCAGGACTGGCAGTCGGCCGCTTCGCGGCGCGTCAGCTTCTTCTCGCCGGCGTACTTGTCGGCGGCGGCCTTCACCATCGGCTTGATGATCTGTTCGTCGGCTTCATACCAGTCGGACATGCCGCCCCACTTGGCACCGTCCCAGGTATGGACGCGCGCCCAGGTCGAGCCCATGTGGTCCTGGCACGAGGTGCTCACCGGACGCATCACGCCCGAGAAGCCCAGTGCGTCGAGCTTCTTCTGGTCGAGCGCGAGGTTTTCCATGCCCCAGCGCACTTGCTCGCCGGTCATGACCTTGCCCTTGCCGAAGCGTTCCTGTGCGCGCTTGACGGCCTCGATGGTCAGCATCTGGATGATCACGCCGCGCGTGTAGAGCACCGAGCCCACTTCGTCCTTCGGACCCGTGCCCTGGCCCTTGTCGTGCACCTGCTTCAGGATCTCCTGGATCACCTTGGGCTGCGTGCCCGAGGTGTTGAGCGCGAGCGCGTTGTAGCCCTTGGCGTTGGCGCCCACGTCCTTCACGTCGGGTTCGGCGCCGGCCCACCACACGCCGTACATCTTCTCGCGCGGGTAACCCGTGGCCACGGCTTCCTTCAGGGCGGTGGAGTTCATCACGCCCCAGCCCCACAGCAGCACGAAGTCGGGCCGCGACTGGCGCACCTGCAGCCAGGCCGACTTCTGTTCCACGCCGGGCGCGGTCACCGGAATCAGCGAGAGCTCGAAGCCGTTTTGCTTGGCGCGTTCCTGCAGGAGCGGAATCGGCTCCTTGCCGAACGGCGAGTCGTGATAGACGAGGGCGATCTTCTTGCCCTTGAGCTTGTCCATGCCGCCTTCTTTTTTGCCGATGTGCTGGATCAGGATGTCGGCCGCGGTCCAGTAGCTGCCCATCAGCGGGAAGTTCCACTTGAACACGCCGCCGTCCTGCGAGGCCGAGAGGCCGTAGCCCAGCGTGATGAGCGGGATCTTGTCGTTGGGCACCTTGTCGGTCAGCGCGAAGGTGATGCCGGTGGCTTGCGGATCGAACAGCGCGACGCCCGGGCGGCCCTTCAGGCGTTCGTAGCATTCCACGCCCTTGTCGGTGGCGTAGCCGGTCTCGCACTCTTCATAGGCGATCTTCACGCCGTTCATGCCGCCGGTGGCGTTGACGTACTTGATGTAGTCCTGCTTGCCGTTGGCCCATGGCGTGCCGTTGGGCGCATAGGGGCCGGTGCGATACACCAGGAGCGGGAAGAACTGCTCCTTGGCCTGCGCCTGTGCGAGCGATGGCGCGAGCATGGCGCCGAGGGTGCTGGCCACCAGGGCGGCGGTCAGAGCGAGCGATTTCAGTTTCATGCCTGTCTCCTTTTGTGGGCACCTCGGTGCCGGTTTTTACGAACGAACGAACGAACGGAACTCTCGAAATGCGTTGTCAGTGCGGGAAGGGCCAGAGCCGCAACTTCTCCTTGGCCGTGGACCACAGCCGCGCGAGGCCGTGCGGCTCGACGATCAGGAAGAACACGATCAGCGCGCCGAAGATCATGGTCTCCAGGTGCGAGGCCAGCGCGGTCGAAATCGAGAAGCCCAGCCACGCGGGCAGCTGGTTCAGAAAGAGCGGCAAGAGCACGATGAATGCGGCGCCGAAGAAGCTGCCCATGATCGAGCCGAGCCCGCCGATGATCACCATGAACAGCAGCTGGAACGAGCGGTCGATGCTGAACGCCGCCGGTTCCCACGCACCCAGGTGAATGAAGCCCCACAGCGCGCCCGCCACGCCGACGATGAAGCTGCTCACCGCAAAGGCCGTGAGCTTGGCGTACACCGGGCGGATGCCGATCACCGCGGCGGCCACGTCCATGTCGCGCATCGCCATCCACTCGCGGCCGATGGCGCTGCGCACCAGGTTCTTTGCCAGCAGCGCGAACACCACCACGAAGATGAGGCAGAACAAATACTTCTGCACCGGCGACTCGATCGGCACGCCGAACACGTTGAGCCCCGCCACGCTCACCGAACCCGAGGACGAGTTGTTGGTGAACCACTGGATGCGCAGGAACGCCCAGTCGGTGAAGAACTGCGCGGCCAGCGTGGCCACCGCGAGGTACAGGCCCTTGATGCGCAGGCTCGGAATGCCGAACAGCACGCCGATCACCGTCGCGCAGAGGCCCCCCAGCAGCAGCGAGGCGATGAGCGGCATGCCGTCGATGCGCACCTGGAAGTTGTAGGCCGCGTACGCCCCCACTGCCATGAAGGCGCCGGTGCCCAGCGAGATCTGTCCGCAATAGCCGACCAGGATGTTGAGGCCGAGCGCTGCGAGCGACAGGATCAAAAAGGGCGTGAGGATGGCGCGCATCCAGTAGTCGGACACGCCCAGCGGCACGACGATGAACGCCACGAGCAGCAGCACCAGCATCGCGATGCGGTCCTGAGCGATGGGCAGGATCTGTTGATCGGCCCTGTAGCTCGACTTGAACTGGCCGTTTTCTCTATAGAACATGGCTCAGACCCGATCAATGATTTTTTCGCCGAACAAGCCCTGGGGCCGAACCAGCAGGAAGACCAACGCCAACACGTAGGCGAACCAGATCTCGATGCCGCCACCGAGCATGGGGCCGAGATAGATTTCAGACAGCTTCTCGCCCACGCCGATCAAGAGGCCGCCGATGATCGCGCCCGGAATCGAGGTGAGTCCGCCGAGGATCACCACCGGCAGCGCCTTCAGCGCCACCAGCGAGAGGGAAAACTGCACGCCGAGCTTGGAGCCCCAGATGATCCCGGCCACCAGTGCCGAGAAGCCGGCCACCGACCACACGATCACCCAGATGCGCTTGAGCGGAATGCCGATGGACTGCGCGGCCTGGTGGTCGTCGGCCACTGCGCGCAGCGCCCGGCCGGTGGCGGTTTTCTGGAAGAAGATGGCCAGCACCACCACGAGCGCTGCCGACACCGCTGCGGCCACCAGGTCTTCCTGGCTCAGCAGCAGGCCACCGGGGAAGGTGCCTTCGAGCACCATCAGCGGTTCCTTGGGCATGCCCACGTCGATCTTGTAGATGTCGTTGCCGAAGATCGTCTGGCCCACGCCATCGAGGAAGTAGGCGATGCCCAGCGTGGCCATCAGGAGCGTGATGCCCTCCTGGTTCACCAGCTTGCTGAGCGCGAGCCGTTCGATGAGCCAGGCCACCACGACCATCACCGCCATTGCCGCGATGAAGGCCAGGATGTTCGCGAGGATGAGGCTCTGGAAGCCGAACCACAGCGGGAACCATTCGGAGAACCGCGCCATGGCGAGTGCCGCGAACAGCACCATCGCACCCTGCGCGAAGTTGAAGACGCCCGAGGCCTTGTAGATCAGCACGAAGCCGATGGCGATCAGCGAATAGAGCATGCCGACCATGAGGCCGCCGAACAGGGTTTCGAGGAAAAAGCCCATGTCAGTTTCTTTCTCCCTCTCCCGCCTGCGGGAAAGGGTTGGGGTGAGGGTAAGCGGCCTTGGCAAGGCCGCTGTGGGTGGTCAGGCCGTCAGCCCTCACCCCAGCCCTCTCCCGCAAGCGGGAGAGGGAGCAAGACAGGAGGCCGTCGTGCGGTGTCATGTCAGTGCTCCACACCCAGGTACGCCCGAATCACGTCTTCGTTGTTCCGAACTTCATCCGGCGTGCCGTCGCCGATCTTCTTGCCGTAGTCCAGCACCACCACGCGGTCGGAGATGTCCATCACCACGCCCATGTCGTGCTCGATCAAGACGATGGTCGCGCCGAACTCGTCGTTCACATCGAGGATGAAGCGGCTCATGTCCTGCTTCTCCTCGACGTTCATGCCCGCCATCGGCTCGTCGAGCAAGAGCACCTGCGGCTCCATCGCGAGCGCGCGGCCGAGGTCCACGCGCTTCTGCAGGCCGTAGGGCAGGCGGCCCACCGGCGTCTTGCGGTGCGCCTGGATCTCCAGGAAATCGATGATGTGCTCGACGAACTCGCGGTGCCGCAACTCCTCGCGTTCGGCCGGACCCCAGCGGAAAGCCTGTGCGAGCAGGCCGCTCTTCATCTTGAGGTTGCGCCCCGTCATGATGTTGTCGAGCACGCTCATGCCCTTGAAGAGCGCCAGGTTCTGGAAGGTGCGCGCCACGCCCATCTCGGCCACCTGGCGCGAGTTCATGTGCTTGAAGGTCTGGCCGCGGAAAGTGATGGAGCCCTGCTGCGGCCAGTAGACGCCGTTGATGCAGTTCAGCATCGAGCTCTTGCCCGCGCCGTTCGGTCCGATGATGGCCCGCACCTCGTGCTCGCGCACGTTGAAGCTGATGTCCGTGAGCGCCTTCACGCCGCCGAAGCTCAGGCTGATGTTCTGGACGTCGAGGATGACGTCGCCGATCTTTCGGTTGCTCATGCGGCGGCCTTCACGATGGGGAAGGTCTTGGCTTCGTTGATCTTCAGCGTGGCGCTGACAACCCCCGTGCGTCCGTCCTCGAACTTGACCTGGGTCTCGATGAACTGCGCGGTCTTGCCGCCATAGAGCGCATCGACCAGCACGGCGTATTTCTCGGCGATGAAGCCGCGGCGCACCTTGCGCGTGCGGGTCAGCTCGTCGTCGTCGGGGTCCAGTTCCTTGTGCAGCACGAGGAAGCGCGCAATCTGCGTCTCGCCCATGCCGTCTTCGCTCGCGAGGTCGGCGTTGACCTTGCCGATGCATTCGGCAATCAGCGCGAGCACCTCGGGCTTGCCGGCCAGGTCGACGTAGCCGCCATAGGCAAGGCCCCGGCGCTCGGCCCAGTTGCCCACCGCTTCGAAGTCGATGTTGATGGCCGCGCAGACCTCGTTGCGGCCATTGCCGAAGCACACGGCTTCCTTGATCTGCGGGAAGAACTTGAGCTTGTTCTCGATGTAGTTGGGCGCAAAGATCGCACCGCTCACGAGCCGGCCGACATCCTTGGCGCGGTCGATGATGCGCAGGTGCCCTTCGCTGTCGAGCACGCCAGCATCGCCGGTGTGGAAGTAGCCGTTGGCATCGAGCACCTCGGCGGTGGCGTCGGGGCGCTTGTAGTACTCCTTGAGAACCGAGACGCCGCGCACCAGCACTTCGCCGTCTTCGGCGATCTTCAGTTCGATGCCCGGTGCGGCGGTGCCCACGGTCTGCAGCTTCACTTTGCCGTCCTGCTGCAGGCACACATACGCGCAGGTCTCGGTCTGGCCGTAGAACTGCTTCAGGTTCACGCCGATGGAGCGGTAGAAGCGGAACAGGTCGGGCCCGATGGCCGCGCCGGCCGTGTACGCCACGCGGATACGGCTCATGCCCAGCACATTGCGCAGCGGCCCGTAGATCAAGAGGTTGCCGAGGCCGTACATCAGCCGGTCGCCCGTGCTCACCGGCGCACCGTTGAGGATGTCTGCACCCACGCGCTGCGCGAGCGCCATGAACTTCGCATAGAGCCAGCGCTTCGGTGCGGCCGCATCTTCCATCCGGATCGACACTGCAGTGAGCAGCCCTTCGAAGGTGCGCGGCGGGCCGAAGTAGTAGCTCGGGCCGATCTCGCGCATGTCGTTCATCACCGTCTCGGCGGACTCGGGGCAGTTGAGCGTGAAGCCGCCCACCAGCCACTGCGCCACCGAGAAGAGGTGGTCGCCCACCCAGGCCATCGGCAGGTAGCTCATGATGTTGTCGCCGGGGCCGAGCCTGTCGGTCTCCACGCCGCCGCGGCCCGCCGCGATGAAGCTCGCATGCGTCTGGCACACGCCCTTGGGGCGGCCGGTGGTGCCCGAGGTGTAGAGGATCACGCCGACGTCGGTCGCTTCGCCGCTTGCCACCGCGCGGTCGTAGTAGCCGACGTTGGCCTTGTCGAACTCGCGGCCCAGCGCGCGCAGCTCCTCGTAGCTCATGAGCCCGGGCTGGTCGTAGTGGCGCAGGCCCTTGGGGTCGTCGTAGATGATGTGGCGGATGCCGTGCTGCTGGTCCTTCTGCAGCTCGCGGCACTCGAGCAGCTTGTCGACCTGCTCCTGGTCTTCGACGATCACGAAGTCGATGGCTGCGTCCTGCAGCATGAAGACCATTTCGCTCGCCACCGCGTCCTGGTAGAGCGGCACCGGCACGCCGCGCAGGCTCTGCGCGGCGACCACCGCCATGTACAGGTGCGGCCGGTTGGCGCCCACGATGGCGAGGTTGTCGAAGGGCTTGAAGCCGAGGCTCGCGAGGCCGCAGGCCATCTCGCGCACCTCCTCTGCCACGGCGTTCCAGTTCCAGGTCTGCCAGATGCCGAGGTCTTTCTCGCGCACGGCGGGCGACTCGGGTTGGGCCTGGGCATGCGCGAGCAGCAGCCGGGGGAAGGTGGGGTCGTTTGTTTGCACAGTGGGCGGATCGTAGGCTTCACTTTGACGCCCGGTTGTCGTTCCGACGACAATCCTAGGGACACTACTCCCCGGAGTTTCCCGATGCCTCACGGCAACCTCAACCAGAGCCCGCTCGGCTCGCTCGGCAACTCGATCAAGGATCGCGTGCGTCCCGCCAATGCCGCGGAGCTCGACGGCATCCCCTGGCTGCCCACGCTCACGCCCGCCGAACGCCGCCGCGCCGAGGCCGCGCTGGTGGTGGGCGAGGCCGAGCCCGGCGACCTCGTCTGCCGCGTCGGCCGCTCACCCACCTACTGGTTCGGCGTGGTCGAAGGCCTCTTGAAGATGAGCAACGACAACGCCGACGGCGGCTCGGTCACCTACACGGGCGTTCCGCCCGGCGGCTGGTTCGGCGAAGGCACGGTGATGAAGCGCGAGCCCTACCGCTACAACATCCAGGCGCTGCGCCGCAGCGTGGTGGCGGGCCTGCCGATCGAGAGCTTCCATTGGCTGCTCGATCACTCGATCGGCTTCAACCGCTTCGTGATGAACCAGCTCAACGAACGGCTCGGCCAGTTCATTGCCGCACTGGAGATCGACCGGCTCAACAACCCCGACGCCCGCGTGGCGCGCAACCTGGTGTCGCTGTTCAACCCGGTGCTGTATCCGGGCGTGGGCGAGGTGTTGCGCATCACCCAGCAGGAACTCGCGTACCTCGTCGGCTTGTCGCGCCAGCGCGTGAACGAGGCGCTCAATGGGCTCTCGGCGCAGGGGCTGATCCGCGTGGAATACGGCGGGTTGCGCGTGCTCGATCTGCCGGGCCTGCGCGCGACCGCGATGTCGAACAAGAAGAACGCCTCGGCGGAAACGGAAACCTCATGACCCTCAAAGACCAGCTCCAGGTCGTGCCCGCGAACGCGGAAGCGGCCTTCATTCCACCGCCCGAAACGACGAAGGCGAAAGCCGCAGACACCGGCCCGACGCTCGAAGAAGCCATCGCGCGCAACGAGACGCTGACCGAGAAGATCGATGCGCTCGATGCGATCCTGGCCAAGCCGCTCAGCGAGATCCTCGGCGACCGCGAGAAGGCCGAGGAAGCCGCGCTCGCCTGGGATCGTTTCGGCGCGATGTGGATGCTCTCGCAGCGTGCGATCCGCCGCGTGGCGCTCGACCTCGCGGCGCAGCTCGGCGTGAGCGAAGAAGAAGTCGTCGCGCGTGCAATGACGAACGCCAACGCGGTGCTCAACGGCGCGGATGAAGTCGACCTCGGCGGCACCATCGCGCCCGCGCAACTGCAGCACATCGCGCGGCACGGCGCCTTCCTGCGCAAACAGTTCCGTACCGGTTGAGCCGCAAGGCCTCTCGATACCCCTTAACCTCCCGGCCTCTCCCCGCCTTCGTTCAAGAAAGACTTTCCCGATGACTGCTTCTCACCTCACCCTGATCACCGGCGCCTCGCGCGGCCTGGGCCGTGCCATGGCCGAGCAGTTGCTGCAGGCCGGCCACACGGTGCTCGGCATTTCGCGCAAGCAAGATGCGCAACTGGCCGACGTGGCCAAGGCCGCCGGCGCCGAACTCGTTCAATGGGAGCAGGACCTGTCCGACCCGGTCGCCGCATCGGCCCGCGTGTCGGCCTGGCTCAAGACCTTGGATGCACAGCGCTTCGACAGCGTGACCCTCATCAACAACGCCGGCACGGTCGGCAACCCGGCGCCGCTCGCGAGCGCCGTGCCGGCCGAGCTGGCACAGGCGCTGCGCATCGGCCTCGAAGCGCCGATGCTGCTGACTGCCGCGTTTCTCGGTGCCACGCGCGAATGGCGCGGCGCGCGCAAGGTGCTGAACATCTCGTCTGGCCTCGGCCGCAACGCGATGGGCAGCCAGGCGCCTTACTGCGCAGCCAAGGCCGGCATGGACCGTTTCTCGCAGGCCGTGGCGCTCGAGGAAGCGGGCACACCGAACGGCGCGCGCATCGTCTCGCTCGCGCCGGGCATCATCGATACCGACATGCAGGTGCAACTGCGCGGCGCATCGGCCGAGAACTTTCCGGACCGCACGCGCTTCGTGAGCATGAAGGAAGAAGGCCGCCTCGACAGCCCCGCGAGCGCCGCCGCCAAGGTGCTCAAGTACCTGGCGCGCGAAGACTTCGGCGCGAACCCCGTGGCCGACGTGCGCGACCCGACCTGAACGCCCGGAAGAAAGAAGAAAGCGAACACGCCATGGCCACCGCAAAGTCGATCGACACCCTCGAGTACAAGCTCTTTCCCTCGCCGAGGAACGTGCACCGCATCGTCTTCGAACACCAGGTATTCGTGCCGTACCCGTACGCGCTGATCGTGATGGACGAGTTCTACTTCAAAGGGCGCTACAGCCTGTTCTCGGCATGCAGGATGAGCGACGGGAAGATGGGGCAGGTGGCGACGTTCGAATTGGCTTCGGACGTGGACATCTTCAACACCAAGTTCGTACCGGACTGAACCCCGGTATTTCGCCCTCCCCCGCTGGGGGAGGGCAGGGGTGGAGGCAAGCGGCG
Source organism: Variovorax paradoxus EPS (assembly GCF_000184745.1). Taxonomy (NCBI): domain Bacteria; kingdom Pseudomonadati; phylum Pseudomonadota; class Betaproteobacteria; order Burkholderiales; family Comamonadaceae; genus Variovorax; species Variovorax paradoxus. The sequence continues at coordinate 6,198,620 of NC_014931.1, read as the reverse complement.
CATCGAGCGTCGACGGCGCATTGACCGCCGCATGCCCCCATCCCAACCTTCCCCCAGAGGAGGAAGGAGCAAGACAGTATCACTGCATCGCGAACCGATCCCGCTGCGCCTCTGCGCACTCCCCCATCACGTTCAACGCGCGCGACACCGCGGGCGTGCCGATCACGAACGGATTGGCCCCGTTCGCCGGCTGCTGCCGCAGCGCCGCCAGGCGGGTCTGCGAACTGTCCATGGCCGAGTGGTTCGACAGCAGCACATCGACGTTCTGCGCCTTCACCACGGTGTCCATGCGCCGCGTGGCGCCGATGTAGCTCTCCAGCCGCGGCAGGTTCTTGCCGAAGTTGAAGGCGGTGCCGCCCCAGAGCATCGCGCGGTGCTTCCGGCCATTTGAAGTCACGTCGAACACCGGCGAGATCGTGCCCATGGTGTGGCCCGGCGTGATGTAGAGCGTGAGGGTGGTGTCGCCCAGCGTGAGGCGGTCGCCGTCTTTCACCGAAACGTCGCCCGCGCCGCGCTTGGGCGGCGCGCCCCAGATCGGCGTCGCGAACTCGAGCTTCGTCTCGGTCATCGTCCAGTCGGCCTCGCTCATCACCACGCGGGCGCGGTACTTCTGCGCAAGGTAGGGCGCGCCGCCGTAGTGGTCGCCGTGGCCGTGCGTGACGACCACGTACTTGATCTGGGCCGGGTCGAGGCCGAGCCGGCGCATGCCGCCCTCGATGAGCGCGGCGGCTTCCATCTGGTTGTTGAGCGCATCGATGAGGATGATGCCGTCCGAGGTCTTGATCGCCCAGGCGCTCACCCAGTCCGCACCCACGAAGTAGAGGTTGTCGAAGGCCTTGCCCGGCGGCGGCGCAGGCTTGTCGATGAGCGCCTTCAGGCCCTTGTCGAGCTCGGCCTGCGGCGGCTGTGCGGCGGGCGCGGGTTTGCACAGCGACAGGAACGGCAGGAGGTCGGTGCCGGCCGTGCGCGTGGCCGCGGCGACGTGCGCGGCCACGGTGGCTTCCGAAGGAGGTTGTTGTTGCTGCGCCGGTGTTTGCGCGCAGCCCTGGAGGAACGCGGCAACCGCTGCCAGGGCGGTTGTCTTCAGCAGCAGGGTGCGTGAGTTCTCGCGAAGAAATGCCATCGGTGTCTCCATGCCGTCGTCGCGGCCCGTTGTGGAGACACCATTCTGCGACTGCGAGGCTTATTCGATGGTCGCGCCCGAGGCTTGCACGATGCCCTTCCACTTCTCGTAGTCGGTCTTCAGCAGCGTGCCGAAGTGGTCGGGCGTCATGCTTTCCGGTTCCGCGCCCTGGGCGATGATCGCGGCCTTCATTTCGGGCGTGGCCAGGAGCTTGTTGATCTCGGTGTTGAGCGTGGCGACGATGTCCTTGGGCGTGCCGGCGGGCACGAAGACGCCATACCAGGTGCTCACGTCGAAGCCCTTGTAGCCGAGCTCGGCGACGGTGGGCGTCTCGGGCAGCGAGGTGCTGCGCTTGGCCGAGGTCACGGCGAGCGGACGCAGCTTGCCGGCCTTGATCTGCGCCAGTGCCGAGGGCACCGACGACACCATCAGGTCGACGTTGCCCGCGAGCACATCCATCATGGCCGCGTTGGAGCCCTTGTAGGGCACGTGGCGCATCTTGATCTTGGCGGCGCTGTTGAAGATCTCGCCGGCCAGGTGGATGGTGGTGCCGTTGCCGGGCGAGCCGTAGGTGACGGTGTCGGGCGCGGCGCGCGCAGCCTTCACCACGTCGTCGAGCGTCTTGAACTTCGAGTTGGCCTGCGTGACGATCACCACCGGCGTGTAGGCCACATGGGCCACGGCCGTGAGGTCCTTCACCGGGTTGTAGCTCAGGTTCTTGTAGAGCCAGGGCGCCACGACCATGTTGTCCTTCTGGCCCATCACGATGTCGTAGCCCGTGGGCGCGGCGCGCGCGGCCTCGGCGATGCCGATGGTGCCGCCGGCGCCGCCGCGGTTGTCGGGCACCACGGTCCAGTGGTTGGCCTCGGTGAGCTTCTGCGCGACCAAGCGCGCCAGGATGTCGGTGCCGCCGCCGGGCGGGAACGGCACGATCATGCGGATGGGCTTGGCGGGGTAGCTTTGCGCATGCACGGCGACGGCGGCAAAGGCCAGGGGAAGCGCCAGCGCAAGGGCCAGCGTGCGGGTGAGTTTGCGGATCATGGGTTTGTCTCTTGGTCTGGACGGATCGGGGTTGCAGCTGTGGCGACGATGGAGGTCTTTTGGCCTCACTGCACCGAGGGTGCAGTGTGCCGCAAGCGCCGCGATGGTGTTTTCGTGGTTTGCGATGGGCCCCGTATCAGACGGCGGCGACTTGACAGGGCAGTTTCGGCGCCGAACATGACATGTCGATCCATACCAAGGAGAGACAACCATGCTCGGAAACATCGATGCAGCGCCCAACCTCGCGGTGAAAGACCTCGCGGTGGCCCGCCGCTTCTACGAAGACACGCTGGGCCTTTCGCAAGTCGACGCGGAGGGCGACGAAGTCGTCGTCTACCGCAGCGGCAACACGCGCATCAACGTGTACCGCTCCGAATTCGCCGGCACCAACCAGGCGACGGCCGTGACCTGGCAGGTCGGCTCGGACATCGAGCGCCTCGCCGCGGCGCTCAAGGCCAAGGGCGTGCGCTTCGAGCACTACGACATGCCCGATACGAAGCTCGAAGGCGACCTCCATGTCATGGGCGGCATGAAGGTCGCGTGGTTCAAGGACCCGGACGGGAACATCCTGAACCTGATCAACGGCTGATCGATCAGCTGAAGTCTCAACCGAAGTTCTTCGCCGCGAAGTCCCAGTTCACGAGCTTGGCCAGGAAGGTCTCGACGAACTTGGGGCGCAGGTTGCGATAGTCGATGTAGTAGGCGTGTTCCCAAACGTCCACGGTCAGCAGGGCCGTGTCAGCGGTCGTCAGCGGCGTGCCGGCGGCGCCGGTGTTCACGATGTCCACCGAACCGTCGGCCTTCTTCACGAGCCACGTCCAGCCCGAACCGAAGTTGCCAACGGCGGACTTCACGAAGGCTTCCTTGAAGGCGTCGTAGCTGCCCCACTTCGCATCGATGGCCTTGGCCAGCGCGCCGGTGGGGGCACCGCCGCCTTGGGGCTTCATGCAGTTCCAGAAGAAGGTGTGGTTCCAGATCTGCGCAGCGTTGTTGTAGATGCCGCCGCTGGCCTTCTTGATGATTTCTTCCAGCGTGAGGGCTTCGAACTCGGTGCCCTTCTGCAGGTTGTTGAGGTTCACCACGTAGGCGTTGTGATGCTTGCCATAGTGGTATTCGAGCGTCTCTTGCGAGTACTCGGGTGCCAGCGCGTCCAGGGCGTAGGGCAGGGGTGGGAGCTTGTGTTCCATCGTGGTTCCTTTTCGGTCGGTTGTGGGTAAATCGTTGTTCGGTGTTCAGTCAGTCGCGGGGCTTCGGGCTTACTTGGTAGGCGCAGCGCCGCGCACCCGCGAGCACATGCTCGACGCGGCTGACGGTCACCTCGGGCCCCAGCACTTCGTCGAAGAGTTGCAGTTCGCTGCGGCAAAAACCGGTGCAGGCCTGCGCCGCGGTGCAGATGGGGCAGTGGTTCTCGATGAAGAGAAAACCATCGCCCTCGGGCCGGAACTCGGCCATGTAGCCTTCGCGGCTGCGAATCTCGGCCAGCCGCTCCAGCCGTGTCTTGAGGCTGCGCGCGCCGCGCATCGCCTCGGTGTAGGTGGCGCGCATCGCGTTCTCGCGCGCGCCGATCAGCTGGTCCATGCCCTTCTCGCCGAACACGCTGATCACGGCGCTGATCATCTGCACCGTCATCTCGGCGTGCGTGTCGGGAAAGCGCTTGTGGCCTTCGCCCGTGAGGCGCCAGATCTGCGTCGGCCGCCCGCGTCCGCTAGGACGGCTTTCCGCGTCGACCAGGCCTTCGGTCTCCAGCTTGGCCATCTGCTGGCGTACCGCTTCCACCGTGACGCCCAGCACCTTGGCGATGTCGGGAATGCCGAGTGCGCCACGGGTCTTGAGCGTGGAGAGGATGCGGTCTGCCGGCTGGTGCGGCATCCAGGTGGGCTTGGCGTCGATGGGGGCGGACATGGACGTTTCGTGGGTTCTTGTGGGGCTCTTGCTAGGCCGATTGTCAGGCGGCCGGCCCTCCCTTCGAATCCGAGGGTGCTTGCCACCCGCCGCCCAGCGCCTTGTAGAGCGCGACGAGGCTGGTGTACGAGGCGGTTTCGGCCTCGGCCACCGCGTCCTGCGCACGCAGCAATGTACGTTGCGCATCGAGCACGCTCAGGTAGGGCGCGGCGCCCTCGCGGTAGCGGACTTCGGCCAGTTCGGCCGCGCGGCCGCTGCGGGCCGCGGCCTGCACCAGCGACTGCAGGCGCTGCTGGTTCTGGCCGTAGCCGGTGAGGGCGCTTTCCACGTCCTCGATGGCGCGCAGCACGGTCTGTTCGTAGAGCGCGCGGTCGCCCTCGGCACGCGCCTCGGCGCCGCGCACGCGGGCCTTGACCGAGCCCAGCCGGAACGCAGGCCAACTCACGCCCGGCGTCACGCTGAAGGCGCGGCTGGACGAACTGCCGAGGTCCGAACCGCGCAGCGCGATGAAGCCGAGGAAGCCGCCGATGTCGAAGCGCGGATACAGCTCGGCCGTCGTCGCGCCCACATCGGCCGTGCTGGCCGCGAGGCCGCGCTCGGCGCGCAGCACGTCGGGCCGGCGCCGCAGCAGATCGCCAACGTCGCCGATGGGCAGGCGCTTGTCGAGCACGCGCAACTGCTGCGGCCGCAGCATCGGATCGAGCTCTGCAGGACGCAGGCCCGCCAGCACCGCCACGCGGTATGCGGCTTGGCGGCGCGTGGTCTCGAAAGTGGGCAACTGGCTCTCGGTGGTCGCGAGGTTGGCCTGTGCGCTCGCGAGATCGCCTTCGAGCCCGCGGCCGGTCTGCACCTGCGCCTCGGTCACGAGCAGGCTGCTGCGCAGGCTTTCGAGCGTGCGGCGCGTCACCGCCAGGCGCTGCTCGGCACCGCGCATTTCGTAGTAGTTGCGCGCCAGTTCGGCCACGGCCACGATGCGCACCTGTTCGAGGTCGGCCGCGCTGGCTTCTGTGCGTGCGGTGGCTGCTTCGTTGAGGCGCTTGAGGCGCCCGAACAGGTCGATCTCCCACGAGGCATCGAAGCCCGCGCGGCTGCTCTGGGCGAGTGCGCGTGCGTCGGGCTGCGCGCCGCTGTTGCCCTGCGCGATGCCGCGCGTCTTGCTCGCGCCCACCGTCACGACGGGCAGGCGGTCCAGTTCGGCCTCGGTCTGCGAGGCGCGGGCTTCCAGCAGCCGCGCCTCGGCGATGCGGATGTCGTGGTTGGCGGCGAGCGCGCGTTCGACCAGCGCATCGAGCTGTGGATCGTCGAGCTGGCGCCACCAGTCGCGCTGCACCGCGTCGTTGGCGAACAGCGAGCGCTCGGGCGCCGAGATGGCGACGGGCGCGTCCGACGGCGCGGTGTAGGTCGGCCCGACCGCGCAGCCTGCCAGCACCAACGCACTGAGCACGAAGGGTGCGGTGTTGAGGAAAAGTCTTGTCATGGTCATGCTCCTTCGACCAGCGCGTCGAGCTCAGCGGTGCGCTCAGAGCGTCCCACCGTGCGGTGGTCGCGCGCCAGCAGCGTGTACATCGTGGGCAGCACGAAGAGCGTGAAGAGCGTGCCCACCAGCATGCCCACGACGATCACCAGACCGATGCTGAAGCGGCTGTTGGCACCCGCGCCGCTCGCGAACAAGAGCGGCACCAGGCCCACCACCATCGCGGCGGTGGTCATCAAAATCGGGCGCAGCCGGATGCGCGCGGCCTGCTCGATGGCGGGGCGGCGCTCCAGGTTGTCGCGCGCCTGGATCTCGTTGGCGAACTCCACCATCAGGATGCCGTGCTTGCTGATGAGCCCGATGAGCGTCACCAGCCCGATCTGCGTGTAGATGTTGATGGTCGCGAAGCCCAGCGCCAGCGGCACGAGTGCACCGCAGATCGACATCGGCACGCTGATCAGAATGATGAGCGGATCGCGCAGGCTCTCGTACTGCGCGGCCAGCACCAGGTAGATCACGACGATCGCGAACACGAAGGCCACCACCAGCGCCGAGCCTTCCTGCGTGAACTGGCGCGCATCCGATTGCCAGTCGTAGCTGAAGCCCGCGGGCAGCTTCTTCGCTTCTTCGCTCAGGAACGCAACAGCGTCGCCCATCGTCACGCCCGGCATCGGAATGGCCTGGAAGGTCGCGGCGTTGAGCTGGTTGAACTGCGTGAGCTTGTTGGGACCGACGCTGGTGGAAAGCGTCACCAGGTTCGCGAGCGGCACGGGCTGCCCGCTCGCGCTCTTCACGAAGTAGCGTGACAGGGCCTCGGCCGACAGCCGCTGGTCGCGCGGCGACTGCGGGATCACATCGTACGAACGCCCGTCCATGCCGAAGCGGTTGACGTAGTTCTCGCCCACCAGCACCGCGAGCGTGTCGCCGATGGCCTTCATCGTCACGCCCATGCTGTTGGCCTTGGCGCGGTCCACGCGCACTTCGGTCACTGGGTTGTTGAACTCCAGGTCGCTGTCGACCACGGCGAACTTGCCGCTCTCGCGCGCTGCCGTCTTGAGCGTTTCCATCGCCTCGAACACCGCGCGGTGGTCGCCGGCGCTGCGGATCACCATCTGCACCGGCAGCCCGCCGGTGGAGCCCGGCAGCGAAGGCAGCTGGAACGCGAAGATGTTGCTGCCCTCCACGTCGCCCATGCTCGCCTGCACCTCGCCCTGGATCTGGTCGGCGTTGCGCTTGCGGTCCTTCCAGTCCGACAGCTGCACGCCGCCGATGCTGTTCGATACGCCGTCGGAGCCGTTGATGAGCCAGCGGCCTGTGTTCTCGGGGAGCGCCGCGAACACGTCGTCCCACTTCTGGCCGAACTTCTCGACGTAGTCGATGTTGGCGTGCTGCGGCGACTTGATGACAGTGAGCACCATCGCCTGGTCTTCGCCCGGGGCGAGCTCGCGCTGCGACGCGTTGTAGAGAAAGGGCAGGCTCACCAGCACCACGGCCGCGAAGAGGCCCGTCACCCAGCGGTGGTGCAGCGACACGTCGAGCAGCCGGCCGTAGGCGGTAGCGAGCTTGTGGAAGAACGACTCGGCGTAGCGCGCCATGCGGCTGCCCGTGGCGTCCTGCGGCAGCAGGAACGAACTCATCACCGGCGACAGCGTGAGCGCGATCACGCCCGAGACCACCACCGCGCCCGCGAGCGTGAAGGCGAACTCCTTGAAGAGCGAGCCGGTGAGCCCGCCCATGAGGCCGATGGGTGCGTACACCGCGGCCAGCGTGAGCGTCATCGCGATCACCGGGCCGGCCACTTCGCGTGCGCCGATCAATGCGGCCTGCACGCGCGACTTGCCTTCCTCGATGTGGCGGTGCACGTTCTCCACTACCACGATCGCGTCGTCCACCACGAGGCCGATGGCCAGCACCATCGCCAGCAGCGTGAGCAGGTTGATGCTGAAGCCGAACAGCAGCATCAGCGCAGCCGCACCCAGCATCGACAAGGGAATCGTCACCACCGGAATCAGCACCGCGCGCAGCGAACCGAGGCACAAAAAGATCACCAGCACCACGATGGCGATGGCTTCGAGCAGCGTCTTCTGCACCTCGTCGATCGAGGCCTCGATGAATCGCGCGAGCTCGAAGGGCAGTTGCACCTCCACGCCGGGCGGCATGTTCTGCTTGATGCCGGGCAACAGGTCACGGATGCGCTTCACGATCACCAGCGGGTTGCCGTTGGGCGCCGCCTGCAGGCCGAGGTAGATGGCCTTGTCGCCGTCCATCGTCGCGCTGCTGTCGGCGCTGGCTGCACCCAGTTCCACGGTGGCCACGTCGCCCAGGCGCACGAGGGCGTCGCCCTCGCGCTTGATGACCATGTCGCGGAACTCGGCCACGTTCACCAGGTCGGTGTTCACACGGATGTTCGAGACGACGTACAGGCCCTTCACCTGCCCGGGCGCCGCCTGCACGTTGTTCTGCCGCAAGGCGTCGGCCAGCTCGCCGGCGGAGATGCCGCGCGCGGCCATGCGGTTGGCGTCGAGCCACACGCGCATCGCGAGCGTCTGCCCGCCCGACACCTCGACGCCCGAGACGCCGGGGATCGATGCGAACTGCGGCTGCACCACGCGCGAGAGGTAGTCGGTGAGCGCGGGCACCGGCATCGTCTTGCTCGAGAAACCGACGTACGCCACCGCGGTGGCTTCGCCCGACGACTTGAGGATGACCGGATCGAAGGCCTCGGCCGGCAGCCGGTACTTGACCTGGCTCACCTGCGCCATCGCCTGCGTGAGCGCCTGGTTGGCATCGGCGTTGAGCTTCATGCGCACGCTGATCACGCTGCGCCCGAGCGTGGAGGACGAGGAGAGGTAGTCCACGTTCTCGATGGTCGCCACTGCCTGCGCGATCGGCTGGGTGACGAAGCCCTGCATCAGCTCGGGCGAGGCGCCGGGGTACTGCGTGGTGATGGTGAGCGTGGTGCTCTCGGTGAGCGGGTACTGGCGCACCGGCAGGTCGCCGAGCGCGCGTGCGCCCAGCAGCAGGATCAGCGTGCTCACCACCAGCGCCAGCACGGGGCGGCGCACGAAGAGGTCGGTGAACTTCATGACTTGCGTTCCGTGAGAGCGAGCGTGTCCTTCCCGGCCGGCGCGACGGCGGCGCCGGTGTACAGGCGCAGCTGGCCCGAGGTGACGACCTTCTCGCCAGCCTTCAAGCCTTGTTCGATGACGACGAGGCCGTCCTGCCGGTCGCCCGCTTTCACGAACACCTGGTGTGCTGTGAAGCCGTCGCCTTTTTCGGCGGGCCGCACGACGAAGACCGAATCGCCGTGCGTGCTGTAGGTGATGGCGGTCTCGGGCACGGTGATCGCATCGGTGCGCGAAGGCAGCGCGACCTTGCCGTTGACGTACATGCCGGGCGTGAGCGCGCCGTCGGCGTTGTCCACCGTGGCCTGCAGCCGCACGGTGCGCGTGTCGCTGCCGATCTGCGGCTCGATGGCGCTCAGCTTGCCTTGGAACACACGGCCCGGGTACGCATCGACCGCGAGCGACACCGCCTGGTTGCGCTTGAGCGCCGGCAGCGCCGTCTCGGGCAGCGTGAGATTGGCGAACAGCGTGCGTCCGTCGGTGAGCGACACCAGCGTGTCGCCGGCCCGCACGAACTGGCCAAGGTTGACGCGGCGGATTCCCAGCACGCCATCGAACGGTGCCTTGATGCGCTTCTGCTCGACCAGCGCCTGCACGCGGCGCAACTCGCCGCTCGCCTGGTCGAAGCCGGCTTGCGCCTGTTCCATCTGCTCCTGCGTGGCGGCCTGTTGCGGCAGCAGGCGGCGTGTGCGGTCGAGCAGCGCCTTGGCGTTGGCGCGCTGGGCGGTCAGGCGCTCCAGGTCGCCTTGCTCGGGCGCGTCGTTGAGCTGGACGAGCAACTGGCCGGCGCGCACTTCGGCGCCGGGCGTGAAGAGGATCTTCGCGACGCGCCCTTCCACTTCGGCCGGCACCTCGACCTGCCGGTTGGCCTCCAGCGTGCCGATGCCGCTGAGGAAGCGCGCCATCTCCGTCGGGCGCGCGGCCGCTACCGCCACCTTGGCCGGCGGCATACCGCCGCCCTCCGCATGCGCCGGCCTCAGCCTGGCGAGCCCGTAGCCGGCCGCTCCCACCACCAGTACCGCCAGGCCGGCACCAAGCCAGGCCCTTGATCGTGTGTCCATGATCTCGATCCGTTATTTATCAAAGTCGATGCTTTGATTATTGAATGCCGTCGAAGGCGCTGTCGAGCAAGACAGCGCAAAGACCCCGATAGGGCCGGGCTATCCGCAGGTTCTTGCGGTCCGGCGCCCGTCCTGAAGACGTGCGGGCATGCGGCTTTGTGACAGCCGGGGCTTGGAAAAAAGAGGCGCGGCGGGCGCGGAAGCGGCGCGTTTTTACGCTTTCTTTATGCGGCCCCGCCGACTCTGTTCCCCGTTTTTACGGACGCCTGCCGAGACTGAAGCCCTTGTTTGTGTATCGCTCCAGGAGCAATCGAAATGGACATCGTCTGGATGGGCGCCTTGCTGGCGCTGTGGGCCGTGGTGGCGGCCATGGTCGTCGGGCTGAACAGGCTCGAGGGATCGAACTCGCCGAAAAGCAGCAGCAACGGAGACGCATCGTGATCAGCCTCGAAGCCCTCTACGGATTCGGCGCGCTCATCGCCGTCGTCCTGTTCGCCTATCTCGTCTTCGCGCTGATCTGCGCCGAGGAATTCTGAAATGACCGCGTCCGCCTGGGGCCTGCTGGCCCTCTTTCTCGCCGCGCTCGCCGTGCTGGCCTGGCCCGTTGGCAAATTCCTCGCCGCGCTCTGCAACGAGCGCGTGCCGCGCTGGATGCAGCGCGTCGAGGCGCCGCTCTACAAGCTCGCGGGCACCGCCCCCGAGCGCTCGATGAACTGGCGCACCTATGCGCTGGCGCTCCTGGCCTTCAACCTCTTGGGCGCCGTTGTCGTCTATGCGCTGCAGCGCCTGCAGGGCGTGCTGCCGCTCAACCCGGCCGGCATGGGCGCGGTGTCGGCCGACTCGGCCTTCAACACCGCGGTGAGCTTCGTCAGCAACACCAACTGGCAGGGCTACGCCGGTGAATCGACCATGAGCTATCTCACGCAGATGCTCGGTCTCACGGTGCAGAACTTCTTCTCCGCCGCCACCGGCATCGCGGTTGCCTTCGCGCTGGTGCGCGGCTTCGCGCGCCGCGGAGATGGCGCCGGAAGCAAGGGCCTGGTCGGCAACTTCTGGGCCGACATCACCCGCGTCACGCTGTGGGTGCTGGTGCCGCTGTCGTTCGTGCTCGCGGTCTTCTTCGTGGGCCAGGGCGTGATCCAGAACTTCGATGCCTACAAGGACGTGGCCACCGTCGAGACCACCGCCTTCCAGCAGCCGAAGAACGGCGCCGACGGCCAGCCGCTCAAGGACGAGAAGGGCGCCCCGGTGATGGAAGACGCCACCACCAGGACGCAGACCCTCGCCATGGGCCCGGTCGCGTCGCAGGAAGCGATCAAGATGATCGGCACCAACGGTGGCGGCTTCTTCAACGCCAACTCGGCGCACCCCTACGAGAACCCGACCGCGCTCAGCAACCTGCTGCAGATGATCGCGATCTTCCTGATTCCGGCGGCCCTGTGCTTCGCCTTCGGCCGTGTCGTCGGCGACATGCGCCAGGGCTGGGCCGTGCTCGCGGCGATGACGGTCATGTTCGTCGTCGCGGTGATGGTGATCACGCCGGCCGAGCAGGGCGGCAATCCGTTGTTCGCATCACTCGGCGTCGACCAGGTGTCCAGCGCATTGCAGAGCGGCGGCAACATGGAAGGCAAGGAAGTGCGCTTCGGCATCGACGCCTCGGCGCTCTTCGCCGCCATCACGACCGCGGCCTCGTGCGGCGCGGTGAACGCGATGCACGACTCGCTCACCCCGCTCGGCGGCATGGTGCCGATGGTGCTCATGCAGCTTGGTGAAGTGGTGTTCGGCGGCGTCGGCAGCGGCCTCTACGGCATGCTGATCTTCGCGATGCTCGCGGTGTTCATCGCGGGTCTCATGATCGGCCGCACGCCCGAGTACCTGGGCAAGAAGATCGAGGTGCGCGAGATGAAGCTCATCTCCATCGCGATCCTGGTCACGCCGATCCTGGTGCTGGCCGGCACCGCGGTGGCGGTGATCGCAGGCGCCGGCAAGGCCGGCATCGCGAACCCCGGTGCGCACGGCTTCTCGGAAATCCTCTATGCGTTGACCTCGGCCGCCAACAACAACGGCAGCGCCTTCGCCGGCCTCTCGGCCAACACGCCGTTCTACAACGGCCTGCTCGGCCTCGCCATGTGGCTCGGCCGCTTCGCGATGATCGTGCCGGTGCTGGCCATTGCCGGCTCGCTGGCCGCCAAGAAGCGCCTGCCCGTCACCAGCGGCACGCTGCCCACGCACGGCCCGCTGTTCGTCTCCTTGCTGATCGGCACCGTGCTGCTGGTCGGCTTGCTCAACTACGTGCCGGCGCTGGCCCTCGGGCCGATCGTCGAACACCTGGTGCTCTGGAAATAAGAAGGAGCCCACCATGACTGCCAACACCAAAACCTCTCTCTCGCTGCTCGACGCAGCGCTGGTCAAGCCCGCCCTCTGGGGCGCCTTCGCCAAGCTGGACCCGCGCACCCAGTGGCGCAACCCTGTGATGTTCATCGTCTATATCGGGAGCATCCTCACCAGCCTGCTCTGGGTGCATGCGCTGAGCTTTCCCGGCGACACCGGCATGAAGCCCGGCTTCGTGCTCGCCATCACCGTGTGGCTGTGGTTCACCGTGCTGTTCGCGAACTTTGCCGAGGCCCTGGCCGAAGGCCGCAGCAAGGCTCAGGCCGCTTCATTGCGCGGCTTGCGCAAGGACACCTGGGCCAAGAAGTTGACGGAGCCGCAACAGCAGCACCATGGCGGCCAGTGGCTGCCGGAGCAGGCGCCCAACCTGCGCAAGGGCGACGTCGTGCTGGTCGAGACCGGCGACGTGATTCCGCTCGACGGCGAAGTCATCGAAGGCGTGGCCTCGGTCGACGAAAGCGCCATCACCGGCGAATCGGCGCCCGTGGTGCGCGAATCGGGTGGCGACTTCTCTGCAGTGACCGGCGGCACCCGCGTGCTGTCGGACTGGCTGGTGGTGCGCATCTCGGTGAACCCGGGCGAGTCGTTCCTGGACCGCATGATCGGCATGGTCGAAGCGGCCAAGCGCCAGAAGACGCCCAACGAGATCGCGCTCACCATCCTGCTGGTGGCGCTCACGCTCGTGTTCCTGATGGTCACCGTCACGCTGCTGCCGTTCTCGGTGTTCAGCGTGGAGGCCGCGGGTGCGGGCACCGTGGTGTCGCTCACCGCGCTGGTCGCGCTGCTGGTGTGCCTGATCCCGACCACCATCGGCGGCCTGCTCTCGGCCGTCGGCGTGGCCGGCATGAGCCGCATGATGCAGGCCAACGTGATCGCGACCTCGGGCCGCGCGGTCGAAGCGGCCGGCGACGTCGACGTGCTGCTGCTCGACAAGACCGGCACCATCACGCACGGCAACCGCCAGGCCAGCGCCTTCCTGCCAGCGCCCGGCGTGACCAAGGCGCGCTTGGCGCGTGCCGCGATGGTTGCATCGCTGGCCGACGAAACGCCCGAAGGCCGCAGCATCGTCGACCTGGCGCGCCGCGACGGCCTCGAAGCCACGGCCGTGGAGGGCGCACGCTTCGTGCAGTTCACCGCGCAGACGCGCATGAGCGGAGCCGACCTGCCCGCCGCCCCCAACAGCCTCGATACCGATGTCGTCCTGTTGCGCAAAGGCGCTGTCGAAGCGGTGCGCCGCCACGTCGAAGCGTTGGGCGGCAGCATGCCCGCCGAGATGCTGCGCGCGGCCGAAGAGACGGCGCGCCGCGGCAGCACGCCGCTGGCCGTGTCGGAAGGCAATCGCGTGCTCGGCGTGGTCGAGCTCAAGGACATCGTCAAGACCGGCATCAAGGAGCGCTTCGCCGAACTGCGCCGCATGGGCATCAAGACGGTGATGATCACCGGCGACAACAAGCTCACCGCCGCGGCCATCGCCGCCGAGGCCGGCGTGGACGACTTCCTCGCCGAAGCCACGCCCGAGGACAAGCTCGCGCTCATCCGCAAGTACCAGTCCGAAGGCCGCCTGGTCGCGATGACCGGCGACGGCACCAACGACGCGCCCGCGCTCGCGCAGGCCGACGTGGCGGTGGCGATGGGCAGCGGCACGCAGGCCGCGAAAGAGGCCGGCAACATGGTCGACCTCGACTCCAACCCGACCAAGCTGCTCGAAGTGGTGGAGACCGGCAAGGCGCTGCTCATGACGCGCGGCTCGCTCACCACCTTCTCGATCGCAAACGACGTGGCGAAGTACTTCGCGATCATTCCCGCGATCTTCGTCTCGACCTATCCGCAACTGGGCGCGCTCAATGTGATGCGCCTCGCGAGCCCGTCGTCGGCGATTCTTTCGGCGGTGATCTTCAACGCGCTCGTCATCGTGTTCCTGATTCCGCTCGCGCTCAAGGGCGTGCGCTACCGGCCGGTGGGCGCTGCCGCACTGCTGCGCCGCAACCTGGCCATCTACGGCCTGGGCGGCCTCGTCGTCCCCTTCATCGGCATCAAGTTGATCGACTGGCTGCTCGTCGCAGTCCACCTGGTCTGAGGAGCATTTCTCATGAACAACAACAGCAGCATTCTTCGCCCCGCCATCGTGCTCTTCGCACTGCTGAGCGCACTCACCGGGCTCATCTATCCGATGGCCGTCACCGGCGCCGCGAAAGCGGTGTTTCCGAAGGAGGCCGCGGGCAGCCTGATCGTGCTGGACGGCACGACGGTCGGCTCGAAACTCATCGGGCAGAACTTCAGCGATCCGAAGCACTTCTGGGGGCGCCCGTCGGCCACCGCGCCGCAGCCCTACAACGCGAGCGCCTCGGGCGGCGCGAACCAGGGGCCGCTCAACCCGGCGCTGACCGATGCGATCAAGGCTCGCGTCGAAGCGCTGCGCGCCGCGGACCCGGGCAACACCGCGCCGGTGCCGGTCGATCTCGTCACGGCCTCGGCCAGCGGGCTCGATCCGGACATCAGCCCCGCCGCCGCGCACTACCAAGCGGGGCGCGTTGCGCGTGTGCGCGGGGTGCCGGTCGAACAGATCAACGCGCTGATCGAGAAGCACACCCAGGGCGCGCTCTGGGGGCTGCTCGGTGAATCGCGCGTCAACGTTCTCGCACTGAATCTCGCGCTCGATGCATCGGTGCGTTGAGGAGAAAAACATGGCTTATGCCGCTTATCGTGAACACCCCGGCGTGCTGCGAACGCACGCTCCCATGACCGCCACGAGCCCGTTCTATGTGCTCGATGTCACCGTCTGCTGCGCCGACGCATTGCGCGTGCGCCGCAGCATCGCGGGCTCCCCCGATGCGGGCGTGGTGCGCTGCGAGCCGCTGTTGCACGCCCTGTGCTCGCAAGAGAGCGACGCACCTTGCGTGCGGCTCATGATCCGCCTGCCTATCGCCAGTTACGCCGAGGTGCTGCACCGCCTGATCGAGTGCGTGCCCTCCGGCGAAATCGGCCGGCTCGTGAGCTGGCGCGAGCACCTGGCACGCTGCGGGCTGCGCGATGGTCACTGATCTCTTTCATGCGTTGTTGGCGCTCGCGGCGCTGTTCGTGCCGCTCGGCTTTGCGTGGTGGGCGCTCTCGCGCACCGCGCGGCGGCACGAGGCCAAGCGCCGCAAGGGCGGCCCGATGCGATAACCTGCGCAGCCACCGCCATGCATGACGCCCGCCCCGACCCCGATGCCCTGATTGCGCAACTGCGCAACGACGAGGCGCGTGCACTGCGCGGCAAGCTGCGCATCTACTTCGGCGCCAGCGCCGGTGTCGGCAAGACCTGGGCAATGCTGAGTGCGGCCCAGCGCGAGCGCACCGCGGGGCGCGATGTACTCATCGGTGTGGTCGAGACGCACGGCCGCAGCGAAACCGCCGCGCTGCTCGCGGGGCTCGATACACTGCCGCTGCGCGAGCTGGCCTACCGCGGCCGCACGCTCGCCGAGTTCGACCTCGACGCCGCGCTCGCACGCAAGCCCGCCGTGCTGCTGGTCGACGAACTGGCCCACACCAATGCCCCCGGATCGCGCCACGCCAAGCGCTGGCAGGACGTGCAGGAGCTGCTGGCCGCAGGCATCGAGGTGTGGTCGGCGCTCAATGTGCAGCACCTCGAAAGCCTCAACGGCACCGTCGGCGCGATCACCGGCGTGCGTGTGCACGAGACGGTGCCCGACACCGTGCTGGACGAGGCCGACGAAGTGGTGCTGGTCGACGTCACGCCCGACGAACTCACCGCGCGGCTCGCAGCCGGCAAGGTTTATCTGCCGCAGCAGGCTGAGCGCGCCGCGCAGAATTTCTTTCGCAAGGGCAACCTGATCGCGCTGCGCGAGATTGCGCTGCGCCGCACCGCCGAGCATGTGGAAGACGATGTGCGCGGCTGGCGGGTCGAGCAGTCCGGGGCGGTCGGCAACGGGCAGGGCGGCGCTTCGCTGCAGGCCTGGAACACCTCGGGCGCGATCCTCGCCTGCGTCGGTCCGCACGAAGGCGCGGCACAGACGGTGCGCACCGCGGCGCGGCTCGCGGGCCAGCTCAACGTGCGATGGCATGCGGCGTACGTCGAAACGCCGCGGCTGCAGCGCCTCGCTGCCGCAGAGCGCGACCGCATCCTCGCAGTGCTCAAGCTCGCCGAGGAACTGGGCGCTGCCACCGCGGTGCTCACGGGTTCCGATGTGGCCGAGCAACTGTCCGAGCAGGCCCGCCGGCTCAACTGCGCGACGCTGGTGATGGGGCGGTCCGAGCCGGTCGGCGGATGGCGTCGTTGGTGGCCCGCCACGCGGGTCTCGTTGCCGCGCGCGCTGGCGCAACGCGCGCCCGCGCTCGATATCCTGGAAGTCGGTCGTGCCGACAGCGCGCGCCGCCTCGCGCGCACGCCGCTCAACACGCCGCGCGCCGACGACGACGATCACGAGAAGGCGCCGATCCACTGGCCCGGCTACGCGTGGGCGACGGCCACCAGCGTGGCACTCACCCTGCTCTGCACGCCGCTCGCCAACGTGCTCGAACTCTCGAACATCGTGATGCTGTTCCTGCTCGGCGTGGTCGGTGTCGCGATGCGCTTCGGGCGCGGGCCTTCGGCGCTCGCGGCCTTGCTCAACGTGGCCGCGTTCGATTACTTCTTCGTGCCGCCGCGCCTGTCGTTCGCGGTGAGCGACGTGCAGTACGTGCTGACCTTCGCGATCATGCTCGGCGTCGGCCTGCTGGTGGGGCAGCTCACCGCGGGGCTGCGCTTTGCGGCCGGCGTATCGACCAGCCGCGAACGGCGTGCGCGCTCGCTGTTCGAACTCACGCGCGAACTCTCGGCGGCGCTGGAGAGCACGCAGGTCGTCACGCTCGGCGCCGCCGCGGTGCAGGGCCACTTCGGCGGCCATGCGCTGGTGCTGGTGACCGATGCGGCCGATCAGCTCGTGCTGCCGACAGAGCCGCCCGAGGGCTTCGATGCGCAGGTCGCCGACTGGGCCTTCCGCCACGGTCAACCTGCAGGCCTTGCGACCGCCACATTGGCTGCGCAGCCTTGGCACTACGTGCCATTGAAGGCGCCGATGCGTGTGCGCGGGGTGCTGGCACTGTCGCCCGCGCAGCCGCGCTGGTTGCTGATTCCGGAGCAGGCGCAGCAGCTCGACACGCTGGCCCGGCAGATCGCGATCGCGCTGGAGCGCGTGCACTACGTCGAGGTGGCGCAGCAGGCCGTGGTCGAGATGGAATCGGAGCGCCTGCGCAATGCCCTGCTCGGCGCGATCTCGCACGACGTGCGCACGCCGCTCACCGCGCTGATCGCGCTGGCCGAATCGCTGCAGACGCTGCCGGCCGAAGAACACGGCAACGCGGCACGCGCCATCGTTGCGCAGGCGCACGAGCTGCACGCGCTGGTCAACAACCTGCTCGACATGGCGCGGCTCGAAAGCGGCATCGCGGGCGGCGCGGTGAACCTGCGGCGCGACTGGCAATCGGTCGAGGAGGTCGTGGGATCGTCGATCCGCGCGGCGCACACGTCGCTGGGCGACGCCGTCGTGCAGACCACGCTCGATGCGGACCTTCCGCTGGTCGAATTCGATGCGGTGCTGATCGAACGCGTGCTCGTCAACCTGCTGGAGAACGCCACCAAGTACGGTGCGCCACCCATCGTGGTGGGCGCACGCGCCGAACCCGGCACGCTGGTGCTCACGGTGCGCGACCACGGGCCGGGCCTGCCTGCCGCGCTGCTGGGCCACGAACAGAAGCTGTTCGACAAGTTCACCCGCGGCGAGGCCGAATCGGCCACACCGGGCGTCGGCCTGGGGCTCGCGATCTGCCGCGCGGTGGTGAGCGCGCACGGCGGCGAAATCACGGCGGCCAACGCGCGCGACGGGGGTGCAGAATTCACCGTCACCCTGCCACGCCGCGAGCCGCCCGAACCGGCCGAAGCCCAACTCTGAACCCATGCCATCCCCCACCGCCATCGTGATCGAGGACGAGCCGCAGATCCGCCGCTTCGTGCGCGGCGCGCTCGAAGCCGAGGGCTGGCTGGTGCACGAGGCCGGCACGCTGCGCGACGGCCTTGCCGCGGCCGGCACGCGGCAGCCCGACCTGCTGGTGCTCGACCTGGGGCTGCCCGATGGCGATGGCGTCTCATTGATCCGCGATGTGCGCGGCTGGTCCGCGGTGCCGATCATCGTGCTGTCGGCACGCACCGACGAGGCCGACAAGATTGCAGCACTCGATGCCGGCGCCGACGACTACCTCACCAAGCCCTTCGGCACCGGCGAGCTGCTGGCCCGCGTGCGCGCCAACCTTCGCCGCCCGCGCGCCGCCGGTGGCGGCAACGATGAGCCTGCCGAAGCCGTCTTCCGATTCGGCGAGATCGAACTGGACCGCGCCGCACGCATCGTGCGCCGCGCCGGCGCCGAGGTGCACCTGACGCCGACCGAATACCGCCTGCTCTCCGTGCTGGTCGCGAATGCGGGCCGCGTGCTTACGCAGCGCCAGTTGCTGCGCGAGGTGTGGGGGCCGTCGCATACGGACCAGAGCCACTACCTGCGCATCTACATGGGGCACCTGCGGCAGAAGCTGGAAGCCGATCCGGCGCAGCCTCGGCATCTGTTGACGGAGACGGCGGTGGGGTATCGGTTGGTGGTCTAGCTGCCGGGAGGTGCGACGGCATCACCGCCTTCGACGCTGCCCGCTCTGGCCTCAGAGGCATCCCCACAGATATACCGATTTCTTCTTGGCGACCGCCTCGTTCGCAAGCCTTCGGAGATCTTCCACAACGGGATGCAATTCCGCGGGATCGCACGCGAGCTCTTCCGTCTTTGCCCATTTTTCAAGCACGGGGCCGAGCGACCCGGAATCCAGGCGCGTCAACAGGATCGTCAGCTCATCGGGAAATCGGTTGAGCCATGCATCGCTGTCCTCGCCGATCTCGATGTACTCGAGGGTGTGCCTGTCGACATCCCATTCCTTGCCTTCCATGATGGCCCAGAGCGTGGTGATCTCGATATCCGTAAAACGCTTGTGCTGCGCGGGGTCCAGCAGTTCCTCGATCTCGTCGCCTTCATCGGGCTCTTCGATCCGGTTGGCGTAGCGCAACGCCTCCGTGGGGTTGGCGGCGAAAAAATCCGAAAGTATTCCCATCTTTTGTTCCTCAAGAGTTGAATGGAGGGCTGCCGAAGCGCATGGTCTGCGAAGCCACAGATCCTGATGTCGATTACATCCTCCCGCTGCATCGTCAGTTTTACGGATCGATGACGGCCACCGAGGCCGGCCGATGCCTCCGCACCTGTCGCGTTGCGAGGCTTTTGCGCGGACAAGCACTGTGGCTCCCAGCCAACATGACCATGGCGCACGGCTTGTCTTCGGTGCCGCGCACAAAGACAATGCGCCCCACCATGAAATTCATCCAAGCCATCGAGGCGAGCATCACCGCCACCTAACACCGCCTTCGATCGCGTTCGGAAGGCGTTGTGCCTTCCGGTCTCCAACCCCGGCAGGCTCGTCCCTCCGGGGTTTTGTTTTTTCAGAGTTCACTTCACACCATGCGTACCTACGACAAGCTGATCGCCACGATTCCCCTGCGCCGGAGCGTGGACACCGTGCGCCCGGGCTCCGGCCGCCGCATCAGCAGATTGCACATCTCTCGTCGCTAGCCTTCAGGCGAATCTCGCCTGGGCTGGCGCACCGCCAACCAGGCATCCGAAGCGCATTTCGCGCTTCGACAAGAAAGATTCGTCATGAACCCGAAACTCAGAAACATCCGCAACATCGGCATCATTGCCCACGTCGACGCGGGCAAGACCACCACCACCGAACGCATCCTGTTCTACGCCGGCGAGAGCCATCACATCGGTGACGTGAGCCGCGGCACGGCCCGCATGGACTTCGAGCCGCAAGAGCAGACGCGCGGCATCACCATCAGCAGCGCGGCCATCACGGTCCACTGGAACGCAACGCAGATCAACCTGATCGATACGCCCGGCCACATCGACTTCAACATCGAAGTGAACCGTTCGCTGCGTGTGCTCGACGGTGCGGTCGTCGTGTTCGACGGCGTCTCTGGTGTGGAGCCACAGACCGAAACGAACTGGCGCCTCGCGGACAAGTACCGCGTGCCGCGCATCGCTTTCGTCAACAAGCTTGACCGGCTCGGCGCGGACTTCCTGCGCGTGGTCGCGATGATGGAAGAGCGCTTGGGCGTGACGGCGGTTGCCGTGCAGTTGCCCATCGGCTCCGAAGGCGACTTCCGCGGTGTGATCGACCTGATCGGCATGCGCGCGCTTGTCTGGGACAAGGACGATGCCAGCCAGCCGTATCGCGTGACGGACGTACCGGCCGATGCATTGGCGCTGGCGTTGCACCATCGTGCACGGCTCGTGGAGCTTGCGGTCGAACAGGACGAAGCATCGATGAACGCCTACCTGAATGGCGAAGAACCGACGCCCGAAGCGCTGTGCGCGTGCATCCGCAAGGGTGTACTGGCCGGTGCCTTCGTGCCCGTGCTCGCCGGTTCGGCATTCCGCAATCGCGGCGTGGAGCCTTTGCTCGATGCCGTGGTGGACTGGCTGCCCAAGCCCGGCGAAGTGGAGATGGCATGCGACCCGGCGGCGCCGTTCGCGGCCCTCGCGTTCAAGGTCGTGACCGATGACCACGGCGCGATGGTGTTCGTGCGGGTCTACAGCGGTCGGCTGCGGCGCGGCGACACGATGCTCAATGCGAGCACTGGGCGCAGCGAACGTGCGGCGCGGCTGTACGAGGTGAATGCGGACGACCGCATCGAACGCGACGAGCTCGTGGCCGGCGATATCGCGGCCATCGTCGGGTTGAAGGACACGCTGACCGGTCACACGCTGTGCGACCGGAATCATCCGGTGCATCTGGAGGAGATCAGCGTGCCCGAGCCCGTGATCCATGTCGCGATCGAGCCGAAGGCGCGGGCCGATCAGCAGGGGCTGTCGAAAGCGCTGCAGGCGATGTTGCGGGAGGACCCGAGCCTTCAGCTTCGGCAAGATGCCGAGTCGGGGCAGACGATCCTCTCGGGCATGGGCGAGCTGCAGCTCGACGTGTCCATCGAGAAGCTGCGTGCGAAGTACGGCGTCGAAGTATCGGTGGGGCGACCCCAGGTTGCCTACCGGGAAACGATCTCACAGGAAGTGGAGGTGAACCATATTCACAAGAAGCAGACCGGAGGGCCCGGTCAGTTCGCGGAACTGAAGCTTCGTCTCGCGCCAATGGCGCGCGGTGAAGGCATCGCGTTCGAAAGCAAGGTGGTAGGTGGCGCTATTCCGCGCGAGTTCATTCCCGCGGTGGAAGCTGGCATCCGTCGTGCCGCGCAATCGGGCGTGGCCGCCGGCTATCCATGCGTGGACTTCGTGGCCACGCTGGTAGACGGCAGCCACCACGAGCGTGACTCGTCAGCCATGGCTTTCGAATTGGCGGCTGCAGCAGCATTCCGCGAGGCGGCTGCGAAGGCGGGGCCGCAAGTACTTGAACCGGTGATGGCCGTGGAAGTCATCACGCCGGCCGATCATTTGGGTGATTGCATCGGTGATCTGAATCGGCGCCGCGGCATCGTCCGAGGTCAGACGATGCGCGGCAACGCCGCCGTCGTCGAGGCGCATGTGCCGCTGAAGGAAATGTTCGGCTACATCGGCAGTCTGCGCGCGTTGTCTTCGGGCCGCGCGCAGTACTCGATGCAGTTCGATCACTACGAAGTGGCGCCTGCGGATGAGATGGCCCGGCTCGCCCAGAGCTGATGGGCTTGAAGGGGCGGCCCGAAAGGATCGCCCCTTTTTTATGACGTCAAGCCGCCATGCCCTTGTTCGGGTTCAGCAAGAACTTCTCCCCCGTCGCCTGCTTCCCATACACCCCGATCGCATCGAGCCGAAGCGCTTCGAGCAGCGAAATCTCCCGCGTGTAGTGGCTCGCGAACGTCGTCTTCAATTCGGCGACCACGCGCGCCTTCAGCCGCTGCGTGCCTTCGGCGCCGAGCTTCTGCAGGAACGGAAACAGCAGCCACCCGCCCATGCCCCACGCCATGCCGAAGTTGCGCACGAACTCGGTCGGGCTGCGGTCCAGGCCGCCGTAGATGTAGACCTGCTTGTGCGTGGTCGAGCCGTAGCGGCTGTATTCCTTGGCGGTGCGGTTCAGCGCCGCTTCCATGCAGCCGAGGATCTGGCCCGCGAGCTTGCCGCCGCCCGTGGCGTCGAAGGCGAGCGTCGCGCCTGTGTCGACCAGCGCTTGCGTCAGGTCTTCGAGAAAGGTCGGCGAAGTTGCATTGCACACGTACTTCGCGCCGATGCCGCGCAAGAGCGCCTCCTGCTCGGGCTTGCGCACGATGTTGACGAGGTCGATGCCGTCCTTCTGGCAGATCTTGTTGAGCATCTGCCCGAGGTTCGATGCGGCGGCCGTATGCACCAGGGCCTTGTGGCCTTCGAGCCGCATTGTCTCGACCATGCTCAACGATGTGAGCGGGTTGACGAAGCATGAAGCGCCTTCGGCCGGTGTCGTGCCCGCTGGCAGTTCGAGGCACTGCGCGGCGGGGAAGACGCGGTACTGCGAGTACATCGCGCCGCCAATGGCTGCGACGGTCTTGCCGAGCAGTGCCTGCGCAGCGGGCGACGAACCGGCCTTGACCACGACGCCAGCGCCTTCGTTGCCGACCGGCATCGATTGGTCCAGGCGCCCCGCCATCGAAGGCCGTGCGCGTTCGGGAACGATGGCGGTGACGACGGGACGATCCGCAGTGCCCGACACCTTCGCGGTGCTCATGTCGGCCGCGCCGAACAAAAGGCCCAGGTCCGACGGATTCAGCGGCGAGGCCTCGACGCGCACGATCACTTCATCGGGCTTGGGTTCGGGGATCGGTTCGTCGTGCAGCGAGAGTTCGAGTTCGCCGTTAGAGCGGACGAGGGAACGGAGTTGGAGTGCCATGGAAGAAGCCCCTGTGAAAGGTCGTTCGGAGATGGCCATCGGCCACGGGGCGGCCAGTATAGGAGCGGGGTGCGAAAGCTGCAGGCGCCTTCAGGACACCACCGGAATCACCGGGGCATGGGCCAGCGCATGGCCCATCTTGAGCGGATCGAGCCGCTCGATGTAGCGCGGAATGTTGCGCCACAGCGTGTGATAACCGTAGCCGCCGCGCAGCATCTCGTGGCGCGCGCTCTCCTTGTCCCAGCCCTGCACCGCCATGCGGTAGACCGCCGCCACCACGCCCGTGCGATCGGCGCCGTGCATGCAATGGATGAGCACCGGCCCTTGCTTCTCGGCCTCGCGAATGGCGACCAGCGCGCGCAGCACCTTCGCATCGTCGATGGACCAGGTGTTGATCGGCACGCGCACCAGCCGGATGCCGCTGCCCGCGAACACCTTCCTGTCGTCGTTGAACGACCGCAGGCTCACGATGGTGCGGATGCCCAGCGACTGCAGCGCCGCCACGTTCGCGCGCCGCGGCTGCGCGCTGCGGTACAGCGTGGGCGTGATGCGGTGCAGGTTCTCGACCTGCAGTTCGTCCAGCGGATCGGCCCAGTGGCCGGGGCGCAGGTCGTCGAGCTTCGTTGCCGTCATCGCGCGCGCCGACGCCAGTGGCGCACCGTGAGGATCAGCGCCGCCACCGCGAGCCCGCCCCAGTAATCGACCGGCGCACCCCAGAGCCAGTGCTTGTGCCAGAACGCATCGACCGGGTTGAAGCGCGCCCAGCCGAAGGCCGGATTGATGATGAACCACAGGAAGTCTTCGCAGACCCAGAACACGATCAGCCCCACGCCGGCGAGCCCCGCATCGCGCCAGGTCCATCGGCCGTTGAAAGCCAGCGGCGCAAAGAACACCAGCGCCATGAAGGTGAAGACCCAGGCGTGATAGCCGGTCATCGCGCGGCCGCCCCAGAAGAGGTCGAGCCAGATGCTGTTCTCGATGCGCCAGGTGGGCAGCGACGTAGCCCAGCCCGCGCCTCCTTCGATCTGGATCTCGGCGTTGGCGAAGAAGAATGCCATGACGACCACCCACGCGAGGTAGCCAAGCGTCCGGCCCACGCCGGTCTTTTCGGTCGCGCCGCTCACGCTACGGCACCCAGCACGTGCTGCAGCACGGCTCGCGCGGCCTGCGGCTTGCCGAGCGCCCGGCTGCGCGCGGCCATGTTCGCGAGCTTGGCGGGGTCGGCCATAAGGCGCGCCACCTTGTAGTCGAGGCCGATGGCGTCGTAGGCGAGCCAGGCGGCGCCTTCCTCCATCAGGAAGCCGGCGTTGTGTTCTTCCTGTCCGGGAATCGGCGAGATGAGCAGCATCGGCTTGCCGAGCGCGAGGCACTCGGACACGGTGAGGCCGCCGGGTTTGGTTACGACAAGGTCGGCCGCAGCCATCATCTTGTGCATTTCATTGGTGAAGCCCACGGCCACCACGCGGCCCGGATGGCGCGCCGCCAGCGCTTGCAGCTTGCCGTGCGCCTCGACGTTGCGGCCCGCGACCGCAATGACCTGGAAATTGCCTTCACCGCCCAGGCCGAGCACGCGCTCGACCATGCTCGCGAGGTCGCCCACACCGGCGCCGCCGGATGCCATCAGCAACACAGGCCGCGACGGATCGAGCCCGAGTTCCGCGGCGCAGGTGTTGCGCGCGAGCACCGGCACGTCGGGCTCGGAGAACGCCGGCATCACGGGAATGCCCGTCACGTGGATGCGGTCCGCGGGAATGCCGCGTGCGCGCAGGCGAAAGGCGACCTCTTCCGTCGCGGCCAGGTAACCGGCCATGCCAGGTACGAGCCACATGTTGTGCAGGTCGTAGTCGGTGATCTGCAGCCACACCGGGTAGTCGATGCGCCCGCGGTTGCGTTCGCGCATCAAGAGCTCTGCGGGCAGGAAGTGCGTGCAGATCACCGCATCGGGCTTCTCGCGCCGGATCTCGCGCACCAGCGCGCCGGTGCTCAACCGCTCGATGCCCCGGCGCAGACGCTGCGAGGGCGCGTGATGCGGCGTCGTGTCGGTGCGCTGGTGCAGGTACGACCACAGCTCGGGCGCGCGGTTCACGAGCTGGATGTACCAGTCGGTGTAGACCTTGCGAAAGCCCCCGGCCACATGGGCCATGGCGTCGGTGTGGACCGCCGTGCAGGGCGGGGCGAGGGACTGGGCGGTGGCGGCGAGCGCCTGTGCTGCACGCACGTGGCCGTTGCCGGCGCTCACGCTGAGGATCAGGAGTTTGGTCATGTATTCGACGGTCTGCGCGGATTATGGACAAGCCGTGTGGCACTGCTTTCGGGCCTGCCGTTCGGGACGGCACTCACGCCGACGGTGGGCTCTGTTTCGCGAATGTCCCCCGGCTTCGCCTCCTCCTTGATTTCGCGAAACAGAGCCCACCATCAGCGCGAGCGCTTCAGAGCGGTCGTTGATCGGCAGTTCACCCAGAGCGTGCCCAAGTGCGCAGGGCATCGGGTGCTCCACGCAGCGAAATAAAGGAGGAGCCGAAGGCGGGGGACATTCGCGGAGGGGAGTACCCGGTGGCCTGTGCACCCGCCCTGAACCAAACGGTCACCGCTTCAAAGCGGCGCCCGCGAAGTGACAAACTGATTGACCCCCACAGCCGCCCGCTCACGGATCGCATCGAACGTGGTGCTCGCAACGATGCGCCCGTTCTCGAACACCGTCTGCAGCAGATCGACCTGCCCATCCGCAAGCGCTTCTTCGCGCAAGGTCTGCACTTCGCCGCGTGCATTCCGAACCAGCGCGAGCCGCCCCTTCTTCGACGCCTTGCTCACATCGCCCACCGGCGACTTGTAGACATCGCGCCACTCGCCGTTCACCTGCATGGCCGAGCACTTCATCGCCCACTGCATGGTGTCGCGATTGACCTGCTGCAGCAGCCCGCCGCCCATGCCGAAGGAGATGTTCTCCGTCGAGAAACCGTTGTGGAAGAAGTTCGACAGACACAGCCGCAGCGAGTCGAGGTTGACGCCGTCGCCCTGGATGATCCGCACGTTGTTCAGCACGCGAAATCCCTTGGCATTGGTCGTGGTGCCGAAACGGTCGGCCAGGATCTGCGCCACCTTGAGCGTGGTCTCGGCCGGGTCGCCCGAGTCGGGCCGCACCACCAGCGTCGCGCCCGAGGCCACCACCTTCGCCTTGAGCTCGCCGCCCCAGATGCGGGCGCAGGCATTGAAGATGTCGTAGCTGTCGCTCACCACCGCGAAGGTCGCGCCGGGCTTGCCGAACTGGTCGAGCATGTTGCTGTAGGCATCGGACTCGTGGTCGCGGCCCCAGCCCGTGATGGTGCTGTGCTCGGCTGCCGGAATCGAGAAGCCCGCCACGTCGCAGTCGTAGTAGCGGCGCGCCGCGACCAGTGCGGCCAGCGTGTCGGTGCCCATGAAGTTGACCAGGTGCGCCATGCCGCCGAGCGCCGCCGATTCGAGGCTCGACACGCCGCGCGCGCCGAAGTCGTGCAGCCTGAAGGCGATCTGGCCTTGAGGGTCATCACAGGTTGCCTCTAGGTATCGAAGCAGCGTCGTGCGCGCAGCCGCAGAGAGCGTGGCCACCGTGGTCGGATACCAGATCGCGCGCAGCAATTCGGTTTCGAGAAAGCTCGTGACCCAGAAGAATTCGGGGTCCGTGTTCTCGATGGTCGCGAGCACGTTGTGCACCGGCAGCACGCTGCCCTCGGGCACCGCGCGAATGCGCACCGGCATGAACCCGCCGTGCTTCTCGATCAGCCGCAGCCATCCTTCGCGGTTGAAGGGCTCGCCATGCACGGCCATCAGCGCCGCGGCTTCGTCGACATCGGCGAGCGTCACCGGCGTCTGCAGGTATTCGCGCAGATAGGCCTGAAGGCCGAAGAAGAGCGAGTGGCTGAAGATGCCGCCGCGCGACTCGATGTAGCTGTGGACCGTCTGCGTGCCGGGCGGATATTGCATCCAGTGCGACACCTTGTAGGAGTCGGTGCGCAGCAGGAGGTTATTGCCCAAACGTGTGGAAATAGGCGAAGAGGTGAGGTTGCGGTTCATGTGAAAGCTCCTTTCACGTGGGCTCCGTCAACCGGAGCCCGTTCTTGCTGACAAAGCCTGGTCGTTCAGTTCTTGCCCAGGCCACCCAAAAAATGATTCGCGATGAAGTAGTGGTCTTCGTAGATGCGGTCCTGCATGCCGAGGAATTCGGCGATCGGCACCCAGCGCACCTCGGCCGCGTCGTCGTCGGCGCGCACGTCTGAAAGCCCCGTCCACTGGTTGTGCGCCAGCTCGAAGAAGAAGCCGTGCGTGATCGTGCGGCCGCGCTGCGAGCGGTCGGGCGCATCGAACACGTGGCTCGCCTTCATGCTGCCGTTGAGCACGGGCACGGGCACCTTCAGGCGCGTTTCTTCCTTCAGCTCGCGGATGGCCGCTTCCTGCAGCCGCTCGTGCTGGCCCACGAAGCCGCCGGGCAGTGCCCAGGTGCCCTTGCCAGGGTGGAACTTGCGCTGCACCAGCAGGATGTGGCCTGCCTCGACCACGATGGCATCGACCGTGGTGTAGATCGGCGGAAAGGCGCTGCCCGCATAGCGGTACTTGTCGCGGTAGTCGACGAGGAAGGCGCGCTCCTCGCAGAGCTCGGCGTAGTCGGCGGTGCCGGTGAACTTGTCGAGAAAGGCCGCGGTGCCGTCGGGCAGGTCGGCGCGTGCGAGCTGGCCGCGGTTCTCGGGGTCGAAGTAGAGGCTGCGCACATCGGTGGCGTTCAGGCTTTCCACGCTGTGCTGGCCGACGAACTCCCAGTGCGGGAAGAGCTTGAGGTAGTAGCTCGAGGCGTCCTTCAGGTGGCCCACCAACGCGACCTTGGCGTCGGCGGGTGCGTGGCCGTCTTGCTGGATCAACCGGTCGACGGCCGACTGGATCGATGCGATCCAGATCTGGTCGTTGTAGGGCGAGTCGCCCACGCCGACGACGCTCACGCGCATCTGCTCCGTGCCGCGCAAACAGGCGCGCACCATGCGTTCGCGTTCGTCGAAGGTGAAGGGGTTCTTGACGCTCCGGGGCTTGCGGTCGGAGCCGACCACCACGATGACCCGATCGGCGGCGCGAAGGCCTTCTTCGATGAGTCGCTGGTGACCGAAATGAACGGGCTGGAAACGCCCGATGACGATGGCGTACTGGAACTTGCGTGTGCTCACTTGGGAATCCCCCAAAATTGGCGCAATCAACTTGCGCTTGCGTTCAGGATAGCATCGGTGCCGCCCATGAATCAAGCCTTTCGATGACCGAGCCCTCCACCTCCCCCAACGCCCCCGTGCGCCTGAACAAGCGCATGGCCGAACTCAAGATGTGCTCGCGCCGCGAGGCCGACGAGTGGATCGCCAATGGCTGGGTGAAGGTGAACGGCAAGCCGGCCGAGATGGGCGTGAAGGTCACGCCGTCGGACCGCATCGAGATCGACAAGGCCGCCAAGGGCCAGCAGGCGAACCAGGTCACCATCCTCATCAACAAGCCCATCGGCTATGTGAGCGGGCAGGCCGAAGACGGCCATGAGCCGGCGGTCACGCTGTTCACGCCGCAGAACCGCTGGGCCGAGGACAACGCCCGCTTCTTCTTCAGCCCGCAGCAACTGCGCGGCCTCGCACCCTGCGGGCGCCTCGACATCGACTCCATCGGCCTGCTGGTGATGACGCAGGACGGCCGCGTCGCGCGCCAGTTGATCGGCGAAGACTCGGTGATGGAAAAGGAATACCTGGTGCGCGTGGCCTATTACGGCCCGGGCCAGTCCGCGCCCACGGGGCAGCTCATCCGCATGGACGACGACGATCCGGTCACGCAGAACGTGCAGGCGGTCTTTCCGCCGGCAATGCTCGCGAGGCTGCGGCATGGCCTCAGCCTCGACGGCCAGCAGCTCAAGCCGGCGCGGGTCGAGTGGCAGAACCCCGAGCAACTGCGCTTCGTGCTTACCGAAGGCAAGAAGCGCCAGATCCGCCGCATGTGCGAGCTGGTGGGCCTCAAGGTGGTGGGCCTCAAGCGCGTGCGCATCGGCAAGGTGATGCTCGGCAACCTGCCGGTGGGCCAGTGGCGCTACCTCGGGCCGCACGAGAAGTTCTGAGCGTTCGCAGGCCATGCCCGTGGTGCTGAGCCAGCGCGCACTGAACCGAGCCACGCTGGCGCGGCAGATGCTGCTGGAGCGGCGAAAGGCGACGGTCGTGCAGGCCATCGAGAAGCTGGCGGGGCTGCAGGCGCAGGCGCCGAACCCGCCGTACATCGGCCTCTGGAGCCGGCTCGAAGGCTTTCGCCGCGAGCAACTCACCGACGCGTTGAAGAAGCGCCGCATCGTGCGCATGTCGACGTTGCGCGCGACCCTGCACCTGATGGCCGCATCGGATGCGCTGGCATGGCGGCCGCTGCTTGAGCCGGTGCATCAGCGTGGCCTGTCGGGCGAGCATTCGCGGGCGCTCGAAGGCATCGACCGCGCGGCCGTGGTGAAGGCCGGCAAAGCACTGCTCGATGAAGGCCCGCTCACCGGCACCGAACTCGGGCAAGGGCTCGCGGCGCACTGGAAGGACCGGGCGCCTGCCTCGCTCGCCGCACTCATCCGCAACAACGTGCCGCTGGTGCACCTGCCGCCCGCGGGCAGTTGGGGCTCGCACCAGAACCCACGGCTGCAGCCCATTGGCCAGTGGCTCGGCGAATCCGCCGCCGATGTCGCCCCCGCCACCCAGGACGACCTGCTGCTGCGCTACCTGGCCGCCTTCGGCCCCGCCACGCTCGCCGATGCCGGCGCGTGGTCGGGCCTCACCGGCTGGAAGGCCGTGGCCGAGCGCCTGCGTCCGCAACTGCGCGTGTTCATTGGTGAAGAGGGCCAGGAATTGTTCGACCTGCCACGCGCACCGCGTCCCGACCCCGACACGCCCGCACCGCCGCGCCTCGTCGCCGAATGGGACAACCTGCTGCTCTCGCACGCCGACCGCAGCCGTGTGCTGAGCGAGGCCCACCGTGCCCGCGTGTTCACCGTCAACGGCATCGTGCGCGGCACGGTGCTCCTCGACGGCTTCGTGGCGGGCACCTGGAAGATCGAGCGGGCGAAGAACACGGCCACTGCGGTGCTTGAGCCTTTCACGCGCTGGTCGAAGGCCGACCGGCTCGGCATACAGGAAGAAGCGATGCGCCTGCTGGCCTTTGCCGCGGACGCCGAGGGCGAAGGCGAGCAGCACGACGTTCGCGTGCTGTGACCCTTGCGCCCGCACGGCGCCTAAGCGCCGCCTAAGACTTCGCTTCTACGCTGCGCCTCGGCGCAAGGCACTATCGATCATCCCGGTCGCGTGCTACCTTGCGGCCCAAGGAGTCGCTGCAATGCGCGTGCTTTTGGTGGAAGACGATGAAATGATCGGGCGCAGCCTGAAACAGGCGCTCGAGGGCGCGGGCTGGTCCGCCGACTGGGTGCGCGACGGCGAGCTCGCGCAGAGCGCGTTGGGCGACGGCGGCTACACCTGCGTGCTGCTCGACCTGGGCCTGCCCAAGCAGGACGGCACCGACGTGCTGCGGCGCGCGCGCGAACGCGGCGATGCAACGCCGGTGCTGGTGCTCACGGCCCGCGACGGCCTCGACGACCGCATCAACAGCCTGGACCTCGGGGCGGACGACTACCTGCTCAAGCCCTTCGAGTTCCGCGAACTGCTCGCGCGCATGCGGGCCATCGTGCGCCGCCGTGATGGCGCGGCGCATTCGCTGGTGGGCAGCGGTGTCCTGCAGCTGGACCTGACGACGCGCGAGGTGCTGGTGAATGGCGCGCGCGAGGCGCTGACAGCGCGCGAATTCGCGCTCCTGCATGCGCTGCTGGAGCGGCCGGGTGCCATCCTTTCCCGCGAGCAACTCGAAAACCGCATCTACGGCTGGGGCGAAGAAGTGACCAGCAACGCCATCGACGTGCTGATCCACGGCATGCGCCGCAAGCTCGGTGCCGAGTCGATTCGCAATGTGCGCGGACTGGGCTGGCGCGTGGCTGCATGACGGATGGCGCTGCGCAGTCCGGCCGCTGGTGGCGTCCGCGCTCGCTGCGCATGCAGTTGCTGCTGTGGTTGATCACGCTGCACCTGGTCGGCGCGGTCGCAACCGCATGGTTTTCCTTTCTCGCGTACGGCAACCTGGTTCACAACGCGCTGGACGACCAGATGCGGCTGGTGGCTGAGTCGTATGCGGGCAACGATCCGCCCAAGATGCCGCGCGCGGTCGATGGCGAAGCCGCGTTCACGCGCGGCGCCTTCGTCGTTCAGATCTGGAGCGCCGACGGCACCGCGCTGCGCGCGAGCTCATGGCCGCTGCTGACGGTGCCGCTGCAGCCCGGCAACGGCTTCCGCAACGTGAGCACCGGCACGCAGGCGAGCGCGAGTTGGCGCGTCTTCACCGCCGAGCCCGGCCCGCGAGCCGACCAGCCGCGCGTGCAGGTGCTGCAGAACGAGGACTACCGTCGCCGTCGCGCATTGCGCCGTGCGTTGCTCGAAGGCTTGCCGATTGCGCTGCTGCTGCCGGCGGCGCTGCTGATGCTGTGGCTCATCGTGTCCGCGGCCTCGCGATCGCTGCGCGGCGTGGCGCGCGACGTGGCATCGCAGGACGAACGCAGCCTCACCGATCTCTCGCTGGCGCGCATGCCCGACGAGATCGCGCCGCTAGTGGGCGCTTTCAACAACCTGCTGGCCCGCGTGCGCAATGCCTTCGCCACCCAGCGGCGCTTCGTGCAGGACGCGGCGCACGAGCTGCGCACGCCCATGGCCGCCATCGGCCTGCAGATCGAGAACCTGCGCGCGCACGTGCCGGCCGGCGAAGCCACGGACCGCTTCAACCAGCTCGAAGCGGGTGTCACGCGCGCGCAGCACCTCATCGAGCAGTTGCTGAGCCTCTCGCGGCAGGACGCGCCGCAGCGCGCCATGGCGCGCGAGGCCATCGACATCGAGGTGCTGCTGCGCGAGAGCGTGAGCCAACTGATGGTGCTGGCCGATGCGCGGCGCGTGGACGTGGGCTTCGAAGGCAGCATCACGCCGGTGGTGTCCGCGCCAGCGCCCGAGTTGCGCAGCGTGTTCGACAACCTGATCGACAACGCGCTGCGCTATGCGCCCGAAGGTGGCGTGGTCGATGTGCGGCTGCACGAGGCCGAGGGCCATGCGGTGGTCGATGTGCTGGACAACGGTCCGGGCATTCCGGAGAGCGCCATGGGGCGCGTGTTCGATCGCTTCTTTCGCGTGCCGGGCGCGGCCGCCGGCGGCAGCGGACTCGGATTGGCGATTGCGCGAACCGCCGCCGAGCGCAACGGCATGCGCATCGAATTGCGCAACCGCGACGACGGTCCGGGGCTCATGGCGCGCGTGCATCTGCGGGCATCCCCGCTAAGCCGCAGCTAACTCTTCGCTCACTCCCATCTCAGTCGGGCTGCCTAGAGTGCGTGCAGGTCCTGCCACGCGCAGTTCGCACGATGGCACGAGACCGGAGACAACCTGCCCTCAAGGAGCACACACCATGCGCACTTCCCTCAAGCTTCTCGCCATTGGTTCCTTCGCTGCGCTCGCAGCGCTGGGCACCGTCCATGCATCGGCCGAAACGACCGATGGCTCCGACTTCCATCCGCTGCAGTTGAACTCCGCCGAAAACCCCGATATTCAGGCCGGTGCGATTGCCGCCGCGCATCCGAGCGGCACCGAGTCCATCGGCCAGTCGACCAGCGCCCCCGCGATGCTGTCGACCGTCTCCGACACCGAAGTTCAGGCCGGCGCTTTCGCCGCCTCGCACCCCACCGGCACCGAATCGATTGGCCAGTCGACCTCGCTGCCGCTGGTGAAGTCGGCCAACGGCAGCTGATTGCGCTCGACGGCGGAGGCGACGACGCTCAGTCGTCGTTGCCGTTGCTGAGAACGGTGCGGTAGATCACTGCGCCGATGATCGCGCCCACGATGGGCGCGACCCAGAAGAGCCACAGTTCCGACACCGCATGGGACGGCCCGAAGAGGGCCGGGCCTGTGCTGCGCGCCGGGTTCACCGAGGTGTTGGTCACCGGGATCGAGATCAGGTGGATCAATGTGAGGCACAGGCCAATGGCCATGCCCGCGAAGCCGCCCGCTGCGCGCTTGGCCGTCGAGCCGAGGATCACGATCAGGAACACGGCCGTCATCACCACTTCGCACAGCGCTGCGGCATACAGGCCGTACTTGCCGGGCGAGTGTTCGCCATAGCCATTGGTGGCGAAGCCGCCGATGTCGGCACCCGGTTTGCCCGTGGCAATGAGATAGAGAATGCCGGCCGCCGCAATCGCGCCGAGCACCTGCGACACGATGTAGCCCGCGAGTTGCGAGGCCTTGAAACGGCCCGCGGCTGCGAGGCCGATCGACACCGCCGGATTGAAGTGGCCGCCCGAGATCGGCCCCAGCGCATAGGCGCCTGTCACCACCGTGAGACCGAAGGCCAGCGAGACCCCGAGCAGGCCGATGCCCACACCCGGAAAGGCCGCCGCCAGGACCGCGCTTCCGCAGCCTCCGAGCGTGAGCCAGAAAGTACCAATGAATTCGGCCGACCACTTTTTGTAGGTACTGTGTTCCATAACGCTCCATCCTGAAGTTGAGAAAGCGCGCCGGTCCAGGGCCGAGCGCGGGCGCATTCTGAGTCGGGAAATCAGGGGCGTCGAGCACCTTGTTGCAGCGAACGGAACCTCTTCACGGATCGCGCAAGTTTTGTACGTTGCCGCAACTGCGTTGCATGTGAACGGAAGGCCTCAATACTTCAAAGCGTGATGACGATCTTCCCGAATGCGCCGCGTTCCAGGCGGTCGAGTGCGGAGGGCAGCGCATCGAATTCGTACTGCGCCGCGATCACAGGCTTGAGCGCGTTGATGTCGATGGCGCGCACCAGATCTTCGAGCGCGCGACGATGCCCGACGCCGATGCCTTGCACCGTCGCGCGGCCAAGCACCATGGCATAGAACGATGCGCTCAAGGTCTCGCCGCCGAGCATGCCGATGATCGACACGCGCCCGCCTTGCTTGGCGGCCTGCAGCGAGCGATCGAGGTTCGGGCCGCTCGACAGTTCGAGCACATGGTCCGCGCCGCGTCCGTTCGTGAGCCTGCGCACTTCCGCGGGCCAATCGCTGTCGCGCATCAGCACGTGCGAGGCGCCGAGCGCGAGCGTTTGTTCGCGCTTGTCCTCGCTCCCCGTCACCACGATGGCTCGCGCGCCATGCAGCCGCGCGATTTGCAAGCCGAACAGCGCGACGCCGCCGGTGCCGTGGATCAGCACGGTTTCGCCCGCGCGCAACGCGCCGGTTTCGGCGAGCGCGAACCATGCGGTGAGTCCTGCGCAAGGCAGCGTGCTGGCTTCGGCCAGGTTCAGCGTGGCGGGCGCGGCCACCGCCCACGCCGCGTCGATCAGCACATGCGATGCGAGCATGCCCGGCCCAGGCCCGCCGGCGAGCACGGCGTCGCTGTGCCAGTGGCTGTCGATCCACCCGCCCCAGAAGGTGCTGACGACGCGATCGCCCACGGCGAAGCGCGTCACGCCAGGGCCCGCGGCCACCACCGTGCCCGCCATGTCGGAGCCGGGCGTGAAGGGCAGGTCGAGCTTCATGCCCATGCCGTCGCGAATCATCAGGAGGTCGCGGTAGTTGAGCGACACGGCGCCGACCCGCACGAGGATCTGGCCCGCGCCTGGTACGGGCAGCGGCGCCTCGGCCTGTTCGAGATGGGCACGGCCGAATTGGGGAAGCTGCCAGCGGCGCAGCGTCTGAGGTTCTTGCATCGAAAAGGCTCCACGAAACAGCGAAGCCTTGATGCTATTGATGATGAAAACTATCCGGTGGCGGATAATTTTCTTCAACACGACGCCTGAAAGTATCCAATGAGCCAGCGCCTGCAGGGCATCGAAGAGTTCGTCGCGGCAGTGGAAGCGGGCAGCTTCGCCCTCGCGGCGCAGCGGCTGCATGTCACCCGTTCTGCGGTTGCCAAGAGCATCGCGCGGCTCGAGGCGCGGCTGAACACGCGGCTGTTCCTTCGCACCACGCGCAGCCAGAGCCTCACCGAGGAAGGCCATGGCTACTACGAGCGCTGCCGCCGCGCGCTGGCCGAGCTCGACGCGGCCGAAGCCGTGACCGACACGGCGCGCAGCACGGTAGCGGGCCTCGTGCGCATCAGCATGCCGGCCATGTTCGGCCGGCTCAAGGTCGGGCCGCTGCTGCTGGCACTGGCGCGCCGGCATCCGGCGCTGTCGCTCGAACTCGCGTTCAGCGACCGGCGTGTGGACCTGGTCGAAGAGGGGCTCGATCTCGCGATCCGCAGCGGCGAGCTGGCGGACACCTCGGAGCTCGTTGCGCGGCCGGTCGGCGTGCAGTGGATGGTGCTGTGCGCCGCGCCCGCGTACCTGGCCGAGCGCGGGCATCCGCGCGGCATCGAGGCACTCACCGCGTCGCAGACGTCGCACACGCCGCATGAAGCCGTGCTCTATGCGCGCGACGGACAGGTCTCGACCTGGCACTTCCACGGTGCCGACGGCCGGCTCGTCGACGTGACGCTTCCTTCGCGCCTGCGCTGCGACAGCGCCGAGGTGCTGCTCGAAGCAGCCATCGGCGGCATGGGCCTGGCGCGCCTGCCCGCGTGGCTCGCGGCGGATGCGCTGACTGCCGGCACGCTGGTGCGCGTGTTCGAGGAGCCCAAACCCTTCGGCTTCGAGCTGAATGTGATCCGCTCGCGCAGCCGCTACCTGCCGTTCAAGACGCGCGTGGTGATCGACTGGCTGGCCGAGCACCTGCCGCCGCTGCTGGCCGTGCCGTGACCTGCAAGACGGGCGCTATCCTGCGCCTTCGAACCCCCCACCGATCCGAGGAGAAGCACATGCGCATCCCAGCCAACCGGAACATCGCGGCCGTCATGGCCATCGCCTTCGCCGGCTTCGCGGCTTTCTACCTGCCGTCGCAGAACGCGGCCGCGCAGGGCACGGTCAACGCGCTGTGCAGCACCGACGCCGGCTGGTGCGAAGCCGCCGCGGCAGCCTTCACGCGCGAGACCGGCATCAAGGTGCAGCAGGCGCACAAGGGCACCGGCGAGATCGGTGCGCAGCTGCGCGCCGAAGCCGCGAACCCCAAGACCGACATCTGGTGGGGCGGCACCGGCGACCCGTTCCTGCAGGCGGCCGAACAGGGGCTGCTCGAGCCCTATCGGCCCGCCTACATCAACGACCTGCACGACTGGGCGGTGCGGCAGTACGCGCTGTCGCAGAACATGGTGGGTGGCTTCTACACGAGCGCGATCGGCTTCGGCTTCAACACCGACGTGCTCAAGAAAAAGAAGCTGCATGAACCCAAGTGCTGGGCCGACCTGGTCAAGCCCGAATACAAGGGCGAGATCGAGATCTCGCACCCTGCATCGAGCGGCACCGCCTACACCATCATCGCGGGCCTCGTGCAGCAGATGGGCGAGGACGCGGCCTTCGACTACCTGAAGAAGCTGCACAGGAACGTGACCAGCTACACCCGCAGCGGCCAGGCGCAGGCGCCCAACGTTGCCAAGGGCGAAGTGGCCATCGGCGTGAGCTTCATCTTCGGCTTCGAGCGCTGGCGGTATGACAAATTTCCTGTGAAGACCGCCGCGCCGTGCGAAGGCACGGGCTACGAGATCGGCGGCATCGCGCTCGTGAAAGGCGCGCGCAACAAGGAAAACGCCAAGCGCTACTACGACTGGCTCATGAGCCCGAAGGGCCAGGCCATCGGCGGCACGGTGGGCAGCCTGCAGTCGCCGGCCAACAAGACCTTCAAACCCGATGCGCGCATTCCGTCGATGGCCGATGTGAAGCTCATCAAGTACGACTTCCAGAAGTACGGGCAGGCGGCCGAGCGCAAGCGGCTGATCGATCGGTGGACGCGGGAGGTCGAATCGCAGCCGCGCTGATCCTGGTTGCCAGGCGCTTTCTGGAAAAGACTCAGGGCGAACTGGCCGTGAAAGTGATCTGCCCGGTGTAGGTGCCGGCCGGGCGATTCGCCGTGTTCGCGTACGAGAAGGTCCAATCCGCCGCGCGCTGGGTCACCTGCGTGAAGCCGCTCCCCGGGCCACCGGTCGATACATTGATGGTGGGCCCCAGGCCGGTCGCCGGGATCGTGGGCGCAGGCAGCGCACTGTCACTCGATGCCACGGTGATCTCCGAGATCGGAATGGTGTTGCCGCCCGTATTGGTCAGCGGGCCGGTCGTGGTGGCGCGCAGCGTGACCTGGCCCGCGTTGCTGCGCACCTCGACCGGCAGCACGTTGCCCGTGGCGCCGACACTGAAGATCGGCGCCGTGCCGTTCCTGCTCGTGGCCCTGTTGTTGCCGGCGGTCGGCGCACCGCCGCCGGGGATCGAGGTGGCGAGCGCAAAACTCACCGTGGTGATCGTGCCGCTCTGGACCCGGCCAGGCGCCATCGCTGATGCGAAAGAAGATGAACTTGTCGATTTCCGCAACCCGTGTGAGTAAAAAAGTTCACATTTTGGAGGTCGATGCCAAATTGTTCCGAGCCAACCGCGGAAACGTGCGCGCGTTCACCCGCTCAATCGTTGTTTTTCAAACACTGCACCCTCAGTTGAAGAAGTTGGCGCTGCGTCGTCTTTCGGTCGCCGCGCCGACTTAGAATTTTTTCGATTTCGACATTTCCCTCTCTCATGGCTGATTCCTCCAACACCAAACTCCCCTTCCAGGCCGAAGTCGCGCAGCTGCTGCACCTCGTCACGCACGCGCTCTACTCCAACAAGGAAATCTTCCTGCGCGAGCTGATCTCGAACGCGTCCGACGCGTCCGACAAGCTGCGTTTCGAGGCGCTCGACCACCCCGAGCTGTACGAAGACCAGCCCGAGCTGGACGTGCGCCTCTCGTTCGACAAGGCCGCCCGCACTCTCACCATCACCGACAAGGGCATCGGCCTGTCGCGCCAGGAAGCCATCGACAACCTCGGCACGATCGCCAAGAGCGGCACCAAGGACTTCATGAGCAAGCTGAGCGGCGACCAGAAGGCCGACGCGCAGCTCATCGGCCAGTTCGGCGTGGGCTTCTATTCGGGCTTCATCGTGGCCGACAAGATCTCGGTGGAATCGCGCCGCGCCGGCCTCCCGGCCGAGCAGGGCGTGCGCTGGATCAGCGGCGGCGCCGGCGATTTCGAGGTGGCCGACATCACCCGCGCCGAGCGCGGCACCAGCATCACGCTGCACCTGCGCGACGACGCCGACGAATACCTCAACGCCTGGAAGTTGAAGCAGATCGTCGGCAAGTATTCCGACCACATCTCGCTCCCGATCCTCATGGAAAAGGAAGAGTGGAAGGAGGGCGAGAACGACCAGCCCGGCGACATGGTGAAGACCGGCGAATGGGAAACGGTCAACAAGGCCAACGCCCTCTGGAGCCGTCCCAAGAAGGACATCACGCCCGAGCAGTACGAGGAGTTCTACAAGAGCATCAGCCACGACTACGAGGCGCCGCTCGCCTGGAGCCACAACCGCGTGGAAGGCAGCACCGAGTACACGCAGCTGCTCTACATCCCCGCCAAGGCGCCGTTCGATCTGTGGAACCGCGACAAGAGCGCGGGCGTGAAGCTCTACGTCAAGCGCGTCTTCATCATGGACGACGCCGAGGCGCTGCTGCCGAACTACCTGCGCTTCGTGAAGGGCGTGATCGACTCGGCCGACCTGCCGCTGAACGTGAGCCGCGAGCTGCTGCAGGAAAGCCGCGACGTGAAGGCGATCCGCGAGGGCAGCACCAAGCGCGTGCTCTCCATGCTGGAAGACCTGGCGAAGAAGCAGAAGACCTCGCCCGAGAGCGGCGAAGGCAAGATCGACGTGGGCTCGGGCGAATCGGTGCCGGCTCCCGAGCCGACCGAAGCGGTGACGGACGTGGTCGACAAGAATGCGCCCACCGCCGCCGAAACTGCTGCCGCTGCGGCGGATGAGTCGGGCAAGTACGCCAAGTTCTACGCCGAGTTCGGCGCGGTGCTCAAAGAGGGCCTGGGCGAAGACATGGGCAACCGCGACCGCATTGCCAAGCTGCTGCGTTTCGCCTCGAGCACCAGCGACGCCGTGACCGTGAGTCTGGCCGACTACAAGGCGCGCATGAAGGACGGCCAGGACGCCATCTACTACATCACGGCCGACACCCTGGCCGGCGCCAAGAACAGCCCGCAGCTCGAGGTCTTCAAGAAGAAGGGCATCGAGGTGCTGCTCATGACCGACCGCGTGGACGAGTGGGCGCTCAACTACCTCACCGAGTTCGACGGCACGCCGCTGCAGAGCGTGGCCAAGGGCGCGGTCGACCTGGGCAAGCTGCAGGACGAGGCCGAGAAGAAGGCGGCAGAAGAGGCCGCCGAATCCTTCAAGCCGCTGCTCGAGCGCCTGAAGGAAGCCCTCAAGGACAAGGCCGACGACGTGCGCGTGACCACCCGCCTCGTCGACTCGCCCGCCTGCCTCGTGGTGCAGGACGGCGGCATGAGCACGCAGCTCGCGCGCATGTTGAAGCAAGCCGGCCAGCCCGCGCCCGATCTGAAGCCGGTGCTCGAAGTCAACGCCGAGCACGCGCTGGTGAAGAAGCTCGAGAGCTCCGAGCACTTCGAGGACCTCGCCAACATCCTGTTCGACCAGGCACTGCTCGCCGAAGGGGGCCTCCCGGCCGATCCCGCCGCCTACGTGAGGCGCGTCAACGCGCTGTTGGTGTGACGATCCGGCCGCGCACCACTTTTCGTGCAGCAGCCGTCGTTCCGGCGGCGCTGCTGGCGATGCTCCTGGTGAGCGGCTGTTCGCACTATCACATCGGCATTCCGCTGGTGCCCGGGCTCTCGCTCGGGCTCGGTGCCACCAAGGACGGCAATTTCTCCGTGGGCCTGAACACCGGCTGGGGCCCGCTCGGTGCGGGCGTTTCGGTCAACAACACCGGCGTGGTGGCCGGCACCGCGGGCGTGGGAGTCGGCGTCGGCATCGGGCCGATCGGCACCGGCGTCGGCGTCGGCGTGGGCAAGAGCGTGGTGCTGCACGACCCGAATGCGGGCAAGCCGGGGTACGCGCCCGCGGGCGGCGCCGCACCGGTCACCACGGCGGCGGTCGGGGCCACGGTGCCGATTTCCGGGACGTCCGGCGTTACTGGGGCCACGCCCGTGGCGCTGGTTTCGCCGGCTGCGCCGGTCACGGTCAGCAAAGGCGGTGTGACCCGGCCGGTCGCCAA
Source organism: Variovorax paradoxus EPS (assembly GCF_000184745.1). Classification (NCBI taxonomy): domain Bacteria; kingdom Pseudomonadati; phylum Pseudomonadota; class Betaproteobacteria; order Burkholderiales; family Comamonadaceae; genus Variovorax; species Variovorax paradoxus. The sequence continues at coordinate 6,158,392 of NC_014931.1, read as the reverse complement.
CCCCGCACTTCAGCAGCAATCGCCCGCGGTGCGCGTTTCCTACAGCACACCGGCCCCTGCCGCTGCCGCCGCTCCGGCGGGCAGCCTCGGCACGCCGGGCAATCCCATCGCGCCCTGATGGCCGCGTCTTTCCATTCATCCGCGCCGCGGACCGGCGCGAGGGTGCCCCGATGACTCTCAGTACAGAAGCCGTTTTGGCGCTCGCACCCGACGATGCGTCGGCCAAGGCCGCCAAGGGCCTGCTCGCCCCGGCCAAGTGGCCCACGCTCGGGTATTCCGACGAAGCCGTCTGGGGCGAATGCCAGGGCAGCGGCAGCAAGCCGTACCAGACGCAGGTCGATCTCTCCGGCCCCGTTTTCCGCTGCTCCTGCCCCAGCCGCAAGTTCCCCTGCAAGCACGGCCTCGCGTTGATGCTGCTGCGCGCGCAAAGCGGCGCCAGCTTCACCGCCGCCGCGCCGCCGCCGTGGGTGGCCGAGTGGATCGCCTCGCGCCGCGACAAGGCCGAGAAGAAAGAAGCGCGCGCCGCCGAACCCGCGGCCGCGCCCGATCCCGCCGCGGCCGCCAAGCGCGACGCGCAGCGCTGGAAGCGCATCGAGGCCGGCGTGCAAGAGCTCGCGCGCTGGCTCGACGACCAGACCCAGCGCGGCCTCGCCGCGCTCGGCAGCGAACAGCAGCAGGCCTGGGGCGCGATGGCCGCGCGCATGGTCGACGCGCAGGCACCGGGGCTCGGGCAACGCATCACGCAGGCGGCCGAACTCATCGGCGCGGGCGAAGCCTGGCCGGCGCGCCTGCTCGACCGGCTGGGCCGTCTTCAACTGATCGTCGACGCGGTGCCGCGCCGCGAATCGCTCTCGCCGGCCACGCTGGCGGACCTCCGCATCGCGCTCGGCTGGCCGCAGGACCGCGAGGGCCTGCTCGCGGACGGCGAACGCATCAGCGACCACTGGCTCGTGCTGGGCCAATGCATCGACGAGCGCGATGCAAAGCTGGTCGAGCGCCATGTGTGGCTGCAAGGCCGCGCGAGCGGGCGACGTGCGCTGCTGCTCGACTACTCGCATGGCGGGCGTGGTTTCGAAACCGGCTGGGTCAGCGGCAGCGAGCGCGCCGCGGTGCTGTGCTTCTATCCGGGCCACGCGTCGCAGCGCGCGCTGGTGGCCGAGCTTCTGGCCGACGCGCCCGCATCGACCGCGTCCGCCACCGATACGCCCGACGAGTGGCAACGCATGGCGCAACAGATCGCCGCCAATCCCTGGCAACCGCTGCTGCCGATGGTGTGGGCCGAAGCCGTGCCCGCGCGGCACGGCGACCAATGGTGGCTGCGCCTCGACGCCGCGCCGCAGGCCTTGCCGATGCAACTGGCGACGCAGGAGGCCTGGCAGTTGCTCGCGCACTCGGGCGGCGCGCCGCTGCGGGTCTTCGGCGAATGGGACGGTGAGCAGTTCGCGCCGCTCACTGCCTGGGCTTCGGGTGCAGCGGCCGGGAGTGCGCCGGTCTGGACCTTGGCTGGAGTGCGCGCATGAGCCGCCGGGCCGCTCCCAAGGCGAATACCGCAGCGCGCAGCGCGGAGGTCATCGAATGAGTCACTGGAACACGCTGCTGCAGAGCGCACTGGTCGGCACCGCCCGCCAGCCCGTGCCGGCGGCCGATGCAATGGCGGGCGAGTTCGGCGGATTGCTGCAGGCGATCCAGTCCGGCGACGCGCAAGGCCAGTTGCTGCGCGTCGCAGGCGCCGTCGCCATCGGGCGCCGTGCGGGCTTCGTGGCGCCGGGCCTCTCGCCCTCCGATGCGCCGATTGCCGCCGCGGATGAACGCCCCGTGCTGAACGATCCCGCGCTGCAGGCCGCCATCGCCGATGCGCTGGCAAGCGGTCCGCTCCGCCTGCAGCACGAAGGTCTCGCCGCGGTCACTGCCGCGGGCCTGCGCCTCCCCCACAACCTCCTGCCCACCGCGCTCGACGCCGGCCGCCGCGCGATCGACCTGCGGCCTTCCGTGATCCCCGCGCTCGGCGAGCGCGGCCTCTGGCTCGCCGCGCGCAACGACGACTGGCGCTACGCCGTCGGCGCCAGCGAGCAGGCCGATGCGCAGACGCGTTGGGACGAAGGCAGCCTCGAGCAACGCCGCGCGGTGCTGGTCGAACAGCGCCGCAGCGACCCCGCCGCCGCACGCGAACGCCTCGCCGCGGAGCTGCCGCAGCTTCCCGCCAAGGAACGCGCCGCGCTGCTCGGCGCGCTGGCCGAGAACATCGGCCCCGACGACGAAGCCTTGATCGACGCCCAGCTCAAGGACCGCGCCCGCGACGTGCGCCAGGCCGCGGTCGAGTTGCTGCAGCGTTTGCCCGCCAGCGCCCACGTTCAGCGCATCGAAGCCTTCCTCGCACCGCTGCTCTCACAAGTGGGCGGTGCATGGCAGTTGAACGCCCCCGAGGCCGCCGACCCGCGCTGGAAAGACGACGCCATCGACCCCGTGCGCCCCACCCACGACAGCCTCGGCGAGCGCGCCTGGTGGCTCTACCAGTTGGTGCGGCAAGCGCCGTTGTCATGGTGGACCACGCACACCGGCATGACGCCTGCCGCGCTGCTCGGCTGGGCCGAGAAGAGCGACTGGAAGGACGCCCTGTTCCGCGGCTGGAACGAAGCCATCCTCGCCACGGCCGATGTCCACTGGGGCGACGCGATGCTCGACCACCATCACACCCGACACAGCCAGCGCGCCTGGGTCGGCCAGTTGCTGGCGCTGCTGCCCCGCGAACGGCGCGAGCGCCACTGGGTGATCGAACTGGGCCTCGCGGACAGCGGCGTGCAGAACGTGATCGCCTTCGCCGACCAGGCCTGCGCACCCGGCGAAACGCCGTCGGCCGAACTCTCGCTCCAGCTTGCGGCCGCACTGCGCGCTCGCGTCGAGCGCGGCGATCTTGTCAACGACTACGTGCTGCGCCAGGTGCTCGGCAACGCGGCCGCGCTGCTGCATGCCGATGCGCTGCACCTTTTGGCCGACCTACCGCGCGCCGCCGAGGAAAGCCCCGGCCTCGCGAGCGCATTGAGCGACGCCGCGCGCATCGTGCGCGCGCGCCAGCTGTTTTCGACCCTTCGTCTTTCGTCCACTTCTTCTTCCTCATCCCAAGGCCGTCCATGAGCAATGTCCTGCGCCAGCATGCCGAACATCAATTCGCCGAAGAACTCGATGCGCTCCAGAAGGTCGACGACCGCCAGCGTCCGGGCAACTGGAAACTCTCGCCCTGGGCCGTGCTTACCTACCTGATGGGCGGCAAGTTGGCCAACGGCTTCGAGGTCAGCCCCAAGTACATCGGCAATTCGCGCCTGATGGAGATCGCCGTTTCCACGCTCGCCACTGACCGCGCGCTTCTGCTGTACGGTGTGCCGGGCACGGCCAAGTCGTGGGTGTCGGAGCACCTGGCCGCGGCCGTGAGCGGTGACTCGACCATGCTGATCCAGGGCACCGCCGGCACCAGCGAAGAGCAGCTGCGCTATGGCTGGAACTACGCCGAGCTGCTGGCCCATGGCCCGTCGGAAAAGGCGCTGGTGCCGAGCCCGCTGGTGCACGCGATGCGCCTCGGCAAGATCGCGCGCGTCGAAGAACTCACCCGCATCCCGGCCGACGTGCAGGACACGCTGATCACCGTGCTGTCGGAAAAGACGCTGCCCATCCCCGAACTCGGCAGCGAGGTGCAGGCCGTGCGCGGCTTCTCGGTCATCGCCACCGCGAACAACCGCGACAAGGGCGTGAACGAACTCTCGAGCGCGCTGAAGCGACGCTTCAACACGGTGGTGCTGCCGGTGCCCGCGAGCGAGGCCGAGGAGGTGCAGATCGTGGTCAAGCGCGTGTCCGAACTCGGCCGTGCGCTCGCGCTGCCCGCCGAGCCGCCCGCGCTGCAGGAAGTGCGCCGCGTGGTGCAGATCTTCCGCGAGCTGCGCAACGGCCAGACCGAAGACGGCAAGACGCGCATCAAGTCACCGACCTCCACGCTCTCGACGGCCGAGGCCATCTCCGTCATCAACAGCGGCATGGCGCTGGCCGGCCACTTCGGCGACGGCGTGCTGCGCTCGGCCGACGTGGCTTCGGGCCTCATCGGCGCGGTCATCAAGGACCCGGTGCAGGACCATGTGGTGTGGAAGGAATACCTGGAGACCGTGGTGAAGGAGCGCGCCGACTGGAAGGACCTGTACCGCGCCTGCCGCGAACAGCTCTGAGCCCCGCGCCACCGCTGCGACTGCACATGGCTTCACCGCTGCATTACTTCGGCATCCGCCACCACGGCCCCGGCTGTGCGCGCAGTCTGCTGCGCGCTTTCGAGTCGCTGCAGCCCGACTGCATCCTGGTCGAGGGCCCGCCCGAGGCCGAGGGCCTGCTTTCCTTCATGGCGCATGCGGACCTCCGCCCGCCAGTCGCGATGCTGGTGCATGCGAACGACGACACGCGCCTGGCCGCCTTCTACCCCTTCGCCGAGTTCTCGCCCGAGTGGCAGGCGCTGCAGTGGGGCGTGAAGCATGGGCTGCCCACGCGCTTCATCGATCTGCCTCAGGCGCATCGCATGGCCATCGAGCAGGCGGCGCGCGCGGCCGACGAGGCCAAGGCTGCCGAGGCAGAAGCACCAGTCGAAACGCCGCTCGACGACGACGAGACCGACAAGCTGCCGGTCGCCGAAACCGTCGAAGAACCCGTGGAAGAGCAGGCTGCCAACGCACTGCCCGACGATCCCTTCGACTGGCTCGCCCATGCCGCCGGCTATGCCGATGGCGAGAGCTGGTGGAACCACATGGTCGAGGAGCGCGGCGACGGCGAAGACCTGTTCGGCGCCATCGCCGAAGCCATGACCGCCGTGCGCGCCGAGACGCCCGAAGACCGCCGCGGCCAGCGCGCGATGGAGCGCGAGCAGCTGCGCGAAGCCTTCATGCGCCAGTCGATCCGCGAAGCCGTCAAGGCCGGTCACCAGCGCATCGCCGTGGTCTGCGGCGCCTGGCACGTGCCGGCGCTGCAGGGCACGGTCACCGCCAAGGCCGATGCGGCGCTGCTCAAGGGCCTGCCCAAGCTCAAGGTGCTCGCGACCTGGGTGCCGTGGACCTATCGCCACCTCACGAGCGCGAGCGGCTACGGCGCGGGCATCGATTCGCCCGGCTGGTACGAACACCTGTGGCAGCAAGGCCAGCAGGTCGCGGGCCGCACAACCGGTTGGCTTGCGCGCGTGGCAAGGTTGCTGCGCGAACACGACCTCGATTGCTCCTCCGCCCACCTGATCGAAGCCACGCGTCTCGCCGAAACGCTCGCCGCGCTCCGCGAGCGCCCCGCGCCCGGCCTGCCCGAGCTCGACGAGGCGGTGCGCAGCGTGATCTGCATGGGCGAGCAGGCGCCGCTCACGCTGATCCACCAGCGACTCACCGTCGGCGACCGCATGGGCCAGGTGCCCGCCGAAGTGCCGACCGTGCCGCTGCAGCGCGACATCGAGCAGGCGCAAAAGAGCCTGCGCCTCAAGCCCGAGGCGACCGCGAAGACGCTCGACCTCGACCTGCGCCAGCCCAACGACCTCGCGCGCAGCCACCTGCTGCACCGGCTGCGGCTGCTCGACTTGCCATGGGGCGAAATCACCGCCGGCCAGCGCGCGAGCCGCGGCACCTTCCACGAGGTGTGGCAACTGCAATGGCAGCCCGAGTTCGCGCTGCGCATCATCGAAGCCAGCCGCTTCGGCGCGACCGTGGCGCATGCCGCGAGCGCGCGCGTGATGGAAGGGCTGGCCGCGGAGACTTCGCTCACGGCGCTGGCCGAGCAGGTCGACATCGTGCTGCTGGCCGACCTGCCGGTCGCCGTGCAGGCCGTGACCCGCGCACTCGAAGACCGAGCCGCGCTCACCGGCGACGCGGTACAGCTCATCGGCGCGGTGCCGCCGCTGGCCAACGTGTTCCGTTACGGCAGCGTGCGCCAGACCGACAGCGCGCTGCTCTCGCATGTGCTCGACGGCCTGATCGTGCGCGGCGCCATCGGCCTGCCGATCGCCTGCGGCGCGCTCGATGCCGAAGCCGCCGAGGCGCTGCGCACCCGGCTCATCGCCACGCACGACGCGGTGCGCCTGCGCGACGGTGAAGAAATCACCGCCGCCTGGCGCGCCGCTTTGCGGTCCATCGCTTTCGGCGAAACCGGCGCGCCGCTGCTGCGCGGCGTGAGCTGCCGGCTGCTGCTCGACGATGCGCAGATCGACAGCGACGGCGCCTCGCAGCAACTCGCGCGCAACCTCTCGGCCGGCGCACCGCCGACCGAAGCGGCCGCGTGGCTCGAAGGCTTTCTCAACCGCAACGCGATGGTGCTGCTGCACGACGAAGCCGTCTGGTCGCTGGTCGACCGTTGGCTTGCGGGGCTCGGCGAAGAACACTTCGTGCAGGTGCTGCCGCTGGTGCGGCGCAGCTTCGCGGACTTCTCGGGGTCGGACCGGCGGGCGCTCGGCGAGCGTGCGAAACGCGGTGCGGTCGGCGGCACGCTGCCGGCCGCCGTGGCCGCCGCTGACTGGGACGAAACACGCGCGGTGCTCGCGCTGCCGCTGCTGCGGGAACTGCTGGGAGTGAAAGCATGAGCGCCGCGCCGGGCCGCCCCAAGCAAGCTCGCACCGCAGTGCGAAGCACGGAGGTATTCAAATGAGCGCGAATCTTCAAAGCACCGCCGACACCGAAGGCGAAGCACCACTGCCGCCCACCGACCGCCTGCAGCGCTGGCGCCTCGTGCTCGGCAGCGAAGCCAACGCGAGCTGCGGCGCCGTCGAGGGCCGCGTGCGAGAGATCGACCAGGCGCTCGCCGCGCTCTACGAAGCCGATGGCCGGCGCGGCCTCGGCCAGGGCGGGCAGCGTGGCGGCCGGGGCGATTCGGCGCCCAGCGTGGCGCGCTGGCTCGGCGACATCCGCAAGTACTTTCCGAGCCAGGTGGTGCAGGTGATGCAGCGCGATGCGATGGAGCGCCTGAACCTGCGCCAGATGCTGCTGCAGCCCGAGATGCTGGAGAACGCGCAGCCCGATGTGCACCTGGTCGCCAACCTCGTGGCACTCGCGAGCGTGATCCCGGCCGGCACCAAGGACACCGCGCGCGCCGTGGTGCGCAAGGTGGTCGACGAGCTCATGAAGAAGCTCGAGGAGCCGATGCGCAGCGCCGTGAGCGGCGCGCTCAACCGCACCCAACGCAACCGCCGCCCGCGCCATTCGGAGATCGACTGGAACCGCACCATCCGCGCCAACCTGCGCCACTGGCAGCCCGAATACCGCACCGTGGTGCCGCAGACGCTGGTCGGCTACGGCCGCAAGGCGCGCCAGCCGCAGCGCGAGGTGATCCTGTGCATCGACCAGAGCGGCTCGATGGCCGCCTCGGTCGTCTACTCGAGCATCTTCGGCGCGGTGATGGCGAGCCTGCCCGCGGTGGCGACCAAGCTGGTGGTGTTCGACACCGCCGTGGTCGACATGACCGAGCAGCTGCAGGACCCGGTGGACCTGCTGTTCGGCGTGCAGCTGGGCGGCGGCACCGACATCAACGGCGCGGTCGGGTACTGCCAGAGCCTGGTGCGCGAGCCGCGCAACACCATCCTCATCCTCATCTCCGACCTGTACGAAGGCGGCGTGGAAGACAACCTGCTGCGCCGCGCCAACGAGCTGGTCGAGGCCGGCGTGCAGTTCATCGCGCTGCTGGCGCTCAGCGACGAAGGCGCGCCCGCCTACGACCGCGACCTGGCTTCCAAGCTGGCCGCGCTCGGCGTGCCGTCGTTCGCATGCACGCCCGATGCGTTTCCGGGGTTGATGGCCGCGGCGATCAAGCGCGAAGACGTCGCAACCTGGGCCGCGGGCCAAGGCCTGAAGACCAGCCGCGCTGCGTGAGCTGATGTTCGGCCTGTCCCGACGCAAGCTTGCGGCACTGGCCCTCGCGGCCGTGTCGGGCTCGTTGGCCCGGGCGGCGCACGCGCAGCGCGAATTCCCGTCCCGGCCGATCCGCTGGATCGTGCCGTACCCGCCCGGCGCCATCGCCGACATCGTCGCGCGCACCGTCGGCACCCAGCTGGCCATCGACACCGGCCAGCCGGTGCAGATCGAGAACCGCGCCGGCGGCAACACCGCGCTCGGCGCCATCGAGGCGGCCCGCGCGCCGGCCGATGGCTACACCGTGCTTTCGACCGACAACGGCACGCTGGTGTTCAACCCGGCGCTCTACCGCAACCTGAGCTACGACCCGGCGCGCGACTTCGCGCCGGTCACGCTGCTGGGGCGCTTGCCGATGGTGCTGCTGGTCGGTCCGTCCAGCGGCGTGAAGGACGCGCGCGCTTTCATCGCGGATGCGCGGGCCTTTCCCGGCAAGGTCAGCTTCGCCTCCGCGGGCACCGGCACCGTGCAGCACCTGGCGATGGAGCTGCTCCAGCGCCAGGCGGGCCTTCGCATGGTGCACGTGCCCTACCGCGGCGCCGCGCCCGCGCTGGCCGATCTCGCGGGCGGGCAGCTGCCCGCGATGATGAGCGACCTGGCCGCAGCCTTCCGGTTCATCCAGAGCGGCAAGGCGCGCGCACTCGCCGTCGCCAACGCCACGCGCCTGCCGCAACTGCCCGCGGTGCCCACCTTCGCGGAGCTGGGCCTGCCGCGGGTCGAGGCCGCCGCGCTCATGGGCCTGGCAGTGCCCGCGGGCACGCCACCCGAGCTGGTGGCGCGGCTGCAGCAAGCGGTGGCCAGCGCGATCCACAACCCGGTGGTGCTGCGCAAGCTCGCCGAGTTCGGCGTGGAGCCGGTGGGCAGCACGCCGGCCCGGTTCGAAGCGCTCATCGGCGACGAAACGGCGCGCTGGCATCCGCTGATCAAGGATCTCGGCTTGTTGCTCGACTGATCAAACCGGCGGCGTTGCCGCCGCCAGGCTGTGGAGCAGCACCGTCCAGTGCTCCAGCCGTGCGATGGCCGCCTGACGCCCTTTATGCGCGGCCTGGTGGGCATCGCCGTTGTCGGCCAACGCGAGCAACTCGCCGGCGGCCGTCGTCACCGCGCGCGCGAAGTCGCCGGTGCGGCCCTGCCACACCACGATGCGATGGTGCAGGCCCAGCTGCGCAGCACGCTGCGCATTGATCGCCTGCTCGGGCTGGTCGGTCAACAGAAGCAGGATCGGCTTGCGGTACACCGCGGCAATCGACAGCGCCGCCATGCCGGGCGCAGAGACGATGAAGGCGCTGCGCGCGGCCATCTCGATCCAGTGCTCGTCCTGCGCGTGCCAACCCGTGCGCTGCGCATACCCCTCGCCGACGAGGTGCGCCGGCACGCGCGCATCGGCCAGTCCGCGTTCCAGTCCATCGGCCAGCGCGGTCTCGCGGAAATGTGGATTCAGGTAGACCGCGGCCTGCGGTGCGAGGTCTTCGTGCGCTTCCGTGTCGGCGCCCATCACCGCCACCGGCGTGGCGAGCCGGTGACCGCCGCGGCCGTCGTCCTGCGGCGCGCCGTAGGCGAAATCGTGCGCGATGCGCGCGCGGCTGCGGTCGATCTGCCAGGCGACGATGCGGGCGAAGATGCCCGCCATCCACGCCGGCATGCGCCCGCTGAAATTGGTCTCCAGCGCATGCCGCAGGCTCGCGCCGTACACATGCACGACCTTGCGCCGCCAGCCCGGCATCCAGCCCATGAAGAGCAGCGCGGGGTGGAAGGAATCGTTCACCACCAGGTCCGCATCGCGGAACCAGGCGCGCAGCCGCAGGATGTCGCGCAGCATGCGACCCGGCCGGAACACGTAGTGCGCCACGTTGCGGTCGGTCTCGCGGCGCAGCATGTTCTGCTCGCGGTCGAACTGCACCGCGTAGTGGCGCGAGAGCACCGGCGCCTCGATGCCGAAGCCGGCGAGAAAACGCGCGCCTTCGTCGGAGGTGGTGAGCACCTGCACGCTGGCGCTCGCGGCGCGCAGCGAATGCGCGATGAGCTGCGCGCGCATCAGGTGGCCGCGCGCGTCCGCGGTCGCGAGGTAGACGATGCGCGGCGGCATCGAAGGACTCAGGCTGCGACCGGCCGCGCACGGCCGGGGCGCAAGCGCAAGGCCAGACCCGCGACGTACATGCCCAGCGCGCTGGTGATGCCGAAGCCGCGCTCGGTGTCACGCACCTCGTGCATCAACTGCGCGAGCCTGGCTTCTTCGTGCGGCGCCACGCAGCGCTGCAGCGTGTGGCTGCACAGGCGGATGTGGCGGTCTTCATCGGCGAGCACGCGCGTGAGCAAGGGGTGCAGCGCGTGCTGCGGGCCGATCAGCGCGCAATGGCGCTGCAGGATGCGCGAGGCCATCTGCTCGGCGGCAAGGCCAATGGCATAGGCCGGCACGAGACCGCCGTGCGCGAAGTGCGGCGCATGGCGCTGGATGAGGCGCTGCCAGCGTGCGAGCTTGCGCTGGCTCAGCCAGTCGGGCTGCGGCGCTTCTTCGGGCGATGCAGCCGCCTGCGCGGTGCCGCCGCGCTCGACGATGGCATCGGCGAAGAGGCGCGCATGCAACTGCTCGTCGGCCAGATGCTGGTCGAGCTGGCGTGTGAGCCATTCGGGGGCGCTCGTGCGCAGCTCGCGCTGCAGCGCCTGCTCGGACGATTCCTCGCCGACGAGGTAGAGACGCAACAACATCACTTCACCGGCGCGGCTCGCATGCATCTGGCGCAAGGCGGCGCGCTTGATGTGATGCACCAGCCGCGCCTGCAGCGCCGGCCAGCCGCGCAACTGCGGCGGCGCGAGGCAGTCGAATGGAGTGCTCGGCGATGCGGCGTCAGCGTCCATTGGCCTTGGCCACCGGGGCCTGCTGTGGTTGCTGCTGCTGCCAACCGAGCACGAGCCCGATGAAGCTGTCCTGAAGGAACGCGCGCGCCGCTGCGTCGGCACCGGCGAACTCGCGCTGCTGGCCGTCGTATCGCACATAGCCCTTGCCGCCCGCGGCGCCGAGCACCAGCTTCTCGTTCTTCTTGAAGCCGCGCTGCATCAACGGCTGCAGCAGCGACTGCGATTCGAGGCCGTAGAGGAAGAGGTCGCGCTGCACCACCTGACGCGGGATCTGCCCGCTCAGCGCCTGCAGTTCGAGCGACCAGTTGCCTTGCCGCATCGCTTCGGAGAGTTCGCTGCCCTTGGCCGATGGCGCGCGGAAACGCGCACGCGCCACCGACTTGGAGGCGCGGCTCAAGCCCAGGCCGACGGTGATGTCCGCATCGGTGGCGCCGCCCGTGCGGTTGTCCTGCACCTGCACGATCTCGTTGGCGAGGCGCGCGGCGATGGAAGGCTTGGAAAGCGTCTCGCTGATTTGCGCCGGCGTGAACACGACGCGCTCGGCGGTGCCCTCGATCACCACGACCTGGTACGGATCGATCTTGATGTCGCCGAACTCGCCGCCGATGGGCGAGTGCGCATGGCTGCTCACCGACCACTCGTTGCCCGAGCGGCTCAGGAGCGCATGGAAGGTCAATGGCACGCGCTGGCCATTGCTGCGCGACTGCCCCGAGCCCTGCAGCAGCACATCGCCCACGATGGTCTTCTCGCCGTAGATGCGCGGGTTGGCGAAGCGGATGGTGTGCGCGGCGCTGTCGAGCGCGGCGCGCGTGTCTGCATCGTCCAGTGCAAGGCGGTTGCACTCGTTGGCGGGGCCCGCGAGCGCGGAGAAGGGGCAGCCGCTGTCGGACTTGAAGTTGAAGATGCCGCGGCCGGTGAAGTCGGCGGCACCGGCTGTGACGCATGCGCTGGCCAGCACGAGAAGGCTGAGGATGTTTTTCTTGTTCATGTCGGGCGATGGTAGGAAAGCGCTTGCGCATCCGCGTTGGTGCGGCCGGTCGTGTGCAGGCCGATGCCGCGCGCGAAGGCGCCCAGCATGTCGATGGCCGAGAAGCCCACGATCAACGCCACGCCCGCGAGCCAGCGCAGGCCGCGCAGCGGAGGCAGGTCTTGGTGGTTGAGCGCGCGCACGCTGAACCCGAGCCGCGTGAACAGCACGCACAGCGGCCCGATCGGCCCGCTCTTCGCCAGCCATTGCCAGCGCGCCGAGACGTAGCTGCGCAAGAGGTGCGGTGTGAGCGAGTACGTGTCCTGCCCGCGCATCCATCGCAGCTTGAGCGCCTCGGCGCGCGTGTCGGGCAGGCGGTGCTCGGTGTGCGCTGCGGCCGCGTAGTGGATGGGCACGTTGGCGGCCTTCAGGCGCATGCCCAGCACCTGGCAGTGTGCGCGGTACACGCCGTCGAGCGCCTGGTAGCTGTGCTGCTCGAACACCTCGCGGCGGAAGGCCACGTTGTTCGCGTAGAAGTTGCTCGTGGCGCCCGCGTGATCGGCGTTGGGGAAGTACATGAAGTCGATGGTCGTGAGCGCGGTGCCGACGATGTTGGCCGCGTAGCTCGTGCGGCCGGCCACCACCGCGGGCGCATCGGCGCCGCGCGTGAAGGGCATGAGCATCTGCAGCAGCCAGTCGTCGGCGGGCAGGCAGTCGGCATCGGCGAACACCACATGGTCGCAGCGCGCCGCATCGGTGGCCGCGAAGCCGACGTTCTTGGCGTCGTAGTAGCCGGTGGCGGCGTCGATGCGCACGAAGTCGATGGGCCGGCCCGCCAGCGCAGTGACGGCTTCGCACGATGCGGCGCTCAGCCCGTCGTGCGTGATGACCACCTGGGCCAGGGCCGAGAGCGGCACCTGCTGCTTCGCCAGCAGGGCGACGAGGCGCTGCAGGCTGGTGCTTGCGGCGGCTTCGGCATCCGCTCCGCCGCGCAGGTTGTTGGTCTCCAGGACCAGTGCGCAACGCGCGGCAACTTGATCGGGCATCATCGAATTTTCCTGTCCGGACATTGTTTTGAAGGCTTGCATCCTGCTTTTATCTCACAACCGCCGCTGCTGCCAGTGCCTTAAGCAAGGGGTACGGGAAGGGGTTTGCGCATGAAGCTCGCCATCTTCGGCGCCGGTTATGTGGGCCTCAGCTTCGCCGCCTGCATGGCCGAAGCCGGGCACGAGGTGCTGTGTGCAGACGCCGATGCGAGCCGCATCGAAGGCTTGCAGCAGGGGCAGATGCCGTTGCACGAGCCGGGCTTGGAGGCGCTGGTCGCAGAAGGGCTTGCCGCGGGACGATTGCGTTTCACGGCCGACGAGTGCGCGGCGAGCCTGCATGGCGACGTGCTCTTCATCGTGGTCAACACACCGGCCGATGCCGAGGGCGAGGTCGACCTGCAGCACGTGATGGCCGTGGCGCGCAGCGTCGGGCAACACCGCGATCGCGACGCCGTGGTCGTCTGCAAGTCCACCGCGCCGGTCGGCACCGCGGAGCAGGTCGAGGCCGTGCTGCGCGACGAGCTTTCGCAACGCGGTGCGGTGCATCGCATCGCGGTGGCGGTGAACCCCGAGTTCCTGCGCGAAGGCTCGGCCGTGCGCGACTGCCGGCAGCCCGACCGCGTCGTGATCGGTGCTGCCGATCCCGCGGCCATCGACCTGTTGACGCAGCTCTACGCGCCCTTCGTCACAGACCCCGCGAAGCAACTGCTGGTGATGGACCGGCGTTCGGCCGAACTCACCAAGTACGCCGCCAACGCGATGCTCGCCACCCGCATCAGCTTCATGAACGAAATGGCGCGCGTGGCCGGGCATGCGGGGGCCGACATCGAGATGGTGCGGCGCGGCATCGGTTCGGACCGGCGCATCGGCCCCGACTTCCTGCAGGCCGGCGCGGGCTACGGCGGCTCGTGCCTGGCGAAGGATGTGCGGGCGCTTCGGCATGCAGCCGATCGCGATGGGCAGGTGTTGCGCATCCTCTCGGCTGTCGAGGCGGCGAACCATGAGCAGAAGGGCCGGCTGTTCGACCTGATGACGCACCACTTCGAAGGCGACATCGCGCACAAGACCATCGCGCTTTGGGGCCTGGCCTTCAAGCCCGACACCGACGACATGCGCGATGCGCCGAGCCTGGTGCTGCTGGAGCGCTTGTGGGCAGCGGGCGCACGCGTGCAGGTGCACGACCCGGCGGCAATGCCGAATGCGCGCGCCATCGTCGGCGAGCGCAGCGATGTGCGCTGGTGCGACACGCCCGAAGACGCGCTGGAAGGCGCCGACGTTTTGGCGCTGGTGACCGAATGGCCGGTGTTCCGTCGCCCCGATTTCGCGCGCATCGCGAGCACGCTGAAGACGCCCGCGATCTTCGACGGCCGCAACATCTACGACGCCGCCGAAGTCGAAGCCGCCGGCATCGCCTACTACGGCATCGGCCGCGGGCGTTCAGTGCTGCGCTGAATCGTCCGTTGGCAGGAACGCGTCGCCCGGCGTCAGCGGCGCATGGCGATAGCTCGCCGGCGTGCGGCTCAGCTTCACAGGCGCGCCGATGCCGCGGTAGCCGCCGGGCATCTCCACCACCATCTCGCGGTGCAGCGTGTGCGGATGCTGCAACGCATCGGCCACGGGCAGCACGGGCGCGGCGGGCACACCAGCGGCCATCAACTGGTCGACCAACGCGCGTCCGTCGAAAGCCGCCATCGCCGCTTCGAGCCGCTGCTTGAGCCCATCGCGGTGCACCGAGCGCGCACCGGCCGTGCGATAGAGCGGATCGTCCGCTAGTTCGGGCAGGCCGATGCAGCGGCACAGGCTTGCGAACTGGCGGTCGTTGCCCACCGCGACGAACACCGGATCGGTGCCCGTGGCCAGCGCGTCGTAGGGATAGATGTTGGGATGCGCGTTGCCCGTGCGGCGCGGCGCCGTGCCGTCCATGAACCAGTTGGCCGCATGCGGATGCAGCAGCGAGAGGCCGCTGTCGTACAGCGCCGCTTCCACGAATTGCCCACGGCCACTGCGGTTGCGCTCCTGCAGCGCGAGCAGCACGCCGATGACGGCGTTCAGGCCCGTCACCATGTCGACCACCGGCAGGCCCACGCGCAGCGGCCCGCCATCGGCTTCGCCATTGATGCTCATGATGCCGGTCATCGCCTGCACCGCCGCGTCGTAGCCGGGCAGCGCGCCCAGCGGACCATCGGCGCCGAAGCCCGAAACGCGGCACCACACGAGGCGCGGAAACCGCTGCGACAGCGCCTCGTAGCCGATGCCCCAGCGCTCCATCGTCCCGGTCTTGAAGTTTTCGATCAGCACGTCGGCCTCGGCCACCAGCGCGAGCAGCGCCTCGCGGCCTTCCACGGTCGAGAAGTCCAGGTGCTGCACGCGCTTGTTGCGGTTGAGGCCGTGGTAGTACGAGGCCACGCCTTCCTTGAACGGCGGGCCCCAGGTGCGCGTGTCGTCGCCCTGCGGCGGCTCGACCTTGAGTACGTCGGCGCCGTGGTCGCCGAGGATCTGGCCGCAATACGGGCCGCCGAGGATGCGCGAGATGTCGAGGACGCGGATGCCCGCGAGGGCGCCTTGGGGTGATGTCATTTCAGTCCAGTGCCTTCGTCATCCATCATCAATCGAGCTGCGCGCCGGACTTCTTCACGACGTCCTTCCACTTGGCCGATTCGCTCACTATGAACTGGCCGAGCTTCTGCGGCGAGGTATCGGCCGAGGCTTCGAGCCCTTGCGCCGCGAACATCTGCTTGACCTTCGGCGAGTTCAGCACTTCGGCGAACGCATGGTTGAGCTTGGCGACGCGGTCCGCGGGCGTGCCGGCCGGCGCGACGATGCCGAAGAACACGCTCACGTCGTAGCCCTTGTAGCCCTGCTCCGAGATCGTCGGCACGTCGGGCAGCGCCTGCGAGCGCGCGACCGTCGCCACACCCAGCGCGCGCAGCTTGCCGGCCTTCACGTACGGCAGCGCGGTGAGGATGTCGGTGAAGGTCATGCTGACTTGGTTGCCCAACAGGTCGTTGAGCGCCGGGCCCGTGCCCTTGTAGGGAATGTGCTGCAGGTCGGTGCCGGCCACCGAGTTGAAGAGCACGCCCGCAAGATGCGACGAAGCGCCGTTGCCCGACGACGCATAGCTCAGCTTGCCCGCGTTGGCCTTGGCATACGCGACGAGTTCGGGCACGGTCTTCACCGGCAGCGCGGGGTTCACCACCAGGATGTTCGGCAGGTAGCCGACCTGGATCACCGGTGCGTAGCTCTTGACCGGGTCGTAGTTGATCTTGCGGTAGAGGCTCGCGTTGATGGCGAGCGGCCCCGAGGTGCCGAACAGCAGCGTGTGGCCGTCGGCTTCTGCGCGCGCCACGTATTCGGCGCCGATGTTGCCGCCCGCGCCCGCGCGGTTCTCCACGATCATGGGTTGGCCGAGGCGGTCCTTCATCTCGGCGGCAAGCGTGCGGGCCATGGCGTCGGTCGGGCCGCCCGGTGGGAAGGGCACGACCAGCGTCAATGGCTTGGAGGGGAAAGGGCCTTGGGCCTGGGCGGCGGGTGCTGCGCTCAGCAGTGCGGTGCAGGCGGTGGCCGCGGCGAAGAGGCGGGTGAGGTGGGTGAGGTGTCGCAAGGTATGTCTCCGTTCTTTTGAATCAAGCTGTGATTTCTGCGGTGCGCGTCGCGGTGCTGTTCCAGTCCGCGGGCATTGCATCGGGGGCGAGCGGATCGCGCGGCAGCACGCGATGCAGCAGCACCAGTTGCGCCCAGCGCAGGCGCGGGGATGAACCGCTGTGAGATGCCTCCCATGCCATCGCGATGCTGCTCGTGCAGTGGTAGAGCGCCGATGCGGCCTGGCGCGCGAGCACGTCGCCGCCTTCTCGCGCGGCGGTCTCGGCCAGCGCCGCGGCGCGTGCGAGTGCATCGCGCAGGGCCTTCGCAAACGCAGGCGCCAGCGCGGCATCTCCGAGCAGCTTCTCGCAGTGCGCGCGCAGCACCGGCAGCGAGCCTTCGCGCTTCACCGCGCGGATCACGTCCAGCGCCACGATGTTGCTCGTGCCTTCCCAGATCGAGCCCAGGTGCGCATCGCGCACGAGGCGCGGATCGCTCCACTCCTCGATGTAGCCGCAGCCGCCGCGCACTTCCATCGCATCGCCCGTCACCTTTCGCGCATCGCGGCAGGCGCGGAACTTGATGAGCGGCGTGAGGATGCGCAGCAGCGCATACGCATCGGGCTCGCCGGCGTCGGAGCGCGCGAGCGCGAGCGCGGTCTGGCACACCATCGTGCGCGCCTGCTCCGCGGGCAGGCGCAGCTTGTCGAGCTGGCGCTGCATCAGCGGCATCTGGTCGAGCGTGCGGCCGAAGGCGCGGCGCTCGGCGGCGATGTACTCGGCCTCGGCCACCGCGCGGCGCATGAGGCCCGCGGCGCGCACGCCGTTCGACAGGCGCGAGTTGTTCACCATGTCGGCCATCTGCACGAAGCCGCGGCCTTCTTCGCCCACGAGGTACGCGACCGCGCCTTCGAGCCGGATCTCGCCGCTGGCCATCGAGCGCGTGCCCAGCTTGTCCTTCAGGCGAATGATCCGGTAGTGGTTGAGGCTGCCGTCCTCCAGCTGCCGTGGAAGCAGGAAGAGCGACACGCCCTTCATGCCCGCCGCGCCGTCTTCGGCGCGCGCGAGCACCATCGCGAAATCGGCGTCGGGGTTCGAGCAGAACCACTTGTCGCCCGTGATGCGCCAGCTGCCGTCGGCTTCGCGCCGGGCCATCGTCGCGGTGGCCGCGATGTCGGAGCCCGCGGCCTGCTCGGTCATGAACATCGCGCCCTGTGCGAGCTCGTCGAAATCGAGCGAGGTCAGGCGTGGCAGGAAGCGCGCGACCAGTTCGGGGTCGCCGAATTTCTTGAGCGTGCGCGTGAGCGAGTCGGTCATCGAGACCGGGCAGCACAGGCCGAACTCGGCCTGCACGAAGAGGTAGGTCAGCACGTACTTGACGAGCGGCGGCATCTTGCCTTTCCAGCCCAGCGTTTCGTCGCGGTGCGAGATGGCAGCCAGGCCGAACTCGCGGAGCGCGAGGCGTTCCATCTCCACATACGCCGGGTGCTTGACGACCTTCTGCTCGTCCAGGCCAGTGCGGGTGCGCTGCTTCAGCGTGGGCGGGTTGCGGTCGGCGGTGCCAGCCAGCTCGTCGAGCTGGCCGCCCGCGAGGCCGCCCAGGCGTTCGAAATGCGGCTGCATGTGGGCGCGCAGGTCGTCGGGCAGATAGAGCGCGAGCAGGTCGTGCAGCGCGGTGTCGGCGGTGAAGAGGTTCTGGCCGTGGCGGTCGGGAATCGGATGGGCGTGCGCGGTGGGCAGCGCGGCAGGTGCGGCGTTTTCAGGCATGCGTTTTGTCTCCTGGGTTCGCCGCATTGTTGAACCCATGATGATCTGTGTCTAATATCGAATTGGTCTTGTTCGATTCGATTTGCCTATTCATGGAACTGCGACACCTGCGCTACTTTTCCGTGCTGGCCGAGGAACTGCACTTCGGGCGCGCCGCGCGGCGCCTGTCGATTTCGCAGCCGCCGCTGTCCGTCGCGATCCGCCAGCTCGAGGACTCGGTGGGCGCGCGGCTCTTCGAGCGCAACAGCAAGGAGGTGCGGCTCACGCACGCGGGCGAGGCACTGCGCATTTCGGCGCGGCGCTTGCTGCAGCAGGCGGAAGAGGCGGCGACCGAGGCGCGCGATGTGGCAAGCGGTTCGGCGGGGCGGCTGCGCATCGGCTTCGTCGGAGCGATGCTCTATCGCGGATTGCCGCCCGCGCTGCGCGCATTCCAGGCGAAGCACCCGGCGGTTCGCATCACGCTGAACGAACTCAACTCGGGCGTGCAGATCTCGGAACTGCTGCACGACCGGCTCGACCTGGGCTTCGTCCACGCGAGCCGCATGCCGCCCGAGCTGCATCACCGCCTGCTGCTGTCCGAGCCTTTCGTGTGCTGCCTGCCCGTGGGGCACCCGCTCGCACGCAAGAAGGTGCTGGCGCCGGGCGACCTGCGTGATCAGCCCTTCGTGCTGTTCTCGCGCGAGGCTTCACCCGACTATCACGAGCGCATCCTGTCGATCTGCGCGGATGCGGGCTTCCTGCCCGAGGTGCGGCATGAAGTGCGTCACTGGCTGGCCGTCGTGTCCTTGGTGTCGCAAGGCATGGGCGTCGCGCTGGTGCCGCAGGCGATGCGCAACTCGGCGCTGCGCGGCGCGGTCTTCAGGCCGCTCGATCGGCCGGTGGTGCAGTCGGAGTCTTACGGTGTCTGGCGCAGCGGGCCGCCCAATGTGCTGGTCGAGCGGCTGCTGCAGGGCGTCGCGGAAACCGCGGGTCAGGCGTAGAGGGGTTCTTCGGCCATCTGCTCGCACTGGTCTTCCAGCACGAGGATCTGACCCTTCCAGTAGTCGCTCGAGCCGAACCACGGGAAGTTGATCGGGAAGATCGGGTCTTCCCAGCGCCGCGCGAGCCATGCGCTGTAGTGGATGAGCCGCAGCGTGCGCAACGGTTCGATCAGCGCGAGTTCGCGGCGGTCGAATTCGCGGAACTGCTCGTAGCCGTCGAGCAAGCCCGACAGCTGCGAGGTGCGCTGCGCGCGGTCGCCCGAGAGCAGCATCCACAAATCCTGGACCGCAAAGCCGGTGCGCGCGTCGTCCAGATCGACGAAGTGCGGGCCGCCGCCGGGGCGGTCGGTGGGCGTCCACAGGATGTTGCCGGGGTGCACGTCGCCGTGCAGGCGCAGCTTGCGCGGCTTGAAGTCGGAGGCCGGCGGTTGCAGCGCGAGGGCGGTCGCGCGGACCATGTCCAGCGCCTCGTTGCACATCTTTTCCCAGTCGCGCTGCATGTCGAGCGGGATCTTGTCGTTCTCCAGCAGCCAGTCGCGCGAGTCGAGGCCGAAGGTCTGCAGGTCGAGCGCGGGGCGGGCCTCGAAGGGCTTGGCGCTGCCCACGGTGTGGATGCGCGCGAGGAACCGGCCGACCCATTCGAGCACTTCGAAGTTGTCGAGTTCGGGCGCGCGGCCGCCGCGGTAGGGGCTCACGCTGAACGCGAAGCCCGCGTGGTGGTGCAGGGTCTTGCCGTCGAACACCAGCGGCGGCACGGCCGGCACTTCGCCGGCGGCCAGTTCGAGCGAGAAGCCGTGCTCTTCGAGGATCTCGGCTTCGGTCCAGCGTTCGGGGCGGTAGAACTTCACCACCACGGCACTGCGGTCTTCCAGGAACACTTGGTAGACCCGGTTTTCATAGGAGTTCAGGCCGGTGAGCCGGCCGTCGCCGTGCAGTCCGAGCGTCGCGAGCGCGTCGAGCACCACGTCGGGCGTGAGGCTCTCATAGGGATGGGTGTTGGCGGGCGCTGCGGGGGAAAGGGTCATGCAGCGATTGTCGCCACCCCCGCTCAGGCCGCCATTACAAAGCGCCGGGTTGTTTGTAAAGCGAAAGGATATGCCCGGTGCGCGGGTCGCCCTTGCCGGCCAGCACCTGCGCATATGCGGCCTGCACCGCCTCGCCGCCGCGGTGCTGCTCGGCGTGCAGCCAGGGGTTGCTGGCGTCGGTCACCGTGGCGAGGAAGCTGCGCCAGGCCGAAACCATGCGCCGGCCGAATTCGTCCGCGCCCCACTCGGCGGTGCGTTTCTTGATTTGCGCCGGCGCGAAGAACAGCGTGGCGCGCGGACCCGGCAGGTCCTTGCCCGCGCCCTTGGCCGAGAGCTGTTCCACATGCGTACCGCCGATCGAGCAGCTGTACCTGAGGTTCGCGAATCGCGTGTGGATGGCGTTGCGCAGCCCCGCATTGCCCGCGAAGTCAACGTACACGCTGGGCGTGTCGGCCGCGATGCTGTCGAGCGCGTCGTAGGTCACCACGCGGTGGTAGCAGCCCAGGCTCTCGCAGAAGGCCACGTTGCCGGGCGAGGTGAGGCCGATCACCTCGATGCCCTTGCGCTGGTGCAGCTGGAAGGCGGTGCCGTAGGCCGTCTTGCTCGATGCGCTCGACAGCAGCATGGTCGTGGCGCCGAAGAAGTCGTTGTCGGCCATGAAGTCATCGATCAGCCACGAGGTGATGAACAGCGGGCGCAGCAGAGCCTGCAGGTCTTCGGTGTCGGTGGTGTAGAGCGGATCGGCGTTGCAGCGGAAGTACTGGTTGTAGACCGCGGGCAGCTCGGCGCGGTGCGCCGCCGCATCGGTGAAGCGGCCGGGCGAGAGCCGGTCGGGGCTCAGCACCGCGCTCGATGCCATCGGCCAGTAGCCGTAGAGCCGCTCGCCCACCGCCACGCCGGGGTGCAGCGATTGCACGACGCTCGCGAAACCCCACACGGGGATCGAGCCCCAGCCTTCTTCCTCGGAGGGGAAGAACTGCCAGTAGCTCATTGCATCGCCGAACGCGGCGTAGGTGATGTTGTTGGAGGTGAGCGCAAAGCTGTCGATGCGCACGCGCACCTGGCCGTCGGCCAATGGCTGGTCGGTGGCGGTGTGCAGGCGCGTGGTGGGAAGGTTGTCCTTGCGGACGAGAAGGCTGGTGGTGCTCATGGGGTCGATCTCCACGGTGCGTTGAAGGGCGTGCGGCCACGTTAGCCAAGCTTGATGAAAGGCGCTATCGCGTTGTCCCTCTCCGCGTCGCCCGTGAGACAACGCCGGCCATGAAAAAAGCGCCCCGGCTTGTGGCCGGGGCGCCTTGTTGCTTCGCCGATGGCGAAATCAGACGATCGTCAATTCGACGTCGATGTTGCCGCGGGTAGCGTTCGAGTACGGGCAGACCTGGTGAGCGGTGTCGACCAGCTTCTGCTTCTGTTCAGCGTCAAGGCCGGGCAGCGTGATCGCGAGTTGCACCGAGATGCCGTAGGCAGCTCCGCCGTTCGTCGGGCCGAGGGAAACCTTCGAGTCGATGGACACGTCGTCAGGCACCTTCACGCTGATCTTCGGGCCGACAGCCTTCATCGCACCGATGAAGCAGGCGGCATAGCCGACCGCGAACAGCTGCTCGGGGTTGGTGCCGGGCTTGCCCGAACCGGGCGAGCTGAGCTTGACGTCGATCGCGCCGTCGCTGGACTTGCCTGCGCCGTCACGGCCGCCGACGGTGTGGGCTTCTGCGGTGTAGAGCACTTTGTCGAGCTTGGTGGTCATGGTGATTCCTTTGATGATGGAGGGAGGGGACAGGTGAAAAAATGCTTCTCTCGTCTTTGATCGAAGCGGGGAGAAAGAAAAAACGTTGTCGGTCAGGCCGCCTTCTTGACGCGGTCGCGCAGGGTCTGGATCTGCTGAGTGAGCGAGATGAGTTCGGGCACCGAGCATTCGGTGGCGGCCATGAGGCAGCCGGGAACGCTGGCGGCGCGGGTCTTCAACTTGCGGCCGGCGGCGGTGAGCGTGATGTGCACGCGGCGCTCGTCGGCCACGTCGCGCACCCGGGCCACGTAGCCGTTGGCTTCGAGCCGCTTGAGCAGCGGGGTGAGCGTGCCGGAGTCGAGCGAGAGGCGCTCGCCGAGTTCGGAGACCATCAATCCGTCTTGTTCCCAGAGGGCCAGCATGACGAGGTATTGGGGGTAGGTGAGCTGCAGCTTTTCCAGCACCGGCTTGTAGAGCCGGGTCATCGCCAACGAGGCGGAGTACACGGCGAAACACAGCTGGTTGTCCAGCTTGAGCATTTCGTCGGCGGAGACGGTGGTGGAACGCATGGCACGAATTCTAGCGAGCAATTGAATTGTGTGCAATGTAATTTGAAAGCATCCGTTTCGAGGATGCATTCAGCCGGGAGGCTTCAGGCCTTGAAGCGCTTGCGCGTCAGTGCCAGCGCGATCCAGAACGCCACGACCGCATACACCGCGAGCACGCCCGCATGCAGCCACCAGTCAGTCGGCCACTGGTCCATGAAGAGCGGCCGCACCAATGCGACTGCATTGGTCAGCGGCAGCCATGCGGCCACCGCCTTTACCGCCGAGGGCAGTTGTTCCAGCGGAAAGAACACGCCGCTCAGGAACATCATCGGCGTCATGAACAGCGTGAAGTAGTAGGTGAAGAAGTCGTAGCCCTTGGCGAGCGCATTGAAGATCAGCGCGATCGACGAGAAGGTGATGCCCGCGCCGATGAGCACCAGCCAAGCGACGATCAACTTCGGGCTGTGGCTGATGCCGAGGCCGAGCATCACGAACAGGATCGCAGTCACGGTGAAGATCGACTTGAACGCGGCCCACAGCATCTCGGCCATCACGATGTCATCGAGCCCGACCGGCGCATTCATGATGCCGTCCCAGGTCTTCTGCACATGCATGCGCGAGAACGCCGAATACAGCGCCTCGAAACTCGCCGCATTCATCGCGCTCATGCAGATCGAGCCGCTGGCCAGGAACAGGATGTAGGGCACCTTCACGCCGTCCACCGCCACCTGTCCCACCAGCGCACCCATGCCGTAGCCGAAGGCCACGAGCCAGATCAGCGGCTCGGCGATGTTGCCGATGAGGCTTGGTATCGCGAGCTTGCGCCATACGAGCAGGTTGCGCAGGAACACGGGCCACCAGCGCAGAGAGATCTCGGGTGCGCGCCAGGGCGAGGGCGTCGTGACGTTCGTCGTTGTCGTTGTCGTTGCAGTCGTCGTGTTCATGGTCTAGCTGTCCTCGCGGATCTGCCGCCCGGTGAGCTTCAGGAAAAGGTCTTCGAGATTCGCGGGGCGATGGAAGGTGCGCAGGCCGCCGTGCCGCGTGAGCGCGTCGAGCAGCCGCCGCGCGTCCTGCGTGTAGAAGAACACCGTCTCCCCGCTCACTTCGACGCGTGCCGCCATTGCCTTGAGTTCGGGCGACTCGGCCAGCGACAGCGCACCGTTGCCATACACCTCGACCACATCGGGCTCCAGGTGCTCGGCGATCAGGTCGCGCGGCTTGCCTTCGGCGATCTTGCGGCCGTGGTCGAGCACCAGAAGGCGCGAACACAGGCGCTCGGCCTCATCCATGAAGTGCGTCGTCAACAGGATCGACTTGCCCTGCTGCAGCAGCACCTGCAGCCGCTCCCACATCAGGTGGCGCGCCTGCGGGTCGAGCCCGGTGGTCGGTTCGTCGAGCAGCAGCAACCTGGGGTCGTTCACCAGCGCACGCGCCAGCGACAGCCGCCGGCGCATGCCGCCCGAGAGCTCGCCCGGCTTCGCATCGGCCTTGTGCGAGAGCGCCGCGAACTCCAGCAACTGCGGCACGCGAGCGCGCACCTCTGCCTTGCTGAATCCGAAGTAGCGGCCGTACACCACGAGGTTCTCGGCGCAGCTGAAGTCGGGGTCGAGCGTGTCGAACTGCGTGACCACGCCCAGCTGCGCCTTGATGGCGAGCGCGTCTCGCGGCATCTGCAAACCGAGCGCCGAGATCTCGCCGCCGTCGGGCGCGGTGAGGCCCAGGCACATGCGGATGGTGGTGGTCTTGCCGGCGCCGTTGGGGCCGATCACGCCGAGGCATTCACCCGGCGCGATCTCGAACGACAGGTCGTCCACGACCGTGGTGTCGCCGTAGCGCTTGCGCAAGTGGCTGGCGTGGAAGAGGGGAGGGGTGGAAGAAGAGGATGGCACGCGGCCATTCTGGCGCAGGCCTGCGGCGCGCGCCGCCATCGCTTCAACCGATGGACAAGCGGCGCGGGTTCGGCGCAACTCCCGGCACAATCGAC
This sequence comes from Variovorax paradoxus EPS, assembly GCF_000184745.1. Classification (NCBI taxonomy): domain Bacteria; kingdom Pseudomonadati; phylum Pseudomonadota; class Betaproteobacteria; order Burkholderiales; family Comamonadaceae; genus Variovorax; species Variovorax paradoxus. The sequence continues at coordinate 6,134,020 of NC_014931.1, read as the reverse complement.
GCCCGGCGAATACCGCCAGGAAAGATCCCAAGATGCTGCGTTTTCTGTTGGCGCTGTCGGTCGTGCTGCTGCTCGGCGCCTGCGCGCAATTCCACCGGCCGCTCGCGGCGGCGGACCGGGCAAAGGTCCAGGAGGTCGATGTGCGGGTGGTCGTCGCGCAAGAGAGCTTCATGTTCTCCGCGCAGGCGCCCGGCCTGAGCGAGGCCACGGGCGGCGGCCTGATCGGCGCGCTGATCGACTCTTCGGTGCAGCAGGTGCGGCAAAAGGAAATGAGCGCGGAGGTCGGTGCCATCGTCGGCCCCCTGCTCGACTACGACTACCGGGTCGAGGCCGGCCTCGCCCTCGGCGAGGTGCTGAATACGCCCAATGCATTCCCGCTGAAGATCGCCTCCTCGCAAGTGCTTGCGGGCATGCCGCCGAAGGCCGAGCAGAACGCCCGCATCGCAGCCACCAAATCCGGCCCCGCCTACCTCGTGCTGTTGCTGCAGTACATGCTGGAGCCCGGGCTGGGCGCCTTCACCACGCGCACCACGGCACTGCTCTGGCAGGACGGCAACAAGGAGCCCTCGTACCGTTCCGCGACGATCTACCAGACACCGGTCAGCGGCGGTGCGCGCGCCACCGTCGTTCGGCGGCTGGGCGCCAACGACGGCCAGCAGCTCAAGGCCGTGATGCGCGATTCGATCCGGCAGACGCTGCACGTGGTGGGGCTGGATCTCGCCGGTGCGCGCTCCGGCGCGATCCGCACGGTGCGGTTCAACGTCAACGGCACGTGGTTGACGCTGGGTGGACAAGGCTTCGACGAGCAGCCCGGCCGCGTCGCATTTCGCGACCAGGACAACGCGATGTATTCGGTCCGGACGGCCGCGCCATGAAGCGACCCTCGCAACCTCGCACTGGCCTGGCAGCGGCCTTCTTGTTCGCGCTCTGCGCCATGCCCGGCCTCGCGCAGGCGGTCACCGAAACGGAGCCGCTCGACATGGTCTACCAGCAGGCGCCGGAGGCGGAGCAGCGTCCCAACGGTCCGCCGGTGGAAACCCTTCGTGTGCCGCAGGGCTGCAAGCTCTACCTGCCGGCCATCGAGGATGCCCGCAACAACCAGGTCTACGTCGGCAACCTCACCTTGATGATGCCGACGGTGCATGCCACGCCGAGGGCGGTGGAGTCGCTGCGCAGCGGCGATGCGGGCATGTGGACGCGCAATGCGTTGCTGTCGACCCAGCGCTATGGCTACCAGCCCATCGTCGGCGCGCCCGCTGCGGCCACCGGTCCCCCGCAGGTCTCGGCGGTGGTCGCGTTGCGTCTGGCCCATGCGTGGTCCGCGGGGCTCAACCTCGTCTCGCATGTGGTGCTGAAGGTGAGCTACCGGCTGCCCGGCGGCGAAGTGGTCACGCGCCTCTATCACGGCATGGGCACGCGCACCAACTGGGCGAGCGGCAATGGCGAGTTCATGTCGGTGCTGAACCTCGGCATGGAAGAGGCGGTGCGCAGCATGGCGACCGATGCCGCGGCGCTGTGCGAAGGCAAGCCGCTCCCGGCACCCGCGCCCGCTGTTGCGCAATGACGGCTACATCCGCAAGCCGCTGAACTCCGTCTTCATCCAGTCGATGAAAGCCCGCGTGCGGGCCGGCAGCAGCCGCGCATTCGGGTAGATCACGCTCACCGGCCGCGGCGGGGGCTCGAAGTCCTCGAGCACGATCGCCAGGCGCCCCTGCGCCACGTAGGGCAGCACCTGGTACGAGAAGAAGATGCCGAAGCCCATGCCCGCGGCGCAGGCCTCGACAGCGGGCGCGAGGTGGTTGAACTCCAGCCGGTTGCTCGGCGTCACGCTGATCGTCTTACCGGCCTCGTGGAACTGCCATTGCGGTGGCGCATCGATGCGGCCGCGCACGCACGGTGCGCCGTTCAGCTCGCGCGGATGCTGCGGCGTGCCGTGGCGCGCGAGGTAGTCGGGGCTCACCGCCACCACGCGCCGGATGGTGCCCAGCGTCTGCGCCACGAGCGACGAATCTTCCAGCGGGCTGATGCGGATGCCGACGTCGATGTTCTCCTCCAGCAGGTTCACCGCGCGGTCGTACAGCAGCACGCTGCAGCGCACCTTGTCGTAGCGCTTCATGAAGCGGGTGATGGCCGGCGCCACGTACATGTGGCCGAACAGCACCGGCGCGGTGATGGTGAGCTGGCCCGCCGGCTCGCGCGCCTCGGCGTTGAGCGCGCGGTCGGCGGCGTCGGCCGCGAGCAGCACCTCGCGCGCGCTCGGCAGGTAGTGGCGGCCCTCTTCGGTGAGCGACAGGCGGCGGGTGGTGCGATGAAAAAGGCGCACGCCCAGGTGCGCCTCGAGCGCGGCCAATGAACGCACCACCGCGGGCAGCGAGGTACCCAGCGACTCGGCGGCGCGGGTCATGCTGCCTTGATCGGCAATCTGCACGAAGGTCTGCATGGCTTTGAAGCGGTCCATGCCGCGATTAAACCGGAAAACGCAGCAGTCAAATACAAAAATGGCTATTCATTCATCGGATGCAAGAGAGAAGAATCGGGAACACGCCAACCCCGGCCCTCGTCTCGACACTGCAAAGGACTTTTCATGAACGCCATCGACACCCGCCCCGCGCAACCCATCAAGCTCTACGGCAGCGCCATCTCGGGCCACGTGCACCGCGTGCGCCTGTTCCTCTCGATGCTCGGCCTGCCCTTCGAGGTGATCGAGCTCGACCTGAAGCAGCGCGACAACCGCACGCCCGAATTCCTGGCGCGCAACCCGTTCGGCCAGGTGCCGGTGATCGAGGACGGTGACGTCACGCTGGCCGATTCCAACGCGATCCTCGTCTACCTCAATGCGCGCTATTCGGCCGACCCTTCGCGCTGGATGCCGCAGGACGCGGTGGGTGCGGCGCGGGTGCAGCGCTGGTTCTCGGTGGCTGCGGGTCCGCTGGCCTATGGCCCGGCGGCCGCGCGCGTCATGGCGCTGTTCGGTCTTGCGGTCGATCCGACCGAGACGGTGACGCGTTCGCATGCGCTGCTCGCGGTGATGGAAATTCACCTCGAACGCCAACCCTTCCTCGCCGGCCCCGAAGCCACGCTCGCCGACATCTCGAACTACGCCTACGTGGCGCATGCACCCGAAGGCCGCGTGTCGCTCGAAGCCTATCCACAAGTGCGCGAATGGCTCGCGCGCGTTGAAGCCTTGCCCGGTTTCGTGCCGATGGTGCGCACGCAGGTCGGGCTTGCGGGGGTCGCATGATCTCGGCACCTTTCCACGCCGGCGAGCGCGCTTTGCAAATGCAGGCCGGCTCGCGCGAGCAGATGGCGTTCGCAGGGCCGCGCGTCATCCGCGACTACATGCCCGACCAGCACCGCGAATTCTTCGCGCAACTGCCGTTCGTCGTGGTCGGCAGCCTCGATGCGAACCTGCAGCCCTGGGCCAGCGTGCTCGCAGCGCCCGCGGGCTTCGCGCATTCGCCCGATGCGACCCACCTGCGCGTCGATGCGGTGCCCGCGGCCGGCGATCCGCTCGCGGGCCAGCTTGCACAAGGCGCTCCGCTCGGCCTGCTGGGCATCGAGCCGCACACGCGGCGGCGCAACCGCATGAACGGCACGGTCGAATCGCTCGATGCGACGGGCTTCATGCTCGAGGTGCAACAGAGCTTCGGCAATTGCCCGCGGTACATCCAGGCGCGCGAGCCGGTGTTCGCGGCTGCGCGAACGGACAGCGCGCCGGTGCAATGGCTCGACAGGCTCGACCTCGCTGCCGAGCGGCTCATCGGCAGCGCCGACACGCTGTTCATCGCCACGGCCTACCCGGAGGCGGCAGCCGCGGGCGACGAAGCCGATGCCAGGTCGCACGGTGTCGATGTGTCGCACCGCGGCGGGCGGCCCGGCTTCGTTCGCGTCGACGAAGGCGGTGTGCTGACCGTGCCCGATTTCAACGGCAACCGTTTCTTCAACACGCTCGGCAACCTGCTCGCTCATCCGCGCGCGGGCCTGCTGTTCATCGACTACGACAACGGCGAGCTGCTCCATGTGGTGGCGACCGCGGAGATCGTGCTGGACGGTCCCGAGCTTGCCGAGTTCGAAGGCGCCGAGCGTCTGCTGCGCCTGCATGTCGAGCACGCCTTGCGCCGGCCGGCCGCGCTACCGCTGCGCTGGGGTGATGCGCAACTGTCGCCGCACCTTGCGGGCACGGGGCACTGGGCCACCGCGCGCGGCTGAACCCCTCAGTGGAAGACCGGGATGCGCGCGTTGGCCGAAGGGCGATAGCTCCAGCCGCGCGCGCGGATCGCGTCGAGATCGGGCTGGCGGTTCAGCAGCGCGTCGAGCCCCGCAGCCGCCAGCGTGCAGGCCAGCGCCTGGCCCGGGCAGGCGTGCATGCCGTGGCCGAAGCCGAGCATGCGGCGCCGTTCGCGCACCAGCTGGAAGCGGTCCGGCTCGGGGTTGAAAGCCGGGTCGCGGTTGGCAGCGGCCAGCACCAGCAGCACCGCATCGCCCGCCGCCAGCGGCGTGCCTGCGATGGTGATGGGCTCGATCGCGAAGCGGCGCGTGTTGTGAACCGAAGGATCGTGCCGCGCCGTCTCATCCACGATGGCCTGCAGTCCGTCGCGGGTGCACGCAGCCTGGCGCAATGAAGGTTCGCGCATCAGTGCGATGAGGCTGTTTCCCAGCAGGCCGGCCGTCGCATCGCAGGTCTGCGAGAGCAGGCCGACGAGGTTGGCGAGCAGGGAGCGCGAGAGCGGCGTGCCGGCACCGCTCTCGGCCAGCACGGCCGCGAGCAGCGTGCCGTTGCGAGGAGGCGCACTCGCGGTCAGCAGCTCGAAGCGCGTCATCAGTTCGCCCGCGGCAGCGCTCGCCGCCTGCAACTGGTCCGCCGTCGACAGCGGCGACAGGCAGGCGACGAAATCGCGCATCCAGCGGTCCACCTGCGGCAGCGCTTCATCTGCAAAACCGAGTAACTGCGCGACCGCCTGCATGGGCATCGAAAACAACGCGTCCGACAAAGGCGCCATCGGCACGTCGCGCGCAACCCGCAAGGCCGCTGTGTGCACGGCATTCAGGTCCAGCCCGGCCAGCGCGCGCTGCAACGCGGGTCGATGCCCCTGGTGCGCAGCGCCATCGTTCATGCGCACCAGATGGCCGAACACCTCGCCGGCCGGACTACCGGCGATGGCGCGTGGAACCGGTTCGGCGGCGGGCCGCACACGCAGCGCGCCGTGCGCGAGCAGCACCGATTCGATGACGTCCGCGCGGCTCGCGACCCACACGCGCATCTTCTCGTTCCACATGAGCGGCGGGCCTGCGCGCAGTTGCGCATAGAAGGGATAAGGGTCCGCGTGCATGACGGCCGCGACCGGATCGACAGGCATGTCGACGAGAGAAGTGGGGCTTGTGTTCATGGCGCGCAGTGTGCAATCGCCGCCGCCGCCACACTTCGCCCGCGAACGAAGTGTGGATTGCCGCAGCGTTTTACGATGGCCGCATGGACACGACCTCGAACGCCAACGCAGATCTCCAATTGGCCCGCCTCGCCGGCGCCATCGCCGAGCCGGCGCGCGCCCGCATGCTCAACTGCCTGATGGACGGCCACGCGCGCACCGCGACCGAGCTCGCCACCGTCGCCGAGGTGGCCGCCTCCACCGCCAGCGCGCACCTCGCACGCCTGAAGGAAGAGCGATTGGTCGAAGTGCTCGTGCAGGGCAAGCACCGCTACTTCAGGCTTGCGGACGACAACGTCGCAGCCGCGCTCGAAAGCCTGATGGTCGTGGCCGGCGCGCCCCGCACGGTCGAGTTCAAACCGAACACGCCGAGCCGCCTGCGCGCCGCGCGCACCTGCTACGACCACATGGCCGGCACGGCCGGCGTCGCGCTGCACGACCGGCTGCATGCGCAAGGCTGGCTCAGCGGGCTGCAGAGCGGCTCGTACGAACTCACGCCCGAAGGCGCGATCGCGCTCGAAAGCCTGGGGGTCGAAGTCGATGCGGTGCGCCGTTCGCGCCGGCGCTTTGCCTGCGCGTGCCTCGACTGGAGCGAGCGCCGTCCGCATCTGGGCGGTGCGCTGGGTGCCGCGTGGCTGCAGCTGTCGCTGCGCCGCGGCTGGGTGCGGCAAGAGCTCGACGGGCGCGAACTCGCGCTCACGCCCAAGGCGCAGCGCGAGATGCCGGAGCTGTTCGCCTGAGGGCTGTCTTCAGGCCTTGAGTTTCAACAGGTAGATCATCGGCCCGGCCATCGCCAGGTCGAGTTCGAGGAAGCTCTCGAAATCCTTGCCGGCCATCCAGTACGCATCCCAGTTGTTGCGCTTGATGGTCTTCTGCCAGACATCGGCACCGGTCGCGCGGCGCACGGCTTCCAGCAGCACGGCGCGCCGTTCGGCGGGCACCTTCTTGCCGGTGAGCACGCCGCGCCAGTTCGCGAGGTCGGCGTCCACGCCCTGTTCGCGCACCGACGGAATGCCCAGGAACGGACGCTTGGACGACACGCCGATCGCGCGCAGCTTGCCGCCGGCCAGCGCATCGCTGAACTCGCTGTAGCCCGAGATGCCGGCGACCGCCTTGCCGGTTTCCAGCGCCTCCACCACCTGTGCGCCGCCGGGGTACGGCTGGTAGACGAGGCCCGCGGTGTTGCCGGCTACGCGCGCCAGCATGCCGGCGTACATGTGGTCCACACCGCCGGCCGAGCCGCCCGCGATGACGGTCTTTGCCGCATCGGCGCGGAGGGCTGCGATCAGGTCCTTGGGCGTCTTGATGGGCGAATCGGCCTTCACCGCTACCACTTCGTAATCGCTGGTGAGTCGCGCGACCGGGGCGACCTGCGCCATGGTGACGGCGGGCTTCTGCAGCGCGACCGCGCCGACCATCACCATGCCGCTCATCAGCAGGGTGTCGGGGTCGGCATCGTATTTCTCGACGTACTTCGCAAGGCCGATGGTGCCGCCCTTGCCGCCGACGTTTTCATAGACCACGTCACCCGCCGCGCCCGAGGCCAGCAGCGCCGCGCCGAGCGCGCGGCCGGTCTGGTCCCAGCCGCCGCCTTCGTTGGCGGGAATGACGATGCGCAACTTGGCAACCAGCTGCGGCTCGGCCGCACCGGCCGAGCGGGGCCACAGCAGTGCGGCCTGGCCGGCGCAGGCAGCGGCGACGCCGCCCGCCACCCATGCGCTGAAATCGCGGCGGGAAAGGGCAGAAGGTGACGATCTAGGCATTTTGTTTCCGATTGTTCTCAAAAGTAACCGGATGATGTCCGCAAAATGTGCAAAACACCTGCATGAACGCCTAGGTAGAAACCCTGAAAAGGGCCTTCCAGCTGCCAACTATTACTGGAAAGCGACCTCCGCGAAGCTGCGCAGCTTGCGGCTGTGCAGCCGGCTCGAGCCCTCTTCCCGAAGGATGTCGATGGCCCGCATGCCGATGCGCAGATGCTGCTCCACCCGCTCGCGATAGAAGTGGTTGGCCATGCCGGGCAGCTTGATCTCGCCGTGCAGTGGTTTGTCGCTCACGCACAACAAAGTGCCGTAGGGCACGCGGAAGCGGAAGCCGTTGGCCGCGATGGTCGCGCTCTCCATGTCGAGCGCCACCGCGCGGCTCTGGCTGAAGCGGCGCTGCGGCTGGTTGCCGGGCAAAAGCTCCCAGTTGCGGTTGTCGGTGCTCGCCACGGTGCCGGTGCGCATGATCTTCTTGAGGTCCGGGCCTTCGTAGCGCGTGATGTCGGCCACGGCTTTCTCCAGCGCGAGCTGGATCTCCGACAGCGCCGGAATCGGCACCCACAGCGGCAGCTCTTCATCGAGCACATGGTCCTCGCGCACATAGGCATGCGCCAGCACGTAGTCGCCCAATTGCTGCGTGTTGCGCAGCCCCGCGCAGTGGCCCAGCATCATCCAGGCGTGCGGGCGCAGCACGGCGATGTGGTCGGTGATGGTCTTGGCATTGGCGGGGCCGACGCCGATGTTGGTCATCGTGATGCCGCTGTAGTCCTCGCGCACCAGGTGGTAGGCCGGCATCTGCGGCAGCCGCGGCGGTGCCGTGCCCTGGCTGCCATCGAGCAGGTGGCCGAAGGTGGCGCTCGCGCCCGCATCCAGCCCGCGCCGGCGCGTGACCACGTTGCCCGGTTCGATGAAGGCGATGTATTCGCTGTTCTCGTCGGCCATCGCTTCGTGGCCCAGGCGCACGAACTCGTCGATGTAGAACTGGTAGTTGGTGAACAGCACGAAGTTCTGGAACCACTCGGGCGCGGTGCCGGTGTAGTGGCGCAGGCGGTGCAGCGAGTAGTCGACCCGCGCGGCCGTGAAGAGCGACAGCGGCTGCGCCTCGCCGTCCCGCGCCTCGTAGGTGCCGTTGGCGATGCCGTCGTCCATCACGCCCAGGTCGGGCAGGTCGAACACGTCGCGCATCAGCGCGCGGCGGTCCTCGCTCATCGTGCCTTCGATGTGGTCGTTCTCGGCGAACGAGAAGTGAATCGGAATCGGCTGCGTGCTGGTGCCGACCTCGAGCTCCACCTGGTGGTTCTCCAGCAGCAGGCGGAACTGGTCGAGGTAGTAGCGCGAGAAGAGATCGGGCCGCGTCAGCGTGGTCTCGTAGCGGCCCGGCCCGGCGACGAAGCCGTAGCTCAGGCCCGCATTGGCTGGCGGCGTGTGACGCGAAACCGTGTGCGTGTGCACCCGCACGAACGGATAGCAGGCCCGCACCCGGCCCGGCAGCGCCTCCCCGGCCACGAAGCGCAGCATCGACTCGCGCAGATGGGCGAGTCCGCCCTGGTAGATGGCTTTGACCTGTTCGAGTGCGGCGGCGGCGTCGGTGAAGCGGGCGGGGGCGACGAATGTGGGCATGTAGGGCATGGCGGCATTGTGCAATGGGCGGTTAACCTTTAGCCGGACGGACAACCAAGGAAACGAACCGATGAAAGTTGCAGTCATGGGCGCCGGCGCAGTCGGCTGCTACTACGGCGCCATGCTGGCGCGTGCGGGCCATGAGGTGGTGCTGATCGGGCGGCCTTCGCACGTCGAGGCGGTGAAGGCGAACGGGCTGCGGCTCGAGACAAAGACCTTCGACGAGCAGGTGCGCCTCGATGCGAGCACCGAGGCGAGCGCGGTGCAAGGCGCTGATCTCGTGCTGTTCTGCGTGAAGTCCACCGACAGCGAATCAGCCGCCGCGCAGATCAAGCCGCATCTCTCGCCCGATGCGCTGGTGCTCACGCTGCAGAACGGCGTGGACAACGACGAGCGCGTGCGTTCGGTGCTGTCGAATGAAGTGGCGGCGGCCGTGGTCTACGTGGCCACCGAGATGGCCGGCGCCGGTCATGTGAAGCACCACGGTCGCGGTGAGTTGGTGATCGCCCCTTCACGTGCGAGCGAGCGGGTGGCAGAGCATCTGATCGCCGCCGGCGTGCCTACGCAGATATCCGACAACGTGCGCGGCTCGCTGTGGGCCAAGCTGATCCTGAACTGCGCCTACAACGCGCTCTCGGCGGTGTCGCAGCTGCCCTATGGCGAACTCGTGAAGGGCGTGGGCGTGAACGACGTGATCCGCGACGTGGTCGCCGAATGCCTCGCCGTGGCGGCAGCCGAAGGCGTTGTGATCCCGGGCGACACCGATGCGGCGATCCGCGGCATCGCGCAGTCGATGCCCTCGCAGTACTCATCCACCGCACAGGACCTCGCACGCGGCAAGCTCAGCGAAATCGACCACCTCAATGGCCTGGTCGTGCGCCGCGGCGAAGCGCTCGGCGTGCCCACGCCCGCGAACCGCGTGCTGTTCGTGATGGTGAAGCTGCTCGAAGGCAAGCAGCAGAAGGCCGGCGTCTAGCCCGGCATCGGTTCGCGCATCGTCACGAACTCTTCGGCGCCCGTCGGGTGGATGCCGATGGTGCTGTCGAAGATCGCTTTTGTCGCGCCCGCGCGCATCGCCACCGCAAAGCCCTGCACGACTTCGCCCGCGTCCGCGCCCACCATGTGCAGGCCCACCACGCGGTCGCTCTTCTTGTCGACCACCAGCTTCATGAACGTGCGTTCGCTGCGACCCGAGAGCGTGTGGCGCAGCGACTTGAACTCGCTCGAGAACACCGTGACTTCGCCGAACTTCGCGCGCGCGTCGAGCTCGGTGTAGCCGCAGGTGCCGATGTTCGGGTGGGTGAATACGGCTGTCGGGATGAACTCGTAGTCCATGCGCCTCTTGCCCTTGCCGAACAACGCATCGACCACCACCATCGCCTCGGCCAGCGCCACCGGCGTGAGCTGAACGCGCGTGGAGACATCGCCCACCGCGTAGATCGACTGTACCGACGTGCGATAGTGCGCATCGACCGCGATCGCGCCGTTCTCATCGAGCTTCACGCCCGCCGCTTCGAGGCCAAGGCCCTCTGTGTTGGGAACGCGGCCGGTGGCGAAGAGCACCGTGTCGGCCTCGATCTGTTGACCGCGTGCAAGCGTCACGACGAGGCCGTTCGAACCGCGCGCGATCAGCGAGGCTTCGCAGTTCAGGCGCACGTCGACCCCCGCCTTGCCCATCTCGTTCGCGAGGAACTGGCGCACGTCGTCGTCGAAGCCGGTGAGCAGGTGAGCGCGGCGGTGCAGTTGTGTCACCTTCGAACCCAGGCCATTGAAGATCGATGCGAACTCGCAGGCGATGTAGCCGCCGCCCACCACCAACAGGCGCTTGGGGAACGGGTCGAGATCGAACATCGCATCGGACGTCACGATGTGCTCGCGCCCCGGGATCTCCGGCACATAGGGCGTGCCGCCGGTGGCCACGAGCAGGTGGCGCGCAGTGTGGCGCTTGCCGTCGATCTCCACCGTGTGGCCGTCGACCAGCTGCGCCCATCCGGTGACGAGCGTGACGCCCGAGTTCTTCAGCAGCGAGGCATAGATGCCGTTGAGCCGGCCGATCTCCTTGGCGCGCTGCGACTTGAGGTGCGCCCAGTCGAACTGCGGCTCGGCGGGAAGCTTCCAGCCGTAGCCCGCGGCTTCCTCGAAGGATTCGGCATAGCCGGCCGAATAGCTGTAGAGCTTCTTCGGGATGCAGCCCACGTTGACGCAGGTGCCGCCAAGGTCGGCGGCTTCGGCCAAGCCAACGCGGGCGCCCGTCTGTGCCGCCATGCGCGCGGCGCGAACGCCGCCGCTGCCGCCGCCGATGACGAAGAGGTCGAAGTCGAATGTGGGCATGAGAAGAAGCTCCTTTCGGGCGACTGTAGCGGCCGGTCGATGGCAGTGCTTCAGGCGGGACTTGGCGCAGTGCAGCCCTGCCGGAACGCGAGCGAGAATTCGCACTGCAACGAGAGGGACACTCCATGAAGAACAACAGCACCCCACATCGCGCGCGCAAGGCGCCAGCCTGGCTATCGGCACTGGCGTTGAGCGCGGCGGCCATCGCACCCTTGCCGGCCGATGCGCAACTTGCGGCCAAGCCTTCCTTCTATCGGCGTCAGATCGAGCCGCAGCCTGAAGGGCCGACGGCACAACCCGTGCCGCGCCCCGCAGTGGCCGCATCGTCGCCGGCATTGCACAGCCAGGGCGACTTCGACGCGCTCGCACGCGTCTACGACCCCGGCACGCCGATGCAACTGGCCCATGTGCTGTTCGTCATCGACCGCCAGGCCAAGCCGGTGCGCACCCACTACATCGACACTCCGCGCTACCAGCTGCATGTGCGTTTCGTGCGCGACACCGGCCTCTCCCCGCGCGCGGGCAAGCGCGAGATCGACCGCAACTACCTCGTGCCAGATCGCCGCTTCCTGTTCGGCACGCTGAGTTGGCAACAGAACATCGGCACCTTCACCTACGAGTTCTGGGAAGGCGACCGGCTCACCGCGCCGCTGCTCAAGCAGGCCGACGCACAGGTGAAGGCCAGCTTCTTCGCGCCCGTGAAGTTCAAGACCAACTCCACGTTGCATGAGCGTGTGGCCAAGGAGGCGGGCATCGATTTCGTGAGCCAGGAAGCGCTGATCCGCGAGCAGCCCTACATGCCGATGAACCTCGGCACCGCGACGGGACGCGTGCGCATCGTGAACGACGCATCGGGCCTGAATGCGCTGTTGCCCGACGACATCGCCGTGCTGCGCCAGGTGCCGATCAATCTGCCGCCGGTCGCAGGCGTGCTCACCGAGCGGCCATCGACCGCGCTCTCGCATGTCAACCTGCTGGCCAAGGGCTGGGGCATTCCGAATGCCTATGTGCGCGATGCGGCCACCGTGCTGCGCGAGCATGCGGGCCAATGGGTCGCGCTCAAGGTCGCGGCCTCGGGCTATCAGTTGCGCCGTCTCACGGCGGAAGAAATTGCCGCGCTTCCGCCGCGTTCCGTGCGCACCGCGGCCACAGGCGCGGTGCCCGGCAGCGACAGGGCCGTGAAGCCCGACCTGCGCGAAACCCGCCTGCTGCCGCTCGCCTCACTGCGTGCGCGCAACAGCGCGCAGTGCGGCTCCAAGGCCGCGAACCTCGGCGCGGCGCTGGCCGCGCGCATTCCATCGACGACCGTGCCCGATGGGTTCTGCATTCCGTTCGCGCACTACGACCGCTTCATGCGAACAAATGGCCTGGCCGATCGCATTGCGCGCATGCAGCAACAACCCGGCTTCGCGAGCGATCCGCAGCAGCGGCAGAAAGCGCTCGCCCAACTGCGCGACGAGATCGTGAAGTGGCCCGTCGATGCCGCCACCGCGGCGTCGTGGCGCGCCGCATGGCAGTCGCAATTGGGCGGTGTCGGTGTGTTCGTGCGCAGCTCGTCCAACTCCGAAGACCTGCCGGGCTTCAGCGGCGCGGGGCTCTACACCACGGTGCCCAACGTAAAGACCGGCGACACGCTCGAGCTCGCGGTCAAGAAGGTCTGGGCCTCGGTGTTCAACCCCGAGGCCTGGGAGGCGCGCAGCGCCGCGGGCTTCGGCGCCGAATCGGTGCTGATGGGTGTGTTCGTGCAGACCGCCATCGACTCGACCAATGCCGGCGTGATGATCACCCGCGACCCGTTCGACGCGGGTCACCCGCACGTCACCTATATCTCGGCCAAGCGCGGCATCGGCATCCGCGTGGTCGAGGGGCAGCGCGTGGCGGAGCAGGTGATGTATTCGAGCTGGTCGAAGGCGATCCAGGTGCTGAGCCGCTCGGCCGAAGAGACGGCGCTGCAGCTCGACAAGGACGGTGGCGTGAAGGAAGTGCCGGTGGAGCAGGGGCGCAACGTGCTGACCGATGAGCTCGTCGTGCGGCTTGCCAATGTGGGCGCGGCCGTGAAGCGCACGTTCAATGCGGTCGATCAGGACATCGAATGGGCAACGGTGGGCGACAGGATCGTGCTGCTGCAGGCGCGGCCGTATGTGGAGAGGCGGCGCTGAGAAGAGACGCGCATTCCCGCGCTCTCTCTCAGCGCCGCTGACGGCTACTTGTACAGCAGCTGCGGCAGCCACAACCCGATCTGCGGCCAGATGTACAGCAGCACGATCGCCAGCACCTGGATGCCCATGAACGGCAGCATGCCCAGGAAGATCTGGTTGAGCGTCACGTGCGGTGGACTCACCCCCTTCAGGTAGAACGCCGCCATCGCCACCGGCGGCGAGAGGAACGCGGTCTGCAGGTTCATCGCCACCAAGAGCCCGAAGAACAGCGGATCGACCCCGAAGTTGTCCAGCAGCGGAATGAAGATGGGCATGAAGATCACGATGATCTCGGTCCACTCCAGCGGCCAGCCCAGCAAGAAGATGATCACCTGGCTCAGCACGAGGAACTGCACCTTCGTGAGGTTCATGCTGAGCACCCACTCTTCCACCAGCGCCTGCCCGCCCAGCAGCGCGAACGCCGCCGAGAAGATGGCCGAGCCCACGAAGAGCCAGCACACCATGGCCGAGGTCTTGGCCGTGAGGAAGACCGATTCCTTCAGCACCGCGAGGTTGAGCCGGCGGTAGGCGGCGGCCAGCAGCATGCCGCCGAGCGCGCCCATGGCCGCGGCCTCGGTCGGCGTGGCCAGGCCCAGCACGATCGAGCCGAGCACCGAGAGGATCAGCAGCATCAGCGGGAAGAACGACGCCAGCAGCATCTTGAAGATCTCGAGCCGCGCGAAGCTCAGGAACAGGTAGAAGAGCGCGGTGATCGCGCCGAATACCGCGAAGGTTGCGATCCACCAGGTGGGGGCGGCGCGGTAGGTCGGTGCTTCGGCTGCTGCAGCCGCCGCGGGCGCAACTGAAGTGGCCGCCGATGGCTGCGCGCCGGGTGGCGGGGCGAGCGTGGACGCATCCGATGCCGCGGGCGGCGGCGATGCAGCCTCGCCGCTCGGCGGCTCCTGCAAGCCACCGTCGCTTGGCGGTTCCTGCAATCCGCCTTCCGACGGCGGCTCCTGGAGCCCGCCTTCGGCCGGCGGTTCCGCGAGGCCGCCCGAACTCGCGCCACTGCTGCTGCTTCCGCGTGCGGCGCCGATCTCCTCGATGTCGTAGCGCGCCTCGGCCTCGACGGTGGTCACCGCGCGGTAGCTGAAGCCGGCCAGCAGCGCGAACACGATGGCCGGCAACGCCACGATGGTCAGTTGACGCAGCACGTGCGAGAACGGCACCTCTGCATTGCGCCGGCCCTTGAGCAGTCCGACCAGCGCGTGCGCCGTGGGGCTTTCGGCCAGCCGCTGCGACATCGGCGGCAGCGGCACCACGCGATCGGCCGCCGACAGCGGCGGCGCCCACTGGGGCTTGAGCTTCGCGATCAGGATCACGTACAGGATGTACAGGCCCGCCAGCATCACGCCCGGAAAGAACGCGCCCGCATAGAGCTGCACCACCGACACGCCGGCCGTCGCGCCGTACACGATCAGCAGCACCGAGGGCGGAATCAGGATGCCCAGGCACCCGCCCGCGGTGATCGCGCCCGCCGCGAGCGGCACGCTGTAGCCGCCGCGCAGCATCGCGGGCAGCGCGAGCAGCCCCATCAGCGTGACGACCGCGCCCACGATGCCGGTGGCCGTGGCGAAGATCGTGCAGGTAACGAGCGTGGCCACGGCCAGCGCGCCCGGCAGCCGCGCGAGCGCCAGGTGCAGGCTCTTGAAGAGCGACTCGATCAGGTTCGCCCGCTCCACCAGGTAGCCCATGAAGACGAAGAGCGGCACCGCGATCAGCACGTCGTTGGCCATCGTCTTGTAGGCCGACTGCACCATCAGGTCGAGCGTGCGGTGCCAGTCGCGGTCGTAGGCCATGAAGGTGAAGAGCATGCCCATGCCCATCAGCGTGAAGGCGGTGGGAAAGCCCAGCATGATCGCCACCACCACCAGCGACAGCATCAAAAGGCCCAGGTGGCCGTTGGTGATGGTCTCGGCGCTCAGCAGCACGGTGGCGGCGCCGATCACGATCAGCGCCATGAAGGTGAGGCCGAACCAGAGTTCGCGGCGGATCTTCATCGCGAGCCCTCCCGTGCCTCGTTGGCGACGACCACGCGGTCGAGCGCGGCGATGTCGGCGTCCTTCACGTGCACCATTTCCTTGAGCTTCTCGACGTCGACTTCCTCGACGTCCTGCTCGCGCGAGGGCCAGGCGCCGTCGCGGATGCACTGCACGCAGCGGATGATCTCCACGATGCCCTGCAGGAGCAGCGTGAAGCCCGCGAGCGGAATGATGAACTTGAACGGATACAGCGGCAGCGGCTCGGCCGAGAAGGTCTGCTCCCGGATCGCGAGCGATTCGCCGGCGTAGATCCATCCGGCCCAGGTCAGCGCGACGATGCCGGGCAGGAAGAAGACGATGTAGAGCACCAGGTCGACCAGCGCCTGCGTGCGCGGCCGGAAGAAACCGTAGAGCACGTCGCCGCGCACGTGGCCGTTCTTGGAAAGCGTGTACGCCCCGGCGGTCATGAACATGGCGCCGTACAGCATGATCTGCGCGTCGAGCACCCACGCATGCGGATGGTTCAGCACGTAGCGCGAGAACACCTCCCAGCTGATCAGGAGCGTGAGCAGCAGGGCGCACCAGGCGAAGGTCTTGCCGATCCAAGTGGAGAACCGGTCGACCGCCAACAGGAAAGATTGCATCGGAACGAGCTCCTCGCCGCGCTCCGGGCGCGGCTTGCGTGCAGGCATGAAAAGAGGGCACCCCGCGGGTGCCCTCGCGTCACAGGAAGCGCATCAGGACTTCTTGGCCTGCCGTCCGAAGTAGTGGTTGTAGGCCATCTTGAAATCGACCGAATAGTCGTTCTGCCACTGGCCCGCGCGCTCGGCGAAGGCGCGCTGCGAATCGAGCACCTTCTTGAAGAGCGCGTTCTCGGCCGACTTCTTGGCGATGGTCTTGTCCCACGAGGCGAGCTGCGCGCGCAGCACCGAATCGGGCGTCTTGTAGAACTTGATGCCGCTCTTCTTCAACTCCTCGTAGTCCTTGGAGTTGCGGTCGATCGCCTTCCAGCTCATGTCGGCGCTCGCGGCCTGCGTGGCGTACTCGATCACCGCCTTGAGCTCGGCCGGCAGCGCGCGCAGCTTGGGGCCGTTCCAGAGCACCTCGAACTGCTCGCCGCTCTGGTGGAAGCTCTGCAGCATGCAGTTCTTCGCCACGTCGGGAAAGCCCAGCACCCTGTCGCTGGAGGCGTTGTTGAACTCGGCCGCATCGATCAGGCCGCGGTCCAGCGCGGGCACGATCTCGCCGCCGGGCAGCGGGTTCACGGCCGCGCCCATGTCGGTGAACACGTCCACGGCGAGGCCGACGGTGCGGAACTTCAGGCCCTTCATGTCCTCGGCCTTGGCCACCGGCTTCTTGAACCAGCCCAGCGGCTGCGTCGGCATCGGGCCGTACAGGTAGGAGGCCACGTCGAGGTTCAGGCTCTTGTAGATCTCCTCCATCAGCGCCTTGCCGCCGCCGTAGGTGTGCCAGGCCAGCACCATGTTGGCGTCCATGCCGTAGCCCGGACCCGAGCCCCACAGTGCCAGCGCCGAGTTCTTGCCGTACCAGTACGCGACCACGCCGTGGCCGCCGTCCAGCGTGCCCTTGGCCACTGCGTCGAGCAGCTGGAATGCGGGCACGACCGAGCCGGCCGGCAGCACTTCGATCTTCAGGCGGCTGCCCGCCATGTCGTTCACCTTCTTGGCGTAGTCCTGCGCGTACTCATGGAAGATGTCCTTTGCGGGCCAGGTGCTCTGGAAGCGCAGCGACGTGGTCTGCGCCATGCTGACCATCGGCGCCGACATGGCGCCCGCGGCCACGGCGGCACCTTTCAGAAGGTTGCGGCGGCGGGGTGACTTGCTCTCTGTCATGTTGTCTCTCTCCATACAAGTTCTGAACTGACCGAAAAAATCCTGCCCGCTCTTGGAGTTATGTTTGACAGGCCCAGGCCCGATCTTTGGCGCGCGCGAAAACGCGACAAACAGGGTTTTCACGAACTGGTGAAAAATTCCACCATCCGGCCGGTCCCAGGCAAGGTAAAGATGCGGCGGCCCGCGAGGTAACCCTAATGAAATGGAAGGAAGCAAAGAGATGACTGAACCCGTTGGTGAAAAAGGCTATGCCGGCGACGTGACGCCCGAGCAGGCGGCGCAATGGCAGGCCAGCGGCGAAGCCGTGCTGGTCGACGTGCGCACCGATGCCGAGCGCGAATGGGTCGGCTACGTGCCCGGCGCCGTGCCGTTGGCGTGGAAGCAATGGCCGGGCATGGCGTTGAACCCGGCGTTCGACGAGGGCGTGCGCGCTGCCGGCGAAGGCGGCAAGAAGCTGGTGCTGCTGTGCCGCAGCGGCGTGCGCTCCATTGCGGCCGCGAAGCGCGCCACCGAATTGGGGCTGGAGGCTTACAACATCCTCGAAGGCTTCGAGGGGAATCCGGATGAAAGCGGCCATCGCGGGCAGATCGGCGGGTGGCGCAAGCGCGGGCTGCCCTGGAAGCAGAACTGAATCCGCGTCAGGTCCACGATGTCGCTTTCGCGGCCGAAGTCCAGCGATGAACAAGCCGCTTGTAGAAGAGAACGCGTTTCTCTATGACGAGGTCAGGAGATCGGGGCGATTGGCACGAAGCCAGTTTTCGGAACCGGCCAGCAATTGCGCGGCTTGTTCGATGCAGGCCTGCAGCGTGGCGGTGGAAACCGGGTCACCTTCATAGTCGCTCGCATTGCGTTGCCGACGCAATGCATCGAGCACGATGATGTCCGGCTGTGTGCCACGCCCATCGTCAGGCCCAGGCTCTGGATGGCGGTCTGGTGGTGACCTGGCTGGCTGGTGGATGTGCGGTAGCCGTTGGCCCACAAACCCAGCATCGCGCATTGCATGATGCATTTGTAGGCCGCATCGAATCGGTTGTCGGTGCTGACCTGTGCAACATGCGCGTCGGCCAGATTTCGCCGCGCCGCCTGAAGCAGTTTGGCAATGCCCGCGGCGTCAGGCTGATGGGCCTGCAGCCGCCCGATCGCCAGCAAGTTCTGCAAGCTCATCGGCTCCTCCCTTCACAAGCAATTTTGGTTTGGCCAGTATGTCGCGCGCGAACGCATCGCCGCTGCGCGCGCGTTCTGCAAATTCTTCGGGCGTGTAGAGCACCGTGTTCACCTCGCGGCCGAGCGTCGCGTGCAGAGGAAACACCGCTTGTGCCAGCGTCATGAAATCCACGCTTCCCAGCACCAGCAGATCCACATCGCTGCCCGGCGAGGGTGTGCCGCGCGCTACCGAGCCGAACACGAGTGCCAACCGGATCTGCGCATCCAGCGGCGCGAGCACTTCGCGCACGGCAGGCACCACGCCATGCGTCTTGCGAAACATTGCAGCCAGGTCATCGAACAGCGGATGGCTCGTGTTGGCGTTGTAGCGCACCTGATTGCCTTGTTCGCTGCGCAGCAGCAGGCCGGTGCGCGCCAGCTTGTCCACCTCTCGCGCCAGCGTGCCCGCATGGCTGTCGGTCAGGCGTGCAAGCTCCCGCAGATGGAAGGCCGACTGCGGCTGCAGCAATAACACCGCCAGCGTGCGTTGCCGCGCCGCGGGGAATAGCAGGTCCATCAAGGAAGAGTCGTTGCTCATTAGGCGACGATTGTTGCCAATAAGGCGACATTCGACAAGGCCTTCGGCATCGATTGCTTTGCGCTGGCCTGTCAAAAGCAAAAGGCCCACGGCATGCCGTGAGCCTTTTTCTCATGGGAGCCTTGAAAGATCAGTTCAGCGCTGGAATCCGCAGCTTCTGCCCCGGATAGATCTTGTCCGGATGCGACAGCATCGGCTTGTTCGCCTCGAAGATCGCGTTGTACTTGTTGGCGTCGCCGTAGTACTTCTTCGAGATGGCCGAAAGCGTGTCGCCCTTCACCACGTCGTGGTACTGCGCGGGCGGCGCGGCGGGGGCGACAAGGTTGTTCTCCACGCTCGTGACGTTGGCCACGTTGCCCGCGGCGAGCGAGGCTTTCTCGCTGGCTTCCTGCGAGGGCGCCTGGCCCGCGAGGGTGACGACGCCGCTGCTCGCGGCGTAGGTCACTTCGAGCCCGGTGAGGCCGAGGTTCTGTGTCTCGATGTAGGTCTTGATGGCGGCTGCGGCCGCCGTGTTCGCGTCGGGCGTGGCCGCCTGGGCCGACGATCCTCCGAACAGTTTTTCACCGGCTTCCTTGATGAAACTGAGCAATCCCATGGTGTTCTCCTTGTGCCGTGGTGGATGGAATTTGCGAATGTAGCGGTGGAGCGCCGAGGCCGGGCGTAGTCCCATGCCGCGTGTGTCGGCGACGTGCCAGCATGAATAACAACAAAGTCGCAATAATCCCGCGCATGGCATCCCCCTTCCTCGCAATCGACATCGGCAACACCCGCCTGAAATGGGCGCTCTACGACGGGGCGCATCCGGGCGCCGCGTTGCAGGCCTCGGGCGCGGAATTCCTGGACCACATCGAACGATTGGCCGACGGCCCCTGGGCCGACCTGCCCGCACCCGGCTCCATGCTCGGCTGCGTGGTGGCCGGCGACACCTTGCGGCGCCGCGCCGAAGAGCAGATCGTCGAGCGCTTCGACTGCACGCCGCGCTGGGTGGTGTCGAGCGCCGGCGAGGCCGGCATCGTCAACGGCTACGACCATCCCACGCGCCTGGGCGCCGACCGCTTCGTGGCGATGATCGGTGCGCGCCACCGCATGCTCGCGCAAGGGCCGGCGCGGCCGATGGTGGTGGTGCTGATCGGCACGGCCGTCACGGTGGAGGCGATCGATGCCAGCGGCAAGTTCCTCGGCGGATTGATCCTGCCGGGCCACGGCATCATGCTGCGCGCGCTCGAATCGGGCACCGCGGGCCTGCATGTGCCGACCGGCGAGGTGCGCGAATTTCCCACCAACACCAGCGATGCGCTCACCAGCGGCGGCACCTACGCCATCGCGGGCGCGGTCGAGCGCATGGTGCAGCACGTGCGCTCGCATTGCGGCGAGGAGCCGGCCTGCTTCATGACCGGTGGTGCGGGCTGGAAGATGGCGCCCGTCATGAACGGGCATTTCGAGCTGGTCGAGAGCCTCATCATGGACGGCCTGCTCGTCATTGCCCGCGAACGCGCCGCCGCCTGAACTGAAGAAGAATCGTCAGGGACGCGCCATCAACGCCTTGGCCACCGCCTGGAACGCCGGCAGCGTGAGCGGATCGTTCCCCGCGCTCGCCGCCACCGGATGCGCGGCGTAGCGCACGATCACCATCTCCGCCTTCGGATCGATGTAGATGCTCTGGCCGTGAATGCCGCGCGCCATGTACGCGCCGTGCGGGTTGTGCGAAACCCACCACATGTTGCGATACGACCAGCCCGGCAGCAGCGCATAGCCGGCCTTCGCGAACTTGGCGGGATCGCCGCCGCGCTGGATGTCAATCGACCACGGCCTTCGGAATCACCTGCTGCCCATTGGGCGCACGGCCGCCGTTGCGCATCGTCTCGCCGAAGCGCGCGATGTCGCGCAGGACGGTGTTCAAGCCGCCGCCGCCCGACTCGGTGCCGATGCGGTCGACCATGAAGTACGCGTCCTGCTCGGCGCCGATGCGGCGCCAGATCTTCTCGCTCAAGAGGTCGGCCAGCGACTGGTTGCTCGCGCGCCGCAGGATCCACGCGAGCACCTCGGCGTTCACCGTCTTGTAGGCGAAGGCGGCGTCGTGCGCGCCTTCCTTCTTGAGCGTTGCGAGGAATTCGTAGAACGACTTGGGACCCGTGTAGTTCGGCCCTTGCGTCAGCATGCCGCCGGCGCGCGCGTAGTCCCAGATTTCGGCCTTCGGGTCGGCGTAGTTCTCCGAGTAATGCACGCCGATGGTCATGTCCATCACCTGGCGCACCGTCGCGTCGCCATAGGCCGTGTCCTTGAGCTCGGGCAGGTATTTGGTGACGGGCGCCGACGGATCGAGCTTGCCCTCGTCCGCGAGGATCGCTGCGAGCGTGCCGACAAAAGACTTGGTCACCGACATCGCGATGTGCGGACGCTCGGGCGTGAGCGCGCCGAAGTACTTCTCGTAGACCACCTTGCCGCGGTGCATCACCAGGATGCCGTCGGTGTAGGTGCGCGGGATCATCTGCGCGAAGGTCACCGTCTCTTCGCTGCCTGCACTTCCAAGAGGCTTGAACGTGACCGCTTCGATATCGTTGCGCGGCGCGGAAGGCAGCGGACTCGCCGCACCGCTGCCGCGCCACACGTTGGTCGTGGGCACCGTCTCGCGCACATGCGAGAAGCTCCAGCGCGTGCGCGGAAACACGCCGCCGGCGGGGTTGTCGAAGGTGATCTGCTTGTCGGGCGGCGGCGGAAAGCCCTTCATCCAGCCGAGCGCATCGACCGAGGTCGCCGTGGGATCGGGCAGCGCGGCGGGTACGGGCGTCTGGGCGTTGGAAGTGTTCACGGCGAGCAGGGTGAAGGCGACGGCGAGCGCCGCGCGTTGGAAGAAGGGCATGGGCTTCAAGGCTCCGATGAATTCATCGTCATCAACGACCGCTGAAGCGCGCGGGACGCCGCTCGACGAAGGAGCGCACGCCTTCGGCCGCGTCCTCGCTGTTCGACAGGCGCTTCTGCGTCTCGATGAATTCCGACACCGCCGCGAGCGGCCCGTGTTCGACGGCCTTGATCACGTTGAGCCGCGTGGCCACCACCGCGAGCGGCGCTTGTGCCGCGATGCGCTGTGCAATGGCCAGCGCCGCATCGAGCTCCTGCCCGGCCGGCACCACCTTCTGCACGAAGTTGAGGCGATAGGCCTCGGCGCTGTCGAACTCGTCGGCCGTGAGCAGGTGCAGCATCGCATTGCCCACGCCCGCGCGTTCGGCCATGCGCAGCGTGGCACCGCCCGTGGCCATGATGCCGCGCTGCACTTCCATCTGGGAGAAGCGGCAGTTGTCGGCGGCCACCACGATGTCCGCGCCCAGCATCAGTTCGATGCCGACCGTGAAGCAGATGCCCTTCACGGCCACCACCATCGGCTTGGTGCGGCGGCGATAGTCGGGCAGGCCGAAGTCGTGCGGCTCCACCAGGCCGGCGGGAATCGCCTTCTCGCCGCGCTTCATGTACTCGGTGACCGCGGGCAGGTCCAGGCCCGCCGTGAAGTGGTCGCCGAAGGCATGCAGGACGCCGACGCGCAGGTCCGGGTCGTCGTCCAGGCGCGTGTAGGCCTCGGCGAGCTGCTTGAACATCGGCGGCGTCCAGCCGTTGCGCTTGGCCGGGCGGTTGATGCCGATCAGCAGTACGTGGCCGAGCACCTGGGTGTCGATGCAGCCTTCGGCGGGTGGCGTGGTGGGCGTGGCGGTCATTGGTTTTGTCTCCGAGTTGTTTTTGTTCTGTGGCTCAGTAGGTGTAGACGCCGCGCCCGGTCTTGCGGCCCAGTTGGCCGGCAGCGACCATTTCCTTGAGCAGCGGGCACGGACGGTACTTGGAGTCGCCGAACTGCTCGAGGTACACCTCCATCACGGCCAGGCACACATCGAGGCCGATCATGTCGGCCAGTGCCAGCGGACCGATGGGCTGGTTGCAGCCCAGCTTCATGCCGGCGTCGATGTCCTCGGCCGTCGCGATGCCTTCGGACAGCACGAAGAAAGCCTCGTTGATCATCGGCACCAGGATGCGGTTGACCACGAAGCCCGGCGCGTTCTTCACCGTGATCGGCGACTTGCCCAGCTTCTCGGCCAGCGCCTTCACCGCGTCGTGCGTGGCGTCGCTCGTGAGATAGCCGCGGATCAGCTCCACCAGCGCCATCATCGGCACCGGGTTGAAGAAGTGCATGCCGATGAAGCGGTCGGGGCGCGAGGTGGCGGCCGCCAGTTGCGTGATCGAGATCGACGAGGTGTTCGAGGCGACGATCACCTCGGAGCCCGCCAACTCGTCGACTTGCTTGAGGATCTTGAGCTTGAGCGCGTGATTCTCGGTGGCCGCCTCGATGACGAGTTGCGCGCCCTTCAGGTCGTCGTAGTTGGTCGAGCCCTTGATCAGCGCGAGCGCCGCGGCCTTCTGCTCGGCAGTGAGCTTTTCCTTCTTGATGAGCCGGTCGAGGCTGCCCGAGATGGTGGCGAGGCCCTTGTCGACGGCCGCCTGGGCGACGTCGATCATCACCACGTTGACGCCGGACACCGCGCAAGCCTGCGCAATGCCATTGCCCATCGTTCCGGCGCCGATGATGCCGACGGTCTGGATCGTCATGAGAAAACTCCTTGAAGTACAAAAACTGGAAAAGGGGGGGCGGGCGGGACGCCGGGGCCGCCGCCGCGACAGAGGACATCGATTGTGAAGCAGCCTCGCAGCGCCGCCGTTCCCGCACGCGACACGGGCGCCCACCGGTGGCTTACAGTGCGGCGGTTGCTTTTTCTTCTCTCTTTTCGACTTCGACCATGACCACCCTCGGCACCCCCCTTTCCCCCTCCGCCACCCGCGTGATGCTGCTCGGCTCCGGCGAACTCGGCAAGGAGGTGCTGATCGCCCTGCAGCGCCTCGGCGTCGAGACCATCGCGGTCGACCGCTACGAGAACGCGCCGGGCCAGCAGGTGGCTCACCATGCGCGCACCATCACCATGAGCGACCCCGCGCAGTTGAAGGCGCTCATCGAGGCCGAGAAACCCATGCTCGTGGTGCCCGAGATCGAAGCCATCGCCACGCCGATGCTGCAGCAGCTCGAAGACGCGGGCGTGGTCCGCGTCATTCCCACGGCCCGCGCCGCCCGCCTCACGATGGACCGCGAAGGCATCCGCCGCCTGGCCGCCGAGACGCTGGGCGTTCCCACCAGCCCCTACAAGTTCTGCGACTCGCTGGCCGAGCTGCAGGCCGCCATCGACGAGGGCATCGGCTACCCCTGCATCGTCAAGCCCGTGATGAGCAGCTCCGGCAAGGGCCAGAGCAAGATCGACGGCCCCGCCGACGTGCAGAAGGCCTGGGACTACGCGATGGCCGGAGGACGTGTCAGTCATGGCCGCGTGATCGTCGAGGGCTTCATCGACTTCGACTACGAGATCACGCTCTTGACCGTGCGCGCGAAAGACGCGGTCGGCGCTGTCGAAACCAAGTTCTGCGACCCCATCGGCCATGTGCAGGTGAGCGGCGACTACGTCGAAAGCTGGCAGCCGCACCCCATGGCGCCGGCCGCGCTGCAGAAGGCGCAGCAGATCGCGCAGGCCGTCACGGCCGACCTCGGCGGCCAGGGCCTCTTCGGCGTCGAGCTGTTCGTGAAGGGCGACGAGGTCTGGTTCAGCGAGGTCAGCCCGCGTCCGCACGACACCGGCATGGTCACGATGGCCACCCAATGGCAGAACGAGTTCGAGCTGCATGCGCGCGCCATCCTCGGCCTGCCGGTCGACACCTCGCTCAAGAGCCCGGGCGCGAGCGCGGTGATCTACGGCGGCGTCGACGCCACCGGCATCGCCTTCGACGGCGTGGCCGAGGCGCTGCAGGTGCCCGGCAGCGACATCCGCCTGTTCGGCAAGCCCGAGAGCTTTCTCAAGCGCCGCATGGGCGTGGCGCTGGTGCACGCGGCCGATACCGACACCGCGCGCAAGCTCGCCAAGGAAGCCGCCTCGCGCGTGAAGCCCCGCGGATAAGGCTCGCCCCCAGGCTTCGCGCACTTCGTGTCGCTTCGCCAACCCCCTACCGGGGGCGACACCGGTGGCCCGGCAAAGCCGGTTCCACGGTGTCTCTGGCCTTTGGCTGCGCCGGTCTCATGCGTTTGCGGGTGATGCAGCCTCCGAGACAGCGATAGCCAGTTTTCGCAAGACCGTGCCGCAGGGGCGCGGGCATGGTGCGGGTCTTGCCGGAAGGCCGAGGTGAAGGGCGGGTGCATGCGGATACCACGCATGCGCGATGCGCTCCACACTGGGCGCCCGCCAGCTCGATCACCGGAGACACCATGCTGCATCCCCAAGCGCGCGCCTTGCTCGACTTCATCGAGGCGCGCGGCATTCCGCCGACCCACACGCTCTCGCCCGCCGATGCGCGAGCCTTCTACCGCGAACGCCGCGCCGCCACACAGCCGCTGCCGGCTGAAGTGGCCGAGGTGCGCGACCTCGCGGCCGAGGGTCCGCACGGCACCATCCCGGTGCGGCTCTACCGGCCGCTGGGCTCGGGCGCCGGTCCGCTGCCGGTGCTGGTGTACTACCACGGTGGCGGTTGGGTGATTGGCGATCTCGACACGCACGACGTGCTGTGCCGCGAGCTGGCCAACGGTGCGGGCTGCGCAGTGGTTGCCGTCGACTACCGCATGGGGCCGGAGCACCGCTTTCCCGCCGCAGTCGACGATGTTCTCGCCGCCACGCGCTGGGTGCGCCGCGAGGCCGCGGCGCTGGGGCTCGATGCGAATCGCATGGCCGTGGGCGGCGACAGTGCGGGGGGCAATCTCGCGGCCGTGGTGGCGATTGCCGCACGCGATGCAGACGACCTGCCGATCGCCTTCCAACTGCTGATCTACCCAGCCACCGACATGCGCCGCGGCCATCCGTCGCACCAGGCGAACGGGCAGGGCTACCTGTTGACCCGCGAGACGATGACGTACTTCCACGACCACTACATCACCGATGCGAAGCACGACCTCGATTGGCGCGCCTCGCCGTTGCTGCACACCGACCTGTCGAAGCTGCCGCCCGCGCTCGTGATCACCGCCGGCTACGACCCGCTGCGCGACGAGGGACTCGCGTATGCGGAGGCGCTCACCGCCGCCGGCAACCGCGCGGACTACGTGTGCTTCGAGCGTCAGATCCACGGCTTCATCACGATGGGAAAGGTGCTCGACGAGGCCAACACCGCCGTTGCGCTTTGCGCCACCGAGTTGCATCGCGCGTTCGCGATGAGGTGAGAGGCAAACGAGCGCGGACTAGGGAAAGTCCCCGCGCAAATGCATGCCGCGCCACAGGGTTGCGCCGCTACGATCCAGCCAACACGAAGCCGCCCACCGCAGGGCAGGCCAGACCCGATGCAGGAGACAAACACCATGCAGCGAGCGAGTAATGCGCCCCTGGAAAACGGCGGCGTACGGCAGGGCGAACGCCTCATGTGGCTCACGCCGCAGCGCGTGTTCTACGCCGGCCTGCTCGGCGCGGCGGCCGAGCGCACGATGGGCGGGCACGGCGTGTACGTGTCGCCCGCGGGCGTGCCGCCGATCCGCATCCGCATCGGTGGCGGCGCCTGGCAGACGGGCGAACTCATCGTGGTGCCGCCGCAGGTGCCGCACCATGTCGAGAGCCAGCATCCGCTCATCTTCAATCTGCTGATCGAATCGGAGTCGGTCGATCCCGCGCGCATGCCCGCCTTCATGCAGCACTGCGGGCCGGTCGATGCGCCGGCGTTCGTCAAGCGCGTGCGCGATGCGCATGCGCACCTGTTGGCCGCGTCGGGCCGCGGCACGGATTTCGACGGCTTCGATTTCGATGCGCTCTTCTTCGGCGAGGCGCTCGCGCCGCGTGCGATCGATGCGCGCATCCGCAAGGTCATCGACGCGCTCGTGGCCGACCCGGCCGCATCCGCCTCGGCCGAAGACTGCGCGGCCTCGGTGCATTTGTCGTTCTCGCGCTTCCTGCATTTGTTCAAGCAGGAAACCGGCATGGCGTTCCGCGCCTTCCGCGCCTGGAAGCGCGCGCGCAGCCTCCTGCGCTACGTGCGCCAGACCACCACGCTGACCGACATCGCGCTCGATACCGGCTACCCCGATTCGACGCACTTCAGCCATTCGATCCGCCAGGTCTACGGCCTGAAACCCAGCGACATCCTGGCGGGTTCCCGCCGCCTCGCGCTGCACGACGCGGCCGGCGGCTTCAGGCAGTAGGCGAGACACGGGAGCCCCATGCAGATCCTCCAACTCCTGCTGTCGGGCATTGCGCAAGGTTGCATCTATGGGCTGATCGCGCTCGGGTTCGTGCTGATCTACAAGGCCACCGAAACCGTGAGCTTCGCGCAAGGCGATCTGATGATGCTCGGTGCCTTCGGCGCGTTCGCGGGCATGTCGATCTTCGGCATGCCGTTCTGGCTCGCGGCGATCCTCGCGGTGGTGGCGATGGCCGCTTTCGGCGTGCTGCTGGAGCTGGCGGTGATCCGGCCGATCCTCGGGCAGCCGCAGTTCTCCATCGTGATGCTGACCATCGGCATCGCGTACGTGGCGCGCGGCCTCATCACCATGGTGCCGGGCATCGGCACCGAGACCCACACGCTGCCCGTGCCCTACAAGGACCAGATCTGGAAGCTGGGCGAACTGGTGGTCAACCTCGAACAGCTCGCGATCATCGTCGCCACGGCCATCCTGTGCGCGCTGCTGTTCGCGATGTTCCGCTACAGCAAGCTGGGCATCGCGATGCAGGCCTCGTCGCAGAACCAGCTCGCGGCCTACTACATGGGCATTCCGGTGAAGCGGCTCAACGGGCTGGTGTGGGGGCTGGCCGCAGCGGTCGCGGCCATCGCCGGGATGCTGCTCGCACCCATCACCTTCGTGCACGCGAACATGGGCTTCATCGGGCTCAAGGCTTTTCCGGCGGCAGTGGTGGGCGGCTTCGGCAGCCTGCCGGGTGCGATCGTCGGCGGGCTGGTGATCGGCATCGTCGAATCGTTCGCGGGGTTCTACCTGCCCGATGGCTTCAAGGACACGGCGCCGTACATCGTGGTGCTGCTGATGCTCATGATCAAGCCCAACGGTCTCTTCGGCGAAAAGCTGCGCAAGAAAGTCTGAACGTTCATGCGCTACATCTTCAAGACCAGCTACGACCAGGACATCCGGCTCGCGCGTCATGGCGGGCATGTGTTCTGGTACGGCCTGCTCATCGCGTTCCTCATCGCCGCGCCCTGGGTGATCGAGGAGTACTGGCTCGCACAACTGACCTTCGTGCTGATCTACGGAATCGTCGGCTTGGGGCTGATGCTGCTGGCCGGCTTCACGGGCCAGTTCTCCATCGGACACGCGGCGTTCCTCGGCGCGGGCGCGTACACGCAGGGCGTGCTGACGAATCTCGGTGTGCCGTTTCCGATTGCCTTGATCGCCGCTGCGGCGTTGTCCGCCGCAGTCGGCGTGGTCGTCGCCTTGCCGGCACTGCGCGTGAAAGGCATCTATCTCGGCATCGCAACGCTGTCGTTCGGCTTCATCGTCGAGGAAGTGTTCGCGCGGTGGGAGAGCGTCACGGGCGGCAACGCCGGGCTGCATGTGAAGTCGCCGCAGCTCTTCGGCTGGTCGCTGGGTTCGGGCGATGGCTTCTATTTCTTGTGCCTGGTGGTGGCGGTGCTGAGCACGCTGGGCATCCTGAACCTGCTGCGCTCGCCGACGGGCCGCGCCTTCGTCGCCATCCGCGATTCGGAAATCTCGGCGCAGAGCATGGGCATCCATCTCGCGCGCTACAAGACGATGTCGTTCGCGATCTCGGCTGCGCTCGCGGGGCTGGGCGGCGCGCTGTATGCGCACAAGCTGAGCTTCATCTCGCCGGACCAGTTCAGCATCCTGCAGTCGATCGACCTGCTGCTGATGGTGGTGATCGGCGGCCTGGGCTCGGTGCACGGCGCGTTCCTCGGCGCGATCTTCCTCATCGCGATGCCGCAGCTGATCTCGATGGGCAAGGACTGGCTGCCCGCAGTGATCGGCCAGGCGCCGGGCCTGCAGGGGCTGGTGTACGGCGTGGTGCTGATCGCGTTCGTGCTGTTCGAGCCGCTCGGGCTCTATGGCCGCTGGCTCAAGATCAGGACGTACCTGCAACTCTTCCCGTTCTACCGCAAGGGCCTTTTCAAGCGGCAGAAGTCGTTCACCAAATCGGACCGGCTGAGATGACGACGAGCAACGGCGACATCCTCCTTTCGGCCAAGGACCTGAGCGTGCGCTTCGGCGGCGTGCTCGCGGTCAACAAGGTGAGCTTCGACGTGCGGCGCGGCGAGGTGTTCACGCTGATCGGACCGAACGGTGCTGGCAAGACGACGGTGTTCAACCTGATCAGCCGCATCTACACGCCGACCACCGGCGAGATCACGTGGCATGGCGAATCCTCGGGCCCGCTCGCGCTGACGCAGCAGGCGCCGCATTCGATTGCCGCGCTCGGCATCGCGCGCACCTTCCAGAACATCGAACTCTTCGAGCATGCAACCGTGCTGCACAACCTGTTGATCGGTCGCCACACGCACCGGAAGACGGGTGTCTGGAGCGAGGTGTTCTTCACGTCCGCCACGCGGCGCGCCGAGATCGCCGCGCGTGAAAAAGCGGAGCAGGTGATCGAGTTGCTTGACCTGCAACATCACCGCGACTCGATGGTGGCCGGCCTGCCCTACGGCGTTCGCAAGGTGGTGGAACTGGCGCGCGCGCTGTGCACCGAGCCCAAGCTGCTGCTGCTCGACGAGCCATCGTCGGGCCTCAATGTCGAAGAGACCGCGGACATGGCGTTCTGGATTCAAGACATCCAGCATGAGCTGGGCGTGTCGGTGCTGATGGTGGAGCACGACATGTCGCTGGTCTCGAAAGTGTCGGACCGCGTGCTGGCGATGAACCAGGGCGAGGTGCTGGCCACCGGGACGCCGCGCGAGGTGCAGGCGGATGCGCACGTGATCGAGGCTTACCTCGGGACCGTGGATGACGTGAGCAGCTTGAGGAGGGTGGCGGCATGAATGTCTTGTTCGCTACCTTTGGAGAGGCGCCCGGTATGCGGTGCGGGGCGGTCGCCCCCACTGCGCCGGCCGCTTCGCGGCTCCCCTGCGGTGCTCGCATTTCGCGGGGTCTCGCAGAACTCGCTTCGCTCAAACAGCTGCGAGCCCTGATCCGCGAAACCCTGTGCTCCTCGGCGGCGCAGAGGGGGCGCCCGCCCCGCACCGCACCCCGGGCTCCGGGGTGTAGTGATCGCCCGACCTCAGGAGCACACGCATGAGCGACGTCGTTCTGCAACTGCTCAACGTCGAAAGCGCCTACGGCCCGATCAAGGCCATTCGCGGGGTGAGCCTGAAGGTCAAGCAGGGCGAAATCGCCACGGTGCTCGGCTCCAACGGTGCCGGCAAGACCACGATCCTGAAGACCATCTCGGGAATCATCGATCCGCGCAAAGGCAGCATCGAATTCGAGGGCAAGGACATCACCGCCAAGGACCCCGCCTTCATCGTGCAACAGGGCCTGAGCCACGTGCCCGAGGGCCGCGAGGTGTTCCCGCTGCTCTCGGTAAAAGACAACCTGCTGATGGGCGCCTACACCCGCAAGGACCGCGACGGCGTGGCGCGGGACATGGAGACGGTCTACACCTACTTCCCCATCCTGCGCGAGCGCGCCACGCAGGATGCCGGCCTGCTCTCCGGTGGTCAGCAGCAGATGCTCGCGATCTCGCGCGCCATCATGGCCGCGCCGCATCTGATCCTGCTCGATGAACCCAGCCTCGGCCTGAGTCCGAAGCTCACGAAAGAGATCTTCGAGATCGTCGTGCGCATCAACCGCGAGCGCGGCACGACGATCCTTTTGGTCGAGCAGAACGCCAACATGGCGCTCAATGCCGCCGACCACGGCTACGTGCTGGAGAACGGCCGCATCGTCATGGAGGACTCCTGCGAGCGCCTCCGCGAGAAGGAAGACATCAAGGAGTTCTACCTCGGCGTGAAGGACGACGGCGTGCGCGGCGAGCGGCGCTGGAAAAAGAAGAAGAACTGGAGATGACATGAGCGCAGCGCCGGGCCGCCCCAAGCAAGCTCGCACCGCAGTGCGAAGCACGAAGGTTGTTGAATGAGCACACTGGCCCTGCGCGCTCCTGCCGGTCTCTGGGACCTGGCGCATCTTCAGCCCCGGCTCGATGTCGTCGTGCCTGGTGACACCGTTCCCGCTGTGTTCTGGAAGGCCGTCGAACTGCGCGGCGACAAGGTCTGGATGCGTCAGAAGGAATTCGGCATCTGGCGCACCTGGACCTGGCGGCAGACCGCCGAGGCCGTGCGCGAGATCGCGGGAGGCCTGCTGGCGCTGGGGTTCGGGCATGGCGAGTGCGCGTCGATCCTCTCCAACACCGTCATCGAGTGGGTGCTGTGCGATGTGGCCGTGCTCAGTTGCGGCGGCGTGTCGAACGGCATCTACCCGACCGATGCGGCTTCGCAAGTTCACTATCTCTGCGAAGACTCGCGCACCACCGTGCTCTTCGTGGAAGACGATGAGCAGCTGGACAAGGCGCTCGAAGTGCGCGCGCAGTTGCCGCTGCTGCGCAAGATCATCGTGCTCGACATGGAAGGCCTGCGCGACCTCGACGATCCCGGCGTCATCAGCCTCGACGCGCTGCGCGCCCTTGGCCGCGAGCACCTGAAGGCGAACCCGCAAGCGTTGGAACAGCGCATCGCCGCCTGCCGCGCGGAAGACCTCGCGATCCTCGTCTACACCTCCGGCACCACCGGCAAGCCCAAGGGCGCGATGCACAGCCACCGCGGGCTGGTCTACACCATGCGCGGCTACAACACGCTGCTCGCGCAGGGCGAGACGGACGAGCGCATGTGCTTCCTGCCGCTGTGCCACATCGCCGAGCGCATGGGCGGCGAATACTTCGCGATGTACACCGGCTCGATCCTCAACTTCGTCGAGAACCCCGAGACAGTGCCCGAGAACGTGCGCGAGATTTCGCCCACGGTGTTCACGGCCGTGCCGCGCGTGTGGGAGAAGTTCTATTCGGGCGTGATGATCGCGCTGAAGGAGGCGAGCCGCCTGCAGCAGGCTGCCTACGGATGGAGCATCGGCGTGGGTCAGCAGATCGCCGACCGCGTGCTGCAGGGCAAGCCGATCGGCGCGGGGCTGCGCTTCAAGTTCCGCATCGCGCGCTGGCTTGCGCTCAACAACGTGCGCAAGCTCATCGGCATCCATCGCGCGCGGTTCCTCGTGACCGGCGCGGCGCCGATTTCTCCCGACCTCGTGCGCTGGTACCTCGCGCTCGGCGTGCCGATGCTGGAGGTGTGGGGCATGACCGAGTCGTGCGGCGCCTCCACCGGCGTGCCGCCGTCGCGCATCGCCCCGGGCTCGATCGGCCCGGCCACCAGCTACAACGAGGTGCGGCTCGATCCCGAAACCGGCGAGATCC
Source organism: Variovorax paradoxus EPS (assembly GCF_000184745.1). NCBI lineage: Bacteria > Pseudomonadati > Pseudomonadota > Betaproteobacteria > Burkholderiales > Comamonadaceae > Variovorax > Variovorax paradoxus. The sequence continues at coordinate 6,101,694 of NC_014931.1, read as the reverse complement.
TGGTGCGCGGCCCCAATGTCTTCATGGGTTACCTCAACCTGCCGGAGAAGACGGCCGAGACCATCGACGCCGACGGCTGGCTGCACACGGGCGACGTCGGGCTGGTCGACGCGGAAGGGTATTTCCGCATCACCGACCGCATGAAGGACATCATCATCACGGCAGGTGGAAAGAACATCACGCCGAGCGAGCTGGAGAACGAACTCAAGTTCAGCCCCTACGTCACCGACGCGGTGGTGATCGGCGACAAGAAACCCTACCTGACGGTGATCGTGATGATCGATCAGGAGAACGTCGAGAAGTTTGCGCAGGACAACGACGTGCCGTTCAGCAACTACGAGAGCCTGACGCGCGCGCAGGAGGTGCTGGACCTGATCCAGGGCGAGATCGACCGCGTCAACGCGAAGTTCGCGCGCGTGGAGCAGATCAAGAAGTTCTTCCTGCTCGAGACGCAGCTGAGCGCCGAGGACGAGGAGCTCACGCCGACGATGAAGCTCAAGCGCAAGCTGGTGCAGACGAAGTACGCAGACCGCATCGAAGCGATGTACCGCTGATCGGCGAACGTTTTTAGTGTCAACCCGAGGAGACAACCGAATGAAGCTCAAGACAGTGACGACTCTGGCCGTGCTGGGCCTTATCGCGACGCTCGCGTCCGCGCAGCAGCAACAGGGCGTGAGCAAGGACGAGATCCGGATCGGCACGATCCAGGACCTGTCGGGTCCGCTCGCGGGCTTCGGCAAGCAGGCGCGCAACGGCATGCAGCTGCGCGTGGACGAACTCAACGAGCAGGGCAACGTCAACGGCCGCAAGCTCAAGCTCTTTGTCGAGGACTCGGGCTATGACCCGAAGAAGGCGGTGCTGGCCGCGCAGAAGCTGGTGAACCAGGAAAAGATATTCATCATGGCCGGCCACATCGGCACGGCGCAGAACATGGCGGCGATGCCGGTGCAGTTCGACAAGAACATCGTCAACTACATGCCGATCACCGCGGCGCGAGAAATGTACGAGCCGCTGAACCGGCTGAAGTACTCGTTCGCGGCCACCTACTACGACCAGATCCGCCTGGCACTGCCCAAGATGATCAAGGACAAGGGCGCCAAGAAGGTCTGCACGATCTACCAGGACGATGAGTTCGGGCTCGAGGTGCAGCGCGGCGCCGAGGCGGGCCTGAAGGCCGCGAACATGGAACTGGCCGAGAAGACCTCGTTCAAGCGCGGCGCCACCGACTTCAGCTCGCAGGTCGCGAAGATGAAGGCGGCGAACTGCGACCTCGTGGTGCTGGGCACGATCATTCGCGAGACCATCGGCACGGTGGGGGAGTCGCGCAAGACGGGTTTCAACCCGACATTCCTCGGTTCGAGCGCGGCGTATACCGACCTCATCCACAAGCTGGGTGGCAAGGCGATGGACGGCGTCTACGCCACGATGACGGTGCAGAACCCCTACACCGACGAGCAGTCGCAACCCCTGCGCTTCTGGGCCAACAAGTACAAGACCAAGTTCAACGAAGACCCGACGGTGTTCTCGGTGTACGGCTACGTGATCATCGATTCGTTCATCAAGGCGGCGACCAAGGCGGGCCCGAACCTCACGACCGACAGCTTCATCAAGGCGATGGACAGCATCACCTTCGAGCCCGACATGTTCGGCAGCCCGAAGAGCAGTTACACCGCCACCAAGCGCCTCGGCAACGAGCAATCGCGGCTGTCGCAGATCAAGGATGGCAAGTGGGTCGTCGTGTCTGACTACGTGACGCCGTAAGCGGCAACCCCGGTACTGCCGGCGCTGGTGCCGGTGCCGGGGCAAGCGGCTATATTCCGCGAAAACACACCTTCGCGAGAACGCCATGCCCCAGTACTGGTTGATGAAATCCGAGCCCGACGAAGTCTCGATCGACGATGCGCTCGCCGCGCCCGATGCCACTGTCGCGTGGACGGGCGTTCGCAACTACCAGGCGCGCAACTTCATGCGCGACGGCATGAAGATCGGCGATGGCGTGCTGTTCTATCACTCGAGCTGCCCGGAGCCGGGCATCGCCGGCATCGCGCGCGTGGCCTCGGGCATCAAGCCCGATCCGACGCAGTTCGATGCGAAGTCGCCGTATTACGACGCGGCCTCGAAGAAGGAAGACCCGCGCTGGCTGCTGGTCGACGTGCAGGCGATGCGCAAGACCCGGCTGCTGGCGTTGCCCGAGTTGCGCGCCAAGCCCGAGCTGGCCGAACTGATCATCCTGCGCAAGGGCAACCGGCTGTCGATCACGCCGGTGGAGCCGGCGCACTGGAAGGTCATCGAGAAGATGCTGGCCTGAGCCTCCGCGGTCAGGAGACTTTCGACAGGATCGGGAACAGCTTGCCGAGCCCGTCGGCCATCACCTCGACGGCCAGCGCCGCGAGGATCAGGCCCATCAGCCGCGTCATGATGTTGATGCCCGTCTTGCCGAGCACGCGCGCAATCGGCTGCGCGAGCGAGAAGGCCAGCGCCGTGGCCAGCGCCACCACCACGCCGTAGCCCACCAGCACCGCGAGCTCCCACAGGTGCTGCGCCTTGTCGGCATAGATCACCACGGTGGAGATGGTCGCCGGCCCTGTCAGCAACGGAATCGTGAGCGGCACCACCGCGATGGAGGCGCCCATCGAGGCCTTCACCTCGGTGGCGCGCAGTTCCTCGACGTTGGTCTTGCTCTCGGCCGGCTTGGCGTTCAGCATCGAGAGCGAACTCATGAGCAGCAGCAGGCCGCCACCGACCTGGAAGCTCGCGATCGAAATGCCGAAGAAGGACAGCAGCTGCAACCCGAGCAGCGCACTCACCGCGATGACCACGAACGCACTGAACGCCGACATGCGCACCGTGTGTCGGCGCTGCGCGTCGCTGTAGCCCTGCGTGTAGTGGATGAAGAAGGGCACGATGGCCAGTGGGTTGACGATGGCCACCAGCGTGACCAGCGGCTTGATGAGGTCCATCGAGGTGCTCATGGGGGCTACCTTCCGCCGGTCACGTCGAGCAGGGCCATGGTGGTGTAGCTCGCCTCGTCGGACAGCAGCCACAGGATGGCGCCGGCGATTTCCTCGGGGCTGCCGGTGCGCTTCATCGGGACGGTGGGCGCAAGTTCGAGGGCGCGGTCGGGCATGCCGCCCGACGCGTGGATCTCGGTGTCGATGAGGCCGGGGCGCACCGCGTTGACGCGGATGCCCTCGTCGCCCACTTCCTTGGCCAGCCCGATGGTGAGCGTGTCGATGGCGGCCTTGCTGGCGGCGTAGTCGACGTATTGGCCCGGCGAGCCCAGGCGCGCGGCGCCGCTGGAGATGTTGACGATGGCGCCGCCCTGGCCGCCGTGCTTCGTGCTCATGCGGCGAACGGCTTCGCGCGCGCAGACAAAACTGCCGATCACGTTGATGCGGAACATGCGTTCCAGCCGCGCCACGCTCATCTCGTCGACACGCGCCTGCATGTCCACCACGCCGGCGTTGTTGACCAGCGCGGTGAGCCGGCCGAGCTTGGCGTCGACCTTCTCGAACATCGCGATCACCTGCGCCTCATTGCCTACATCGGCCTGCACGGCGATGGCGGTGCCGCCGCCCTCGCGGATGGTGCGCACCACCTCGTCGGCCGCCAGCGAGTTGCTGGCGTAGTTGACGGCCACCGCGTAGCCGCGCCGTGCGGCGAGCAGGGCGGTGGCGGCGCCGATGCCCCGTCCGCCGCCGGTGATGAGTAGCACTGGATTCAAAACCTACCTCCTGCAGAGAAACTGCGTGTCAGTTAAAACCGTCGGCTTGGATTACATCATTCGAGGGCTGGCGTATGAGCACGAAAACGGTCGACTACTACTTTGCGCCCCAGAGCCCGTGGACTTATCTGGGTCATACCCGGTTCGCGGAGATCGCCGCCGCCGCGGGCGCCACGGTGCGCGTGCGGCCCATCGACATGGGGAGCGTGTTCCCGGTGTCCGGCGGGCTGCCTCTGGGCAAGCGGGCGCCGCAGCGGCAGGCCTACCGGCTGGTGGAGATGGCGCGGTTCTCGCAGCACCTCGGCCTGCCGATGAACACCAAGCCCAAGTTCTTCCCGGTGGCCGGCGATGATGCGGCGCGGATCATCATCGCGGTCGATATCCACGACGGCACCGAGGCTGCGATGCGCGTCTGCGCGGCGGTGTTCGCTGCGGTGTGGGTGCAGGAGCGGAACATCGGCGACCCGAACGTGCTCGAAGCGCTGGTCGTCGAATGCGGCCTGCCCGCCAAGCGCTCGGAGCAATCGCAAAGCCAGGCGGTGCAGGAGCGCTACGAGGCCTACACGCAGGAGGCCATCGACATCCAGGTGTTCGGCGCGCCGAGTTACGTGATCGATGGCGAGATTTTCTGGGGGCAGGATCGGCTCGATTTCGTCGAGCGGGCGCTGCGCCAGTGACGGCGACAACAGCGTCCCTCTTCTTTTTCTTCTTCATTCAATTGCCATCAGGAGCATGACAAACATGGGTCAATTCATCGATCTCACAGCCAAGGACGGCTTCAGCTTTCCCGCCTACGTGGCCGAACCTGCGGGCAAGCCGCGCGGCGCGGTGGTCGTGGTGCAGGAAATCTTCGGCGTGAACTCGCACATCCGCTCGGTGGCCGACGGCTATGCGGCCGAGGGGTATCTCGCTGTGGCGCCGGCGACTTTCCAGCGCGTGAAGCCCGGCGTCGAGCTGGGCTACAGCGACGAGGACATGAAGGAGGGCTCCGCCCTGAAGGCGGCGGTCGAGGCGCTGCCCGCGCCCGGCGTGCTGCAGGATGTCGAGGCAGCCATCGCCTATGCATCGAAGGCCGGCAAGGTCGGCATCGTGGGCTACTGCTGGGGCGGTTTGCTGACCTGGCGCGCTGCCGCTCTGTTGCCGGGCCTGTCGGCCGCGGCGCCGTACTACGGCGGCGGCATGACCATGCCCGAAGAAGCCGCGCGGAAACCCAAGGTGCCGGTGCTGGCGCACTTCGGCAACCAGGACCACTGGATTCCGCTGGACACCGTCGAGAGTTTCAAGAAGGCGCACCCCGAGGTGGAAGTGCATGTCTATCCGGTGGGCCACGGTTTCAATTGCGACCAGCGCGGCTCGTACAACGCCGAGGCCGCCAAGCTGGCGCGCGAACGCACGCTGGCGTTCTTCGCGAAGTACATCGGCTGACCTGCGGGTCGGCGCAATAAAAAAGCCCGGTCTGTGCCGGGCTTTTTTTTATTACTTCTTGAGGCCCGGCGCGTCGCCCACGCGGGTCTGAAGAAAGTCGAGCAACGCGCGCAGGGCCGCACTGTTGTGGCGCCGCTGAAGGTAGGCGGCCGACAGCCACATGTCCTTGCGCGTGTAGTCCTGCAGCACTGGTACGAGCTCGCCGTGCTCGATGTGCGATTGCACGAGGATCGAGGGCAGGTAGATCACGCCGAAGCCGCGCATCGCCACGCGGATCAGCGGTGCGCCCTCGGTGCAGTCCATGCGGCTCTTGACGTGCACGTCCAGCGGCTCCCCGCCATCGTCGAAGCGCCACACCGGCTGCGCGCCCAGCAGGGAATGGGTGAGGGCCTCGTGCCCGGCCAAGTCGCGCGGATGCTCGGGCTTGCCGTGCTTCTTCCAGTAGACCGGGGAGGCGCAGACCACCATCTGCATGAGGCGCAGCTTGCGCACGATGAGATTGGCGTCTTCGACCGGGCCGCTGCGGATGTCGACATCGATGCCTTCCTCCGCGAGGTCGACCGTGCGATTGGTCAGCTGCAGGCTGATGCTCACGTCGGGGTAATAGCGCATGAAGTCGGCCAGCAGGTTGGGAAACTCGCCGTTGCCCATGCCGTGGGGGGCCGAAATCCGGAGGCGGCCGGCGGGCTGGCTGGCACGGTCCTGCAGCTCGGCCTGGGTGAGCTCCACCATTTCGAGCACCGGGGTGCTGCGATCGAGCAGCAGCTGACCGGCGTCGGTGAGGCTCACGGAGCGGGTGGAGCGGTTCAGGAGCCGCACACCGAAACGCGTTTCGAGCTCGGCAACGTATTTGCTGACGGTGGCTTTCGACATGTCGAGCTTCTTGGCCGCCTGCGAGAAGCTGCCGTGGGCGGCGACTTCGCGAAAGGTTCTGATCAGATCGAGACTGTCCATGTCTAAGAGCCCATTGTTTCCGTTCGAGGAACGCGGTGGTTCGATTCTCCGGCGTTTTTCTCAGGCGACCTGCGCCACACTCGCACCAAGCGCCGAAGGAGCCGAACCATGAACACCTCGAACATCATCGCCGTTGCCATCCTGTCGATCCTGACCGCCGTCGGCGCACACGCACAGGGTTTCGAGCCGGTGCAGCCGCTGAAGATCGTCGGGAGCCGAGCCCAGTTGGAAGCCGAAGGGGCAGCGGCTGCGCGGGGCGGCAATGTCTACGGCGACGTCGTGGCCTCGCCGCTGACCACGCGCCCGAGCCAGCTCGACCGCGCCTCGGTCCGTGCGGAAGCGATTGCCGCAGCCCACGCACCGAACCAGAACCTGGACCGGCGCGCCTTCGCAAACAGCGAAGTGCCGCCGCAATTCCAAGGGCGGCAAGACGCGCGTCCGGGCCGCTAGACCGAAGAATTCAGATTTCTAAAAAGGCCGGGGCCGCGTGTGCGACCCCGGCCTTTCTCGTTTGCATGCCTATGTGTCCACATTGTTTCAATAGAGGAAACACCGTGTCTCTGATCCGAGCGTTTTATCTAGGGAATTTCGTCTGACACTCGCCGCACAGGCAAGCGACCGAGCAAGCCTGGTGGACAAACCATCCGACGAACACAAGGAATTGACATGAAGACCTCGCACATCCTCGCCGCCGCTGCTCTGACCCTCCTGGCCGCTACTGGCGCCCAAGCCGAAACCTACCAAGGCGTGAACACCGCCGTCTCGACCAAGAGCCGCGACGAAGTCAACGCTGAAGCCGTGCGCGCCGCAGCGGCTCCGAACCAGAACGTGACCCGCGGTTCGCGCGGCCCGGAAACGGTTGCCGTGTCGAAGGACCGCGCCATCGTCGAAGCCGAAGCTGTTCGCACCGCCTACGCTCCCGACCAGAACGTGACCTCGGGTTCGCGCGTCAACAGCAAGGTCGTCTCGACCATGACCCACCCGATGGACGCACGCGTTCAAGCCCAGCAAGGCACGGGCGCTACCGCCAAGTAAAGAACGCGCCCCCTTTGGGGCAGTTCAGCAAAAAAAGGCCACGCGAAAGCGTGGCCTTTTTTCGTTGGGCGGGCAGTTGGTTATCAGCGCGTTCGTGCGAGGTAGCGCTTGCGCCAGAAGACCAGCACCAGCAGCACCGCGATGACCAGCATGGCGGTCATCGCGATCCAGAAGCCGTCGGCCTTGTGCACCAGCGGAATGAACTCGAAGTTCATGCCGAAGATCCCCGCGATCAGGTTCAGTGGCAGGAAGATGGCGGTCAGCACCGTGAGCACCCGCATGATGTCGTTGGCGCGGTGGCCCTGGACACTGAAGTGCATCTGCACGGCCGTCTCGGCGTTCTGCTCGAGCCGGTGCACGTGGTGCACCACCCGCTCGATGTGCTCCAGGACGTCGCGACTCCTGATCATGATCAGCTCCCGCTCGCGCTGCTCGGCCTCGCCCTTGGGCGGTGGCAGGGTTTCGAGCGAGTCGATCCAGTCCTGCATGGCGGCGCGCTGGTCTTCGCAGATCTCGTCCAGGTGGTGCAGCGACTGCCGTGCCTCCATCAGCGCGCCCCAATTGGTGAAGCGGCTGCGCGGATCGATCAGCTCGGTCTGCCAATGGTCGAGCTGCTTGGTGAGTTCGCGCCGCAGGTCCAGATAGCCGTCCACGATCTGGTTGATGACGCGCAGCATCAGGTCCGAAGGCCCCGTGGGCACGCGCGTGGAGGTCGCGCGCACGTCCAGCGCCGGGGCGCCGCGGTCGTCCGACGACCCGGCCGCCAGCAGCCGCGCGGCAAAGGCATCGCGTACCGCGCCATCCTCGGGATGCACCGAAAGCAGCACCCGGTCGAACACCGCGAAGCCGACTGGACGGGTATCGACGCGGCGCAACACGGGCGGGCCGCCCCGGGATTTGGGCGCCGCGGTGGTGGCGGCGGAAATGGGCGGCGCTTCATTGCCATTTCCCTTGCCGTTGCCTAGCGCGGCCTGCCCCTGGCTGGTCGCGAGGCGCCGGAACACCAGCACGTCGTACTGCGAGGTGTAGTCGTAGTGCGAGGGCAGCTGGTCGTTGAGCAGGTCGGCCACGTGCAGGTCCACCAGCTGGGTCTGGCAGAGCGTCTGGAGGATCTGCTGGACCTCGGCGAGGGAGGCGCGAAATTCCTCGCGCGTGAGCGAAATCCAGAGATACCCGCTTGCGGCGCACGCACCCGGCACGGCCAGCGGCGTGAGCGCCGGGTGCTCGCCGACCTGCGAACGGTTGATTTCGAAGATGCGCATCGCCCTGCCTTGGTTTTCTTGTCTATCTGCCTTGGTCGCCCATATGCAATGGGCTCAGGCAGCTATTAACTTTGTAGCAGGCGCGCGGCGTCAAGGGCAAAGTACGTGAGCACGCCATCGGCACCGGCCCGCTTGAAGGCCAGCAGGCTTTCGAGCACGACGGCGTCGTGATCGAGCCAGCCGTTCTGTGCGGCGGCCTTGAGCATCGCGTACTCGCCGCTCACCTGGTAGGCGAAGGTCGGCACATGGAACTCATCCTTCACGCGGCGCACGATGTCCAGGTAGGGCATGCCGGGCTTGACCATCACCATATCGGCGCCTTCGGCGATGTCCAGAGCCACCTCGCGTAGCGCTTCGTCGCTGTTGCCCGGGTCCATCTGGTAGACCTTTTTATTGCTCTTGCCGAGCGTGGCGGCCGAGCCGACGGCATCGCGGAAGGGGCCGTAGAAGGCGCTGGCGTACTTGGCGCTGTAGGCCATGATGCGCGTGTGAATGTCGCCGCGGGCTTCCAGGGCGGTGCGGACGGCTCCGATACGGCCGTCCATCATGTCGCTGGGCGCCACAATGTCCACGCCAGCTTGCGATTGTGTGAGTGCCTGCTTCACCAGCACTTCGACGGTTGCGTCGTTGACGATGTAGCCGTTGTCGTCGAGGAGGCCGTCCTGCCCGTGGCTGGTGTAGGGGTCGAGCGCCACGTCAGTCATCACGCCGAGTTCGGGGAAGCGCGACTTGAGGGCGGCGACCACCCGGGGAATCAGCCCGTCGGGGTTGAACGCTTCGTCGCCGGCCGGTGTCTTGAGGCTCGCGTCGATCACCGGAAACAGCGCCATCACCGGGATGCCCGCCGCCACGCATTGCTCGGCAATCGGCAAAAGCAAGTCGAGACTCAGGCGCTCCACGCCGGGCATGGAGGAGACGGCATCGAGCCGCTTTTCGCCTTCCTGCACGAACACCGGATAGATCAGGTCGTTGACCGTCAGCGTGTTCTCGCGCACCAGGTTGCGGGTAAAGGCGTCCCGGCGCAGGCGCCTTGGACGGCCGGCGGGGAACATGGCAAGGGGGGAGTGAGGGCGCGTCATAATCCCGAAAATTGTGCCTGAAGCCTTCCATCGCCGTGTTGTCGCCTGCGAGACAAGTTGTCTGACAACTACGGAAATTCGTAGCTATAAAGTTCTAAATAATTAGTTATGAATTGCAAAGAAAATGGCGCATTCGCTTGAAACCTTGTTTCGTCTTTGTTAAATTCTGAAGCGGGCGGCTTGCCGCTCCCCGCTTTTCCTCCCTGAGCGGGTGCCTTGATGTGTGACAGCAAAAGGGCTTCCCAGCCCGACGTGAAGACGTCGGGCTTTTTTTTGTCCGCGGCTTTCCGGGCGTTACGTGACGGTCCGGTGCGCCAGCGCGGTGCGCCAGCGCGGTGCGCCACTAAACTGCCGCCATGCTCTGGGTCAAATCTCTCCACATCGTCTTCATCGCCAGTTGGTTTGCCGGGCTTTTCTATCTGCCGCGGATATTCGTGAACCTTGCGATGGTGCCCCCTGAGTCGGTCGCAGAGCGGGAACGCCTGTTGCTCATGGCGCGCAAGCTGCTGCGCTTCACCACCTTCCTGGCCGTTCCGGCGCTGGGCTTCGGCCTGTGGCTCTGGCTGGGCTACGGCATCGGCCGCGGGCCGGGCAACGGATGGATGCATGCCAAGCTGGCCCTGGTGCTGGTAGCTATCGGCTATCACCATGGCTGCGCAGTGCTGTTGCGCCGTTTTGTGGCGGGGGGCAACCGGCGCAACGATTACTGGTACCGCTGGTTCAACGAGCTGCCGGTGCTGCTGCTGCTCGGCATCGTGATCCTGGTCGTCGTCAAGCCGTTCTGAGCCCGATGGACACGGTGGAGAAGCCGCACAAGTCCGCCGCGCTTCCCCTCGCGCTCGCCTATGCGGCGTTGATTGTCTATGCCAGCCTCTATCCCTTTGCCGACTGGCGCGACCAGGGCATTGCGCCCTGGGCCTATCTATCTGCGCCGTGGCCCAAGTACTGGACGGGTTTCGACTTCGCGATCAATGTCGGGGGCTACGTACCCTTCGGCTTCCTGTGCGCCCTGGCGGTACTGCGCACGCGCCGAACTGCAGGTGTCGGAGGCGCGGTGCTGCGCGCCTCCGTGGCCGGAGCGGCAATCTCTTTTGCAATGGAGACGCTGCAGAGCTACCTGCCCGCGCGCATTCCTTCCAACGTCGACCTGGGACTGAACACGGCCGGCGCGGTTATCGGTGCCGTGCTGGCGGTGGGGCTCGAGCGGCTGGGGGCGGTGGCCCATTGGGGCAGGGCGCGCTCGCAATGGTTCATCGAGGATTCGCGCGGTGCCCTCGTGCTGCTGGCGCTCTGGCCGTTTGCCTTGCTGTTCCCCGCCGCCGTCACCTTCGGGCTGGGCCAGGTGTTCGAGCGGCTGGAGGTCGCGATTTCCGAATGGCTGCTCGACACGCCTTTCATCGACTGGTTGCCCGTGCGCCAGTTCGAGCTCGAGCCGCTGGTGCCGGCGGTGGAGTTGCTGTGCGTGATGCTTGGCGCACTGGTGCCGTGCCTGTTGGGCTATCTGGTGGCACGCACGGTGGTCCAGCGCGCGGTGCTGCTCCCGCTGATCTTTCTGGCGGGTTTTGCCGCCTCGGCGCTGTCAGCGGCCCTGAGCTACGGGCCCGCCCACGCCTGGGCGTGGCTGGATCTTCCCGTCCAGGTCGGCATGGCGGCTGCGCTCGTTGCGGGCGTGCTGCTTGTGGCCGCGCCGCGCCGGCTGTGTGCGGCCCTGCTGCTGGTGGGGCTCGTGCTCCAGTTGAGCCTGTTGAACCAGGCGCCCGAGAGCGCGTACTTCGCGCAGACCCTGGCCACCTGGGAGCAGGGGCGCTTCATCCGCTTCCATGGGTTGGCCCAGTGGCTGGGATGGATCTGGCCGTTCGCGGTGCTTGCATACGTGGTGGCGGCCCTGTCGCGCCGGGGGCGGCTCGCGGCGTAGCCCCGGGCGCGAGGTCGCGGTCACTAAAATCGACCGATGCCCAGTTCCACTTCTGCCGCGCCGTCCGGCTACTACGGCCGCCACATCTTCTTCTGCCTCAACGAACGCAAGAACGGCGAAGACTCCTGTGCCATGCACAACGCACAGGAAGGCTTCGATCGCTGCAAGGCGAAGGTGAAAGAAGCGGGGCTCTCCGGGCCCGGCAAGGTGCGGGTCAACAAGGCGGGTTGCCTGGATCGCTGCGCCGGCGGGCCCGTGGCGGTGGTGTACCCCGAAGCCGTCTGGTACACCTTCGTCGATGCCGACGACATCGACGAGATCGTCGAGTCGCACCTGAAGAACGGCGAGGTCGTCGAGCGGCTCCTGCTGCCCGCCGACGTCGGACGCTGAACTTTCCCGCGGACGCTTCGCTCGTACCGTGCTCCCGACCGGCGCTGCCGGCCCGCTCACCCACCTTGCCATGAACTCCCAGACCGAAAAGATCAGCCTCCAGGGCGCTGCCGGCGCAATCGAGGTGCAGCGCGACCAACCTGCCGGCACCCCGCGCGGCGTCGCTGTGATCTCCCATCCGCACCCGCTGTTCGGCGGCACGATGGACAACAAGGTCGTGCAGACCCTGGCGCGCGCTTTCGTGTCGCGCGGCTGGACGACGGTGCGCTTCAACTTTCGCGGCGTCGGTGCCAGCGAGGGTGTGCACGACGAAGGGCGCGGCGAGCTGGAAGACATGCTGAATGTCGTCGGCCAGCTGGCGCCCGAAGGTTTCCTGGCCATTGCCGGTTTCTCGTTCGGCGCTTTCGTCGCCTGCGGCGCTGCCGAAAAGCTCTGGGCCGCGCGCGACGTCCGGCAAGTCGTTCTGGTCGGCACGGCCGCCGCGCGCAACACCGTCGCCACGCTCCCCGTCGAAGCCCACGATCGCATGCTGGTGGTCCACGGCGAAGCCGACGACACCGTGCCGTTGGCCGCCGTGATGGAGTGGGCGCGGCCGCAGTCACTTCCTGTCACGGTTATTCCCGGGGGCGGCCATTTCTTTCACGGACAATTGCCGCTGCTCAAAAGTCTGGTTGCCCGCCACCTCCGCGCGGGCATTGAATGAAAGCCTCACGGGCTTGTTTTCGTCTCTTCTCATCCTCCCCATGAATCGTTTTTTCAACGCGCTCCGCGCACTGGTGCTGACCGCCGCTGCCTCGGTCGGCGTGATTGCTGCCGCACAGGTGCCGGCGCCGCCCGAAGTCGCCGCGCGCAGCTACCTGCTGCTGGACGTGACCGCCAACCAAATCCTCGCGCAGAAGGACATCGACAGCCCGGTGGAGCCCGCTTCGCTCACCAAGTTGATGTCGGCCTACATCGTGTTCGACGCGCTGCGCGCCAAGAAGATCACGCTGACCCAGACCTTCCCGGTCAGCCCGCGCGCCTGGAAGATGCCCGGCTCCCGCATGTTCATCGATCCGAAGATGCAGGTGCCGGTCGAAGACCTGATCAAGGGCCTGATCGTGCAATCGGGCAACGACGCCACGGTGGCGTTGGCCGAAGGTGTGGGCGGGACGGTCGAGCATTTCGTCGAGCTCATGAATGCCCAGGCCAAGGCGCTGGGCATGAAGAACACCAGCTACAAGAATCCCGAAGGCCTCACCGCGCCCGGCCACACCACCACGGCCCGCGACCTGAGCATCCTGGCGACCCGGCTGGTGCGCGACTTTCCCGAAGAAGCCAAGTACTACGCCATCAAGAAGTACCGCTACCCGGGCACGCCGTCGACCAACGACACGAACCGCAACCTGCTGCTGTTCCGCGATCCGACCGTCGACGGCCTGAAGACCGGCCATACCGAAGCTGCCGGCTACTGCATGATCGCCACCGCCAAGCGCGATTTCCCGAACCTGACCGGCGGGCGCCGCCTGTTGTCGATCGTGCTGGGTGCCTCGAGCGAGACCGTGCGCGCCAATGAATCGCAGAAGCTGCTGAACTGGGGCTACACGGCCTACGACGCCGTCCGCCTGTTCGACGCCGGCCAGCCGGCCGCCACGCCCGCGGTCTGGAAGGGCAAGGAAAACGTGCTGAAGCTGGGTCGCCCGGAAGCCATCGTCGTCGCGGTCCCCGCCGGCTCCGCCAGCAAGATCAAGACCCAAGTGGCGCGTCCCGACCCGCTGGTGGCGCCGTTCACCAAGTACCAGGCCGTGGGCTCCCTCAAGGTGACGCTGGACGACCAGCCGGTGGCCGATGTGCCGCTGGTGGCCCTGGAAGCGGTCGAGCAGGCGGGCATCTTCGGCCGCGCCTGGGACGCCGTCCGCCTCTGGATCAAGTAAGAGGGCGGGCGAGGCAAGGCGGGCGTCGGCTGCGGCTGACCTTGCCGTTTCAAGCCCGCCTGCTATACTCGTGGGCTTTTCGGAATTTTCCGAAGGGTTTCACGTTTTCGTTATTCCCGGCTTCTCTGAGTCACGACCAGGGGCGGTTTCACCACCAGGGCCGGGTTGTTTTGGGACTAATTCATTCATGCCAACCATCAATCAACTGGTGCGTCAGGGTCGAACGGTCGAAAAGATCAATTCGAAGAGCCCTGCCATGCAGAACTCGCCGCAACGTCGCGGTGTCTGCACCCGCGTCTACACCACGACGCCTAAGAAGCCCAACTCGGCGCTTCGTAAGGTTGCCAAGGTCCGTCTGACCAATGGCTTCGAAGTCATCTCCTACATCGGCGGCGAAGGCCACAACCTGCAGGAACACAGCGTCGTGCTGGTTCGCGGCGGTCGTGTCAAGGACTTGCCCGGTGTTCGCTACCACATCGTGCGCGGTTCGCTCGACTTGCAAGGCGTGAAAGACCGCAAGCAGTCGCGCTCCAAGTACGGCGCGAAGCGTCCCAAGAAGGCTTAAGCCTTCTTCCTGTCGTCAAAAAACAAACGGTGTTCGGTTGCCTTGGCGGGCACATCGAGCGAAGTGACCCAATCCCGGGTCGAGTAAGTGAGAGTCCTGACTGGCTCTCGCGGTGCTGGAAACGGTGCCAACTGAAGCAAAGAGGTTAGAAAAATGCCACGTCGTCGCGAAGTCCCCAAACGTGAAATCCTGCCGGATCCCAAGTACGGCAATGTCGAGCTGTCGAAATTCATGAACGTGATCATGGAAGGCGGCAAGAAGGCGATCGCCGAGCGCATCATTTATGGCGCGCTCGACTTCATCGAAAAGAAGAACCCTGACAAGGACCCGCTCGAAGCTTTCACCGTTGCCATCAACAACGTGAAGCCGATGGTCGAAGTGAAGTCGCGCCGCGTCGGTGGCGCGAACTACCAGGTGCCGGTCGAAGTCCGCCCTGTCCGTCGCCTCGCCCTGTCGATGCGCTGGATCAAGGAAGCCGCTCGCAAGCGCGGCGAAAAGTCGATGGCCCTGCGTCTGGCCAACGAACTCATGGAAGCCACGGAAGGCCGTGGCGGCGCCATGAAGAAGCGCGACGAAGTGCACCGCATGGCAGAAGCCAACCGCGCTTTCAGCCACTTCCGCTTCTAAAAATCAAACTTCGCTTGGGCGTTGGGTATTGAGTGTCGGGCGACGTCGCCCGTGCTCAAGGCCCAGCGCTCAACGCATTTAACCGAAAGTAAATCATGTCCCGCAAGACCCCCATCGAGCGCTACCGCAACATCGGCATCTCCGCGCACATCGACGCCGGCAAGACCACGACGACCGAGCGCATCCTGTTCTACACCGGTGTGAACCACAAGATCGGTGAAGTGCACGATGGCGCCGCCACGATGGACTGGATGGAGCAAGAGCAAGAGCGTGGCATCACGATCACCTCGGCTGCCACCACCTGCTTCTGGAAGGGCATGGCTGGCAAGTTCGAAGAACACCGCATCAACATCATCGACACCCCCGGCCACGTGGACTTCACCATTGAAGTCGAGCGCTCGATGCGCGTGCTGGACGGCGCCGTCATGGTGTACGACGCGGTCGGCGGCGTGCAGCCCCAGTCCGAAACCGTCTGGCGCCAGGCCAACAAGTACAAGGTGCCGCGTCTCGCGTTCGTCAACAAGATGGACCGCACCGGCGCCGACTTCCTGCGCGTGCGCCAGATGATGGTGGACCGCCTGAAGGCCAACCCCGTCGTGATCCAGATTCCGATCGGTGCCGAAGAGCACTTCCAGGGCATCGTCGATCTCGTGAAGATGAAGGCGATCATCTGGGACGAAGACAAGGGCGTGACCTTCACCTACGGTGAAATCCCCGCGAACCTGGCCGACGTTTGCGCCGAATACCGCGAAAAGCTGGTCGAAGCCGCTGCTGAAGCCAGCGAAGAACTGATGAACAAGTACCTCGAAGGCGGCGAGCTCTCCGAGGAAGAAATCAAGGCTGCCATCCGCCAGCGCACCATCGCCGGCGAAATCCAGCCGATGCTGTGCGGCTCGGCCTTCAAGAACAAGGGCGTGCAGGCCATGCTCGACGCCGTCGTCGAATACATGCCCGCACCGACCGACATTCCCCCGGTCAACGGCACCGATGAAGACGAAGCACCCGTCACCCGCAAGGCTGATGACGGCGAGAAGTTCTCGGCTCTGGCATTCAAGCTGATGACCGACCCGTTCGTGGGTCAGTTGACCTTCGTGCGCGTCTACTCAGGCGTGCTGACCAAGGGCGACAGCGTCTACAACCCGGTGCGCGGCAAGAAGGAACGTATCGGCCGTATCGTGCAAATGCACGCGAACAACCGCGAAGAAGTCAACGAAATCCGCGCCGGCGACATCGCTGCCTGCGTGGGCCTGAAGGAAGTCACCACGGGCGAAACCCTGTGCGACCCGGCAGCCGTCGTGACGCTCGAGCGCATGGTGTTCCCGGAATCGGTGATCTCGCAGGCCGTTGAGCCCAAGACCAAGGCCGACCAGGAAAAGATGGGCATCGCCCTGCAGCGTCTCGCTCAGGAAGATCCGTCGTTCCGCGTCAAGACCGACGAAGAATCGGGCCAGACCATCATCGCCGGCATGGGCGAGCTCCACCTTGAAATCATCGTGGACCGCATGAAGCGCGAATTCGGCGTGGAAGCCAACGTGGGCAAGCCCCAGGTTGCCTACCGCGAAACGATCCGCAAGACCGTCGAAGATGCCGAAGGCAAGTTCGTTCGCCAGTCGGGCGGCAAGGGCCAGTACGGTCACGTCATTCTGAAGCTCGAGCCGCAGGAAGCGGGCAAGGGCTTCGAGTTCGTCGACGCCATCAAGGGCGGTGTGGTTCCTCGCGAATACATCCCCGCAGTGGAAAAGGGCGTTGTGGAAGCGCTGACGCAAGGCGTGCTGGCGGGCTACCCCGTCGTGGACGTCAAGGTCACCCTGCACTTCGGCTCCTACCACGACGTGGACTCGAACGAAATGGCGTTCAAGATGGCCGCGATCTTCGGTTTCAAGGAAGGCGCCCGCAAGGCCAGCCCCGTGATCCTGGAGCCGATGATGGCCGTGGAGGTCGAAACGCCTGAAGACTACGCCGGCAACGTGATGGGCGACCTGTCCTCACGTCGTGGCATGGTGCAGGGCATGGACGACATGATCGGTGGCGGCAAGTCCATCAAGGCCGAAGTGCCGCTGTCGGAAATGTTCGGCTACTCGACCACGCTGCGCTCGATGTCGCAAGGCCGTGCCACGTACACGATGGAGTTCAAGCACTACGCTGAAGCTCCCCGTAACGTTGCCGAAGCCATCGTGGCTGCTCGCGCCAAGTAAGTTTTTGAAGAATGCAAGGCCACGCAGTGCGTGGCCTTCGTTGTCTGCGATCCGGTGCCGCCACGTTCCCGTGCGAGGCGAACCAGCAATCGGGTGCAGACATAAAACCAATACACGGGAATGCTCTTTCAAGGATTGAAAAATGGCAAAAGGTAAATTCACCCGCACCAAGCCGCACGTGAACGTGGGCACGATCGGTCACGTTGACCACGGCAAGACGACGCTGACGGCTGCGATTGCAACCGTTCTGTCGGCCAAGTTCGGCGGCGAAGCCAAGGCTTACGACCAGATCGACGCAGCGCCCGAAGAAAAGGCTCGCGGCATCACGATCAACACCGCGCACGTCGAGTACGAAACGGCCAACCGCCACTACGCACACGTCGACTGCCCCGGCCACGCCGACTATGTGAAGAACATGATCACCGGCGCCGCTCAAATGGACGGCGCCATCCTGGTGTGCTCGGCCGCTGACGGCCCGATGCCCCAGACCCGCGAGCACATCCTGCTGGCTCGCCAGGTGGGCGTGGGCTACATCATCGTTTTCCTGAACAAGTGCGACATGGTCGACGACGCCGAGCTGCTCGAGCTGGTCGAAATGGAAGTGCGCGAGCTGCTGGACAAGTACGAATTCCCTGGCGACGACACCCCCATCATCCACGGCTCGGCCAAGCTCGCCCTGGAAGGCGACAAGGGCAAGCTGGGCGAAGAAGCCATCATGAAGCTGGCTGAAGCGCTGGACACGTACATCCCGACGCCTGAGCGCGCCGTGGACGGCACGTTCCTGATGCCTGTGGAAGACGTGTTCTCGATCTCGGGTCGCGGCACCGTGGTGACCGGCGCCGTCGAGCGCGGCGTGATCAAGGTCGGTGAAGAAATCGAGATCGTCGGCATCCGCCCGACCGTCAAGACCACCTGCACCGGCGTGGAAATGTTCCGCAAGCTGCTGGACCAAGGCCAGGCTGGCGACAACGTCGGCGTGCTGCTGCGCGGCACCAAGCGCGAAGAAGTCGAGCGCGGCCAAGTGCTGTGCAAGCCCGGCTCGATCAAGCCGCACGTGCACTTCACCGCCGAGGTGTATGTGCTGTCCAAGGACGAAGGTGGCCGTCACACGCCGTTCTTCAACAACTACCGTCCCCAGTTCTACTTCCGCACGACGGACGTGACCGGCGCGATCGAGTTGCCCAAGGACAAGGAAATGGTCATGCCTGGCGACAACGTCAGCATCACCGTCAAGCTGATCAACCCGATCGCGATGGAAGAAGGCCTGCGCTTCGCCATCCGTGAAGGCGGCCGTACCGTGGGTTCGGGCGTCGTGGCAAAGATCCTCGACATCTAAGCCGGACGCAAAGGAAACATCACCATGGCTACCAAGCAAAAAATCCGCATCCGCCTGAAGGCGTTCGACTACAAGCTGATCGACCAATCGGCTGCCGAAATCGTTGACACCGCCAAGCGCACCGGCGCGATCGTCAAGGGCCCCGTGCCCCTGCCGACCCGCATGAAGCGTTTCGACATCCTGCGTTCGCCGCACGTCAACAAGACGTCGCGCGACCAGCTCGAAATCCGCACGCACCAGCGCCTGATGGACATCGTCGACCCGACCGACAAGACCGTGGACGCGCTGATGAAGCTCGACCTGCCGGCCGGCGTGGACGTCGAGATCAAGCTGCAGTAAGCAGCAAGAACTCCCAGCGTCGCGTTTTGACGAAGCCCGCCTGCAGAAATGCAGGCGGGCTTTGTCTTTTAGGGTGCGGCTATGGCATCCTCTCGCACCGGTAATTCTTTCAAGCATCGGCCGCGGCTGAAACGAGGGCAGCACAGCTATGAGTCACAAGTTCTCTTTTGCGTTGGGCGCGGCGTGCGTTGCCGCTGTACTGCTGGCGGGCTGCGGCGGTGGTGGGGGTGGGGGTGGAGGCGGCGGTGGGGGATTCCCGATTCTTCCGATAGGCAATTCGGTCGCCCTGACCGGCAAGGCCACCTATGAATCCGTTCCGAATACGAATGGGCCCCTTGTCTATTCCTCGACCTCGGTCAAGCCAGTGCGAGGTGCAATGCTGGAGGTGCTCGATGCAACCTCTTCCGCGCAGCTCGCCGTGACCACCACCGACGACAGCGGGGCGTACTCGGTGGCCGTGCCGGCAAACACGGCGATCATCGTGCGGGTGCGAGCGCAACTGACCCGCACCGGCTCCTTCCCGAGTTGGGACGTGAGCGTTCGCGACAACACCCAGGGCAATGCCCTGTACTCCATGCAGTCATCGGCGTTTTCGTCTGGCGCCACCGCGCTGACGCGCGATCTGCGCGCCGACACCGGCTGGGGTGGCTCGAGCTACGCGAGCCAGCGCGTAGCTGCGCCGTTTGCCGTGCTCGACACGGTCTACACGGCAATGCAAAAGGTGTTGTCGGTAGCGCCGTCAACGGCGTTCCCGGTGCTGCGTGTGTTCTGGAGTCCCAACAACAAGCCGGCTGGCGGGAGTGTGGCGGCCGGGGACATCGGCAGCACCTTCTTCATCAACCGGAGCACGGGTCGCGAGATCTACGTCCTCGGCCGGGAGGATGTGGACACCGATGAATTCGATGCACCTGTGATTGCCCATGAATGGGGTCATTACTATCAATCGGCCTTCAGCCGCGATGACTCTCCAGGCGGGTCCCACTCGCTGGACGATCGGGTCGATAGGCGGCTCGCGTTTTCCGAGGGATGGGGCAATGGCTGGTCGGGCATTGCGCTCGGGCGGAACAACTATGTGGATTCGAAGGAAGCCCAACAGGCAAAGGGCGGCAACGTGAATCTCTCGGTGGGACCGGCGACCAATCCGGGGTGGTACCGGGAAGGCTCGATCCAAGCGATCTTCTGGAATCTGAATCAGCAGGTCGGCTTCAAGCCCATCCATGACGCGATGACGGGCATCCTGTTCAGGAGCGGCGCGCCGGTCTCGTCGATTCATCCCTTCACCGCTGCGTTCAACACGATCGCGCCCGGCAGTGCGACCGCACTGGCTGGTTTGCTCTCCAGCCAGAACATCAGCACCACAGCCAATGACCCTTATGGCGACACCGAGACGAACAACGGTGGGTCGCCGATGGTCCCGAACGTGGTGCAGCCCATGTACCGGACGGCAATCGTGGGCGGTGCGCCGACCCAGGCCTGCGTCTCCAACGTCGCCGGCCGAGGCAACAAGCTCGGCAGCTTTGCGTACCTTCGGTTCAACGCGCCCGCCAATCGCGACTACCAGTTCACGGTCAATGGCGGTCCCATCGGGGCCAACCCCGACTTCGACATCTTCCGCGGCGGCCTGATCGCCCGATCGGGCAGCAAGGTCAGCCTGGGGGCGGGCGACTACGTTCTGGCTGTCAGCGATCTCAACAATTCCGGGGCATCGACATGCTTCAACGTCACCATTCAGTAGGGAAGGCCGTCATGAGCATCCGATCACGTTCGATGATTTCCCTGGCTTGTCTTGCAATGGCCGGTTTTTCGATGCCGGCCCTGGCCGACGGCGTGCCGGGTGCTCGCCATGCCAAGTCCACTTCACATCGCGAGGCGTCCATGACAGCCGCGGCGCGCAAGCCGAACGACTCCGGCGTGACGCTGCGGTTCCGGCTCGATGCTGTACCGCAAGTGGGGCGCGGTACCCCCGTCGTGTTGGAGTTCGGTGGCGTGACCGACCCCGACGGCGCGACAGTGCGCTTCAGCGCCGACGCTGGCCTGAAGGTTTCGGGCAGCGACGCGCTGGCGCTGCCGATGGCCAGCCGCACGACCGCGACTGTCACTGTGGTGAGTGAACAGGAAGGGCTCGCCTACCTCAACGTCTTCATCACGCAAAAGGGCGCCATGAGCGCCATTTCAATCCCCATCCAGACCGGTGCGGCGGCGCCGGTCCTGAAGTCCTCCGGCGAACTGAAGTCCACGCCGGACGGGGAAAACATCATCACGATGCCTGCCAAATAGGCAGAAACGGGCGCAAAGGGGGCGGATTGCCCCCGAAAATCCCGCCCGCAACACCGCTTGCACGGTGCCCGCATCGCGGGCTATAATCGCTGGCTCTGCCCTTGGTGCGTCCGTAGGGGTGTAGTTCGAGCAGAGATTTATCAACCTCCTTCCGCAGGCCGGAAACCTTCAGGGATTCGGCCAAACGCTGTCGCCAATTGAAGTGGCAGCGGCGAAGGGAGCTTCCATTTTTGGAGAAAACAAATGAGTCTGAGCAACTCCCTCGGGTTGCTGGGCCGCAAGGTGGGGATGATGCGTCTCTTCACCGATGACGGGGACGCAGTTCCTGTCACGGTGGTGGATGTGTCCAACAACCGTGTGACCCAGATCAAGTCCCAAGAGACCGATGGCTACGTCGCCCTGCAGGTGACGTTCGGTTCGCGCAAAGCATCGCGCGTGACCAAGCCTGAAGCCGGCCACCTCGCCAAGGCGGGTGTCGAAGCTGGTGAAATCATCCAGGAATTCCGCGTTACCGCAGAAACCGCAGGTCAGCACAAGGCTGGCGGCGTGATCGCAGCGGGCAGCGTGTTTTCCGTGGGCCAGAAGGTGGACGTGCAAGGCACTTCCATCGGCAAGGGCTTCGCAGGCACGATCAAGCGCCACAACATGAGCTCGCAACGCGCGTCGCACGGTAACAGCCGTTCGCACAACGTTCCCGGCTCGATCGGCATGGCACAAGACCCCGGTCGCGTGTTCCCCGGCAAGCGCATGACGGGCCACCTCGGCGATGTGACCAAGACCACGCAAAACCTCGACGTGTTCCGCATCGACGAAGCGCGTCAACTGCTGCTCATCAAGGGCGCGATCCCGGGTTCGAAGGGTGGCTTTGTCACCGTGCGTCCCGCCATCAAGGCCAAGCCGCAAGCGGCTGAAGGAGCGAAGTAATGCAACTCGAACTCCTGAACGAACAAGGCCAGGCCGCGTCGAAGTACGACGCCCCCGAGACCGTGTTCGGCCGTGACTACAACGAAGACCTGGTTCACCAGATCGTCGTTGCGTTCCAGGCCAACGCCCGCCAAGGCACGCGCGCCCAGAAGGACCGCGAACAGGTCAAGCACTCGACCAAGAAGCCTTTCAAGCAAAAGGGAACGGGCCGCGCCCGTGCCGGTATGACGTCCTCGCCGCTGTGGCGTGGGGGTGGCCGGATTTTCCCGAACATGCCTGACGAAAACTTCTCGCAGAAGATCAACAAGAAGATGTACCGCGCCGGCATGGCCGCCATCTTCTCGCAGCTCGCTCGCGAAGGCCGTCTGGCCGTGGTGGATTCGCTGACCGTGGATTCGCCCAAGACGAAGCCGCTGGCAGCCCGTTTCAAGGCAATGAATCTCGAGTCCGTGCTCGTGATCGCCGAAGAAGTCGACGAAAACCTGTACCTTGCCTCGCGCAATCTGGTCAACATCCTCGTGGTCGAACCCCGTTACGCCGATCCGGTGTCGCTGGTTCACTACAAGAAGGTGCTGGTCACCAAGGGTGCCGTCGACAAGCTCAAGGAGATGTTCGCATGAGCCGCGTGAACCCTACCGCCGCTGAACGTACGTTCGAAGAAGGCCGCCTGATGGCGGTGCTGGTCGCCCCGATCGTGTCCGAAAAGGCCACGATGGTCGGCGAAAAGTCGAACGCTGTCACTTTCAAGGTGCTGCAAGACGCCACCAAGCCCGAGATCAAGGCCGCTGTCGAACTGATGTTCAAGGTCGAAGTCCAGGGCGTGTCGGTGCTCAACACCAAGGGCAAGACCAAGCGCTTTGGCAAGTCCATCGGCCGCCGCGACAACGTTCGCAAGGCCTATGTGACGCTCAAGCCGGGTCAAGAGCTCAACCTCGTCGGGGAAGGCGCTTAATCATGGCCGTCATCAAGATGAAACCCACTTCGCCGGGCCAACGCGGCGCGGTGAAGATTTCGCGTGACCACCTGTTCAAGGGTGCTCCTCACGCTCCCCTGCTGGAGCCCCAGTTCCAGAAGGCCGGCCGTAACAACAACGGCCACATCACGATCCGTCATCGTGGCGGCGGTGCCAAGCACCACTACCGCGTTGTCGACTTCGTGCGCAACAAGGACGGCATCCCGGCCAAGGTCGAACGCATCGAATACGACCCGAACCGCACCGCCCACATCGCTCTGGTCTGCTACGCCGACGGCGAGCGCCGCTACATCATCGCCCCGCGCGGTCTGGAAGCTGGTGCAACGCTGCTGTCGGGCGCCGAAGCCCCGATCCGCGCTGGCAACACCCTGCCGATCCGCAATATCCCGGTCGGCTCGACGATCCACTGCATCGAACTGCAACCCGGCAAGGGCGCGCAGATCGCGCGTTCGGCCGGTACGTCGGCCACGCTGCTGGCTCGCGAAGGCGTCTACGCCCAGGTCCGCATGCGTTCGGGTGAGGTGCGCCGCATCCACATCGAATGCCGCGCAACCATCGGCGAAGTGGCCAACGAAGAGCACAGCCTGCGCCAACTCGGCAAGGCCGGCGCGAAGCGTCACATGGGTATTCGCCCAACCGTTCGCGGTGTGGTGATGAACCCGGTCGACCACCCGCACGGTGGTGGCGAAGGCAAGACTGGCGAAGGCCGCCACCCTGTCGACCCATGGGGCAACCTGACCAAGGGCTATCGCACCCGTAACAACAAGCGCACGCAGGTCTTCATCGTGTCGCGTCGCAAGAAGTAAGGGGATAGCTCATGACTCGCTCTCTCAAAAAGGGTCCTTTCGTCGACCACCACCTGGTGGCCAAGGCCGACAAGGCCGTGACGACCAAGGACAAGAAGCCGATCAAGACCTGGTCGCGTCGTTCGATGGTTCTGCCCGAGTTCATCGGTCTGACCATCGCCGTGCACAACGGCAAGCAACACGTGCCTGTGTACATCACCGACCAGATGGTTGGCCACAAGCTCGGCGAATTTGCGCTCACGCGCACGTTCAAGGGGCACCCCGCGGACAAAAAAGTCCAGAAGAAGTAAGGAACGACCATGTCTGAAACACGTGCAGTCCTCCGCGGTGTCCGCCTGTCGGTCGACAAGGGCCGTCTGGTCGCGGACCTCATCCGCGGCAAGAAGGTCGATCAAGCGCTCAACGTTCTGCAGTTCACGCAGAAAAAGGCCGCTGTGATCATCAAGAAGGTGCTCGAGTCGGCAATCGCCAACGCCGAGCACAACGACGGTGCCGACATCGACGAGCTGAAGGTCAAGACCATCTACGTCGAGCAAGGTGCAACGCTCAAGCGCTTCACGGCGCGGGCCAAGGGTCGCGGCAATCGCATCAGCAAGCCCACGTGCCATGTGTACGTGACGGTCGGCAACTAAGAAGGCCTGGAAGAAATATGGGACAGAAAATCCACCCAACCGGGTTCCGCCTTGCGGTCACCCGTAACTGGTCCAGCCGCTGGTACGCAAGCGACCGCGATTTCGCGGGCATGCTGGCCGAAGACATCAAGGTTCGCGAATACCTGAAGAAGAAGCTGAAGAACGCTTCGGTCTCGCGCGTCATGATCGAACGTCCCGCCAAGAACGCACGCATCACGATCTACTCGGCACGTCCGGGCGTCGTGATCGGCAAGAAGGGCGAAGACATCGAGAACCTCAAGCGCGAACTGGGCAAGCAGCTCGGCGTGCCGGTGGCAGTGAACATCGAAGAAGTGCGCAAGCCCGAAATCGATGCCCAGCTGATCGCCGACAGCATCACGCAACAGCTCGAAAAGCGGATCATGTTCCGCCGTGCCATGAAGCGCGCCATGCAGAACGCCATGCGCCTGGGTGCCCTGGGCATCAAGATCATGTCGTCGGGCCGCCTGAACGGCATCGAAATCGCTCGTTGCGAGTGGTACCGCGAAGGTCGCGTGCCGCTTCACACCCTGCGCGCCGACATCGACTACGGCACCTCGGAAGCCAAGACCACCTACGGCGTCATCGGCGTCAAGGTCTGGGTCTACAAGGGCGACACGCTGGGTCGCAACGACCTGCCGGCCGTCGAAACGCCGCGTCCTGAAGAAGAACGTCGTCCGCGTGGTCCGCGCCGCGATGGCCGCCCTGGTGGCGACCGTCCGGGTTCGGACCGTCGTGGTCCCGGCCCCCGTGCCGGCGCCCGCGGCCCGATCGGTGGCAACACCGCACCGGCCGATGGCAGCGACAAGCCCGCCGAAGCAACCGGCGGTGCCGGTGCAGACTCGAAACCCGCCGTTAAGCGCGTCCGCAAAGCCGCGCCAGCTGCAGCAGCTGACGGTGCCAAGACCGAGTGATCGGTCTTAGAACTACGGAGTATTAAAAATGCTGCAACCTGCACGCAGAAAGTTCCGCAAGGAACAAAAGGGCCGCAACACCGGCATCGCAACCACGGGTAACTCGGTTGCGTTCGGTGACTTCGGTCTCAAATGCACCGACCGCGGCCGCCTCACGGCGCGCCAGATCGAAGCCGCTCGTCGCGCGATTTCGCGTCACGTGAAGCGCGGTGGCCGTATCTGGATCCGCGTGTTCCCGGACAAGCCAATCTCGACCAAGCCCGCCGAAGTTCGGATGGGTAACGGTAAGGGCAACCCCGAGTACTACGTCGCTGAAATCCAGCCTGGCAAGATCGTGTTCGAGATCGTCGGCGTGCCCGAAGAACTCGCCCGCGAAGCGTTCCGCCTGGCCGCCGCCAAGCTTCCGCTGCGCACGACGTTCGTCGCTCGCCAGCTCGGCGCCTGAGAGGAGAACATCCATGGCAACACGTAAGAAAAAAGAAACCGTGGCTCCGGCCAAGGTCACCAAGGCTGCAACCCTTCGCACGAAGGACGTCGCAGGCCTCGAAACCGAAATCAAGGACCTGCAGAAGGCCCACTTCGGTCTGCGCATGCAGAAAGCCACGCAACAGCTGTCGAACACCTCGACGCTGCGCGTGACGCGCCGCGACATCGCGCGCGCCAAGACCATTCTTGCGCAGAAGCAGCAAGAAAACCAAGCCGCCAAGTAAGGAGTGAACATGACGGAAGCTAAAAAATCCCTCAAGCGCACCTTGATCGGCAAGGTGGTCAGCGACAAGCGTGCCAAGACCGTGACTGTGCTGGTCGAGCGCCGTGTGAAGCACGAGCTCTACGGCAAGATCGTGGCCAAGACGAGCAAGTACCACGCCCATGACGAAAATGGCGAATACAAGCTCGGCGACACCATCGAGATCACGGAAAGCCGTCCGATCTCGAAGACCAAGAACTGGGTTGTGACCCGCTTGGTCGAGAAGGCCGTGCTGGTCTGATCTTCGAGTTCAACGACTCAACCGGAAACGGCCCACAATGTGGGCCGTTTTTCTTTTTCAGGAGCATTCAATGATCAAAGTCGGTGACACCCTTCCTTCGGCAACCCTGCAGGAATATTCCGAAGTCGAGGGCGAAGGCTGCAGCATCGGCCCGAACGCGGTGGACGTGGCCAAGGCTTCGGCCGGCAAGACCATCGCGCTGTTCGCACTGCCGGGCGCCTTCACGCCCACCTGCTCGGCCAAGCACGTGCCGGGCTACGTGCAGCACTTCGACGACTTCAAGGCCGCCGGCGTGGACGAGATCTGGTGCGTGAGCGTGAACGATGCCTTCGTGATGGGCGCTTGGGCGCGCGACCAGAAGACCGGCGCCAAGGTGCGCATGCTGGCGGACGGCAGTGCCGATTTCGCCAAGGCCACTGGTCTCACGCTCGACCTGACGGGCCGTGGCATGGGCCTGCGCAGCAATCGCTACTCGATGCTCGTGAAGGACGGCAAGGTCGCGACGCTCAACGTCGAGGCACCCGGCAAGTTCGAAGTCAGCGACGCCGACACGCTGCTGGCGCAAGCCCGCGGCTGATTGATCGGCCGATCGATCAGAGATCGGCCTTGAGGTAATGAGCCCCGGCGATGGGGTTGTGATAGTAGGGCGGCACTTCTTCGAAGCCCAGGTCTTCGTAGAGTGCCCGCGCCGATTCCATGTCGTCGAGCGTATCGAGCAGCACGCAGCCGTAGCCTGCGGCGCGTGCCGCGTCGAGGATCGCCTCGGCAAGCTGCCGGCCCAGGCCGAGTCCCCGAAAGCCGGGGCGCACGAACAGCCGCTTCATTTCCGCCGCGTTCGCATAGTCCGCGTTGTCGAGCGGGCGCAGGGCGCAGCAGCCTGCCACGTGCGCGAGCGAGCCATCGGCACGCCGCAGCATCGGGGCCTGCCGGCCGGCTTCTTCCTTGATGTTCGCCGGATCCACGAGTGCCAGCAGCAGCGTGCCGCGCGGTTCGGCGTATTCGCCCGGCAGGTCAGCCAGTTCGCTGTCGAAATCCTGGAAGTCCAGATCGATGTCCAGCGAGGCGGCATAGTCGCGAAAGATCGCGCGCGCGGCGTCGATCTCATAGGCTTCATCGGGCGTGAGGAGCACGACGATCGGCGTGTCCGCCAGCGGCAGGGGGCGCGAAACCGAAGAGCTCATACGCGCAGCGACGCCACCCAGTACGCCACGCCAGCGCACAGCGCGAACAGCACCAGCGCCAGCCCGCGCGAAGCCGCGTCGTCGCGGCTCCCGGCGACCTCACCGTTGGCGCGCGCTACGAGTTTGTCGCCCGACACCATCGGCCGCACCAGGCGATGCCGCCTGACCAGCACATAGAACAGCACGGCCAGCACATGCAGGCTGACGAGCGCGATCACGATCCACTTGCCCTGCGCCTTGTGCCAACCGGTGGCGAAGCTCACGACCGCACCCGAGACGAAGCGGGTGAGCGGCCCGGAGGCCGAAATCTCGTCGTCGGCCATGAGCCCGGTGGCGACCTGGAACGCCAGGATCGCCAGCACCGCGAACACCGACAGCGCGCCCAGCGGCGTGTGCCCGATCAGATGGTCCGGATGCGCCCGCCCGCGCAGGTAGTTGATGACCGACCCTGGCGCGTAGATGAACGCCGCGAAGCGCGACCAGCGCCCGCCCACGAAGCCCCAGAGCAACCGGAACAGCAGCAGCGCAAGCACTGTGTACCCGAGCCGAAAGTGCCATTCCATGATGCCGCTGAGGCCGGTTCCGATCAGGCCGATCACGGCGACGGCCAGTGCCCAGTGGAAAAGACGCGTCGGCAGATCCCAGACGCGCGTGGGGGCCACGGTGCTGGCGGTCGCCTGGAGGGCGGCCACGGAGGTATCGGTCATCGATGGGGGCGCGGTGGCGCGAGGCTGCGGAAGGCGGAGGTTAGCAAAGTCCGGGCAGATGGCTGCTTCGGGTTGTTGCTATGCCTCCGACATGGCCTGCCCCTACACTCGGCCGCAGCGCTGCGTTCGACGGCGTTGCCACCCCACACAAGGACCCACGATGACCCGACTTGCCTCGTTCGCCCTTGCAGCCGTCTGCGCTGCGATGTCCCTGCCCGCCGCCGCCCAGTTCGCCAAGCCCGAGGACGCCATCAAGTACCGCCAGAGCGCGCTGTTCGTGATGAGCCAGCATTTCGGCCGCCTGGGCGCCATGGCCAACGGCCGGGTTCCCTACGATGCAGCGGCTGCCGCCGCCAATGCCGAAGTCGTGGCCGACATGGCGAAGCTGCCCTGGGCGGGCTTCGGCGCCGGCACCGAGGGCGGCAAGGCCAAGCCTGAAGTCTGGAAGGAAGATGCCAAGTTCAAGGAACGCCAGCAGAAGCTGATCGAGGAAACCGGCAAGCTGGTCGTTGCCGCCAAGGCCGGCAACATTGACGCGCTCAAGGCCCAGTTCGGTCCGACCGGCGCGAGCTGCAAGGCTTGCCACGACAGCTTCCGCAACCAGTAAGAGCAGTTGCAAAAAACAAAAGGCGCTACCGGGTAGCGCCTTTTTTATGGGGGGACGAAGAAGCTTCAGGCCTCGGCAAGCAGCTTCTCGATGAGCTTGTGCAGCTCGGCGAAGTCGGGCTCGCCGACATAGCGCTTCACGATCTCGCCCTGCTTGTTGACCAGGTAAGTGGTCGGCGTGAGCTTCACATCGCCCCAGGCCTGCGCCACGCTGCCGGTGTTGTCGATCGCCACCTTGAACGGCAGCTTGCGGGTTTCGGCGAAGTTGACGACGTAGCTCGGCGGGTCGTAGCTCATGGCCACTGCCAGCGTGTCGTAGCCCTGCGACTTGTACTTGTCGTAGGTCGCGATCACCTTGGGCATCTCGCCGACGCAGGTCACGCAGCTCGTGGCCCAGAAGTTGACCAGGGTGACCTTGCCCTTCAGGTCGGCTGTGGTCTTCTGGCTGCCGTCCAGCAGCACGAAGGTGGAGGCCGGGGCTGCCGTGTTGCCGGAGCCGAGGTACACGCCCACGCCGACGGCCAATGCAAGAGCGACGGCGGCGGCAGCGATGTATTTTTTCATGGCGGCGACTGAGAGGAAGAGAGGGGCGGCGCGATTCTAGTTCCGCCTGTGCAGCCGTGCTGGCGAGGGCCCATCCGGCATCGCGTGGTTCGATAATCGCTCCCCCATGCCGTCATTCGTCCCCCGCCCCTGGCTTGCGCTGACTGCCGTCACAGCCGCCTTTATCGCCGCCTGCAGTCCCACCTTCAACTGGCGCGAGGTGCCGATCGCCGATGCCGGCCTGGTCGCGCTCCTGCCCTGCAAGCCCGATCGCGCGAACCGCGCGCTGCCCTTGGGCGCCGAGTCCGTGCAGGTCGACATGGCCGGCTGCGAAACCGGCGGCGCGACCTT
Organism: Variovorax paradoxus EPS; assembly: GCF_000184745.1. Classification (NCBI taxonomy): domain Bacteria; kingdom Pseudomonadati; phylum Pseudomonadota; class Betaproteobacteria; order Burkholderiales; family Comamonadaceae; genus Variovorax; species Variovorax paradoxus. The sequence goes on along the minus strand of NC_014931.1, from coordinate 6,072,014 downwards.
CGCCATTGCCCACGCTTCCGCCGGCAGCCCGGAGCAGGCCGAGGCCTGGCTCAACGCCTGGCGCGCAGCCACGCGCAGCCAGTTGGGCGAGGCAAAGGTGGCGGAAGCTCCGGCGGCCCTGCAGCGCGCAACCGCGATGCCTGCACCCGCGCGGCTCGATGCGCAACCAGCCCGGCCGGGCGCCGCGCCCGTTCAGGTGCTTTGGTTCGCCCAATCGCAGAAGAACGGCACCGTGGCGCTTTACCAGGCGACCGTGCTCGGCAAGCCATCCGCGCCCGAGGCCTCGAAGACCTTCTTCGAGGGCCTGCGCCTTCCGTGAGCGGTGGCGCTGTCCGTTTTTTCGCGGGCTGATGCGTTATGTCTTATCTCTACTTTCCCTGGGCGCCCCCGCATAATCGACGCGTCGTCCCCTGAGCCGCATGAACAGCATCCTCATCATTGCCCACTCACCGTTCGCGCAGGCGCTGCGGCAGTGCGCGCTGCATGTGTTTCCCGACTGCGAGCAGGCCGTCGTCGCGCTCGACGTGCTGCCCAATGTGTCGCCCGAGGAAACGTTGGCCGCCGCCCGCATCACGCTCCAGCAGCAGCTGCATGCCCCGCGCTCGCAGGTGCTGGTGCTGGCCGATGTGTTCGGCGCCACGCCCTGCAACGTGGCGCAGAAGCTGGTGGACGGCGTCCAGTCGCGGCTGGTGGCGGGTGTCAACCTGCCGATGCTGCTGCGCGCCGTGACCTACCGCCACGAACCGCTCGACACGCTGGTGCAGCGCGCCATCGCGGGTGGCACCGCGGGTGTGATGCAGGTGGCGGTGGCGGCTCCCCAGAACCAGGCAAAAAGAAAGCACAGTGATCAAGAAATCCGTGACCATCAGCAATAAGCTGGGCCTGCACGCACGCGCATCGGCCAAGCTGACCAAACTCGCAGGCAGCTACCCCTGCGAAGTGTGGCTCTCGCGCGGCGACCGCCGCATCAATGCCAAGAGCATCATGGGCGTCATGATGCTGGCCGCCGGCCTCGGCTCCACCGTCGAGCTAGAGACCAACGGTCAGCAGGAAGAAGAAGCGATGAACGCCATCGTCCAGCTCATGGACGACAAGTTCGGCGAAGGCGAATGAAATGGCTTACCCCCAGGCTTTTTCACTTCGTGTAAACGCCAACCCCCTTCCAGGGGGAGATGCCAGTCGCCCGGCAAAGCCGGTTCGACGGCGTCCCCCGAATTCGCTTTCGCTTCGCGGTCGCGGCGGACGGGAGATCTGAAGCCATGACTTTCGCAGTCCACGGCCTCCCTGTCGCCCGTGGCATTGCCATCGGCCGCGCGGTGCTGGTGGTGTCCAGCCGCATCGACGTCGCCCACTACTTCATCAAGCCCGCGGAAATCGAGACCGAGATCGACCGCGTGCGCACCGCGCGCAACGCCGTCGCCGACGAGCTCGCCAAGCTGCAGACCAGCGTCGCGCAGATGGGCCCGAACGATGCGCCGCACGAGCTCGCCGCGCTACTCGAGGTGCACCAGATGCTGCTGCAAGACGAAGCCCTTACCGGCGGCGTCAAGCACTGGATCACCGACCGGCTCTACAACGCCGAATGGGCGCTGACCACGCAGCTGGAAATCATCGCGCGCCAGTTCGACGAGATGGAGGACGAGTACCTGCGCGAGCGCAAGGCCGACCTCGAGCAGGTGGTCGAGCGCCTCTTGCACCGCATGAAGGGCACGGCCGCAGTGCTCGCGCCGAGTCCGCCGCGCCGCAAGCGCGCCGCGACGCACGACGATGACGACGATCCCACCGCGGGCGACGGCATCGACGTGCCGCTGGTGCTGATCGCGCACGACCTCTCGCCGGCCGACATGCTCCAGTTCAAGAAGAGCGTGTTCGCGGGCTTCGTGACCGACGTGGGCGGGCGCACCTCGCACACCGCCATCGTCGCGCGCAGCATGGACATTCCGGCCATCGTCGGCGCGCGCACCGCGAGCCAGTTGGTGCGCCAGGACGACTGGGTCATCATCGACGGCGATGCCGGCGTGATGATCATCGACCCCTCGCCGATCATCCTGGCCGAGTACGGTTTCAAGCAGCGCCAGGGCGACCTCGAACGTGGCCGGCTCGCGCGGCTGCGCCACAAGCCCGCCGTCACGCTCGATGGCCAGCGCGTCGAACTTCTCGCCAACATCGAGATGCCCGAAGACACCGCGGGCGCCGTCAAGGCCGGTGCCGTGGGCGTGGGTCTTTTTCGCAGCGAGTTCCTCTTCATGGGCCGCGAATCGTCGGCGCGCCAGACGCGCCTGCCCGACGAGGAAGAGCAGTACCAGGCCTACAAGCGCGCGGTCGAGGGCATGCAGGGCATGCCGGTCACGATCCGCACCATCGACGTGGGCGCCGACAAGCAGCTGGAGAACAAGTCCGGCAGCAAGCAGGAGCACCTGAATCCCGCGCTCGGCCTGCGCGCCATTCGCTGGAGCCTGGCCGATCCTGCGATGTTTCTCACGCAGTTACGCGCGATCCTGCGTGCTGCGGCGCACGGCGAAATCCACCTGCTGATTCCGATGCTCGCGCACGCGAGCGAGATCCGCCAGACGCTCTCGCTGATCGACTTTGCACGCACCGAACTGAACAACCGCGGCGCCGTGCATGGCCCCGTGAAACTCGGCGCCATGATCGAAATCCCGGCCGCCGCGCTCACGCTCAAGACTTTTCTCAAGCACTTCGATTTCCTGTCGATCGGCACCAACGACCTGATCCAGTACACGCTGGCGATCGACCGTGCCGACGAGTCGGTCGCGCATCTCTACGACCCCGCGCACCCCGCGGTGCTGAAGCTGGTGGCCGACACCATTGCCGAGTGCCGCCGCCAGGGCAAGGGCGTGGCCGTGTGCGGCGAAATGGCGGGTGACGTGGCTTTCACCCGCTTGTTGCTCGGCTTGGGCCTGCGCAGCTTCTCGATGCACCCATCGCGCATCCTCGCCGTGAAGCAGGAGGTGCTGCGCGCGGACACCAGCAAGCTTGAGCCGTGGGCTCGCGGCGTGCTCGAGTCCGACGACCCCTCGGCTGCGCTCACGGGCTGACGCGCGTCGACAGATGGGGCCGCTCGCCGGCCCATTCGATCTTGAAGCGATGCGCACGGGCCGCGGCGTTGCGCCGTTGAATCCGAAAGCAATAGCGCCGCAATAAAACGAAACACGCCGAAACCGCGGCGAAAGGACTTGCCGCGCCTGCGCAAGCACGATCAGGGCTCCTCAACACCCCTGAAAGGTTTGCATCATGAAGTCCCTCTCCCTGACCCAGATCGTCACCGTCGGCTCGTTCGCCATGCTCGCTGCAGCCGGCGCCAAGGCCGAGAGCTACCAAGGTGTGCAGCCCGCCGTGTCGGCCATGAGCCGCGCTGAGGTCAGCGCCGAAGCCGTGCGCACCGCATCGGCACCCAACCAGAACATCGTGCGCGGCTCGCGCGGCCCCGAAACCGTGGCGGTCTCGACCGAGCGCGCCCGCGTCGTGGCCGAAGCCGTGCGCACCGCCGCGGCGCCCGACCAGAACGTGACCTCGGGTTCGCGCGTGAACAGCAAGGTCATCTCGACGATGCAGAACCCCGTCGACGCACGCGCCGAAGCCGTGCGCAACAACAGCAGCAAGCTCTGAATCGCGTTCGGCGCGCTGTTGCCTCGCTCGTCGCAATAAAACGAAACACGCCGAAACCGCGGTGAGAGGACTTCGGAGCGCGCCAATCGCACCATCGAGCTTCCTCTTCTTCCGACAACACAAGGACGTCTCATGAAACACTGGATCAAGCGCACTCTCTTCGGTTTCGCCGGCGCGGCGATGGTGGCTGGCAGCATCGCCGGCTGTGCGGGTCAACGCCACGGCTGGGGCGGCGACAGCGCCGAGTTCCGTACCAAGATGGTCGAGCGGGTTGGCAGCAAGCTTGAGCTCGACACCACGCAAAAGCAGAAGCTCACCGTGCTGGCCGAGAAGCTGCAGGCGCAGCGCGAAGCCTTGCGCGGCGCGGGTGGCGCGGGCGATCCGCGCTCGCAGTTCAAGGCGCTGTTCGCGGGCAACAAGCTCGACCAGGCGGGTGCCACGCGGCTCATCGACGAGAAGACCGCCGCAGTGCGGAGCGGCAGCCCCGAAATCATCGCCGCCGCTGCTGACTTCTTCGACAGCCTGAACGCCGCCCAGCAACAGAAGGTCCGTGATTTCATGGACCGCGGCGGCCGCCGCTGGAGCCATCGTGGCTGAACTTGACTCACCCCCAGGCTTCGCGCACTTCGTGTCGCTGCGCCAACCCCCTTCGAGGGGGCGACACCAGTGGCCCGGCGAAGCCGGTTCCACGGTGTCTCACGAACAGGCCGTCGAAGGCGGCGTGCGCACCCTGCTGCGGCTCGAAGGTGCGTTCGTGCTGGCCGCCGCGTTGGCTGCCTACACGCAGTTCGGCCTCGGCTGGGGCGTGTTCGCGCTCTGGCTGCTCGTGCCCGACCTGTCGCTGCTCGGCTACCTCGCGGGCCCGCGCGTGGGCGCGGCGTTCTACAACGCGGCGCACTCGTACGTCGGACCTGTCGCGCTGCTCGTGCTCGGTGTGCTCGCGGCAATGCCGTGGGCCGTGGCCGGCGCGCTGATCTGGTTCACCCACATCGGACTCGACCGCGCACTCGGCTACGGGCTGAAGTACGCCTCGGGCTTCGGCCTCACGCACTTGGGCCGCATCGGCCGTGCCGATCCATGGTGAAGATGCGCTCCAACAACGACACCCCCGAGGCGCCCGCCTGCGCCCGGGCAATTACGCCGAAGCCGGCTGTGACACTGCGATGCCGACCGGTCTGATGGCCAGCGAAGTCATTCGCCACATGTTTGCCAGGAGGCACAATCCCGCCATGCCGCGCATCCTGCTGATCGACGACGACGAACACCTCGCCGCGCCGCTGACCACCTACTTCGCACGCTTCGGCTGCACGCTCGAGAGCGCCGTGCGCCCGAGCGAAGGCCTCGCCAAGCTGCGCGCAGGCCAGTACGACGCGGCGATCCTCGATGTGATGCTGCCCGAGATGGACGGCTTTGCGCTGTGCCGCGAGATCCGCAAGGAGAGCGACATTCCCATCGTGATGCTCACCGCGCGCGGCGAGGTGACGGACCGCGTGGTCGGCCTCGAGCTCGGCGCCGACGACTACGTGCCCAAGCCCTTCGAGCCGCGCGAACTGGTGGCGCGTGTGCAGACCATCCTGCGGCGTCAGCGCAGCACGCCGGCGGTGGCGAACGGACATGGCAACAACGGCACGCAACTGCGCGTGTTCGACGGCCTCTCGATCGATCTTGACCGGCGCCAGGTGCTGCGCCAAGGTGAGCGCGTCGAGCTCACCGGCACCGAGTTCGAACTGCTTGCGCTGCTTGCCGCCGAGCCCGGCAAGGTCTTCAGCCGCGACGACATCCTCAACCGCCTGCGCGGTCACGAGGCCGAGCTCTACACCCGCGCGGTCGACATCGTGGTGAGCCGCCTGCGCAAGAAGCTGGAGCCACTGGACTGCATCAAGACGCTGCGCAACGCCGGCTACGCGCTGGCCGTCGCACGCAGCGAGCCTGCATGAGGTTCGGCGGACGGGATCACCGGGAAGCGTGGCGCGAGATGGCCTGCCGCCGCGCCGAAATGCGCAAGCAGTGGCACGCCCAGTGGCACGAAAAAGTGCAGGGCAAGCGCCGTTGGCGCCGGTCGCTGCGCATCCGCTTGGTGATGATGTTCGTGCTGCTCGCACTGGTGATGGCCGGCGTCTTCATGGGCGGCATGAAGAAGGCGTTTTCAACCGGCTGGGCCGAGGCTGCCAAGCCGATGCTGGTGGACTACGCCGACCGGCTCGTCGCCGAGATCGGCACGCCGCCCGACGTGATGCGCGCAGAGGCGCTGGTGGCCCGGCTGCCGATCACGATCCGCATCGTCGGCCCCACGGTCAACTGGGATTCCAACCCGGGCGGCGCGAGCAGCCCCGGCGGCTGGATGCACGATCGCGAAGACATGTTCGGCGGCGACAAGTGGTTCATCCGCCCGACGGCCGACGGCCACCGCGTGATCTTCGGCTGGGCGCCCAAGCTCTGGCAGCTCGCGCCGCGCGCGACCGGCTGGGCCACGCTGGGCTTGCTGCTGTCGTGCGTGCTGCTGGGCTATGCCTACGTGAGCCGGCTGCTGCGGCCGCTGATCGACATCCGCGAAGGCGCGCAGCGCTTCGGCCGCGGCGAGTTCACTGAACCGATTCCGGTGCGCCGCAACGACGACCTGGGCGACCTCGCGCAGCGCATCAACACCATGGCCGACGACATCCAGGCCATGCTCGATGCCAAGCGTGGACTGCTGCTGGCGTTGAGCCACGAGCTGCGTTCGCCGCTCACGCGCGCCCGGCTCAATGCCGAACTGCTGCCGGCCACGCCCGAGGGCCAGGCCGAGCGCGAGGCGCTGCTGCGCGACCTCAACGAAATGCGCGATCTGATCAGCGACCTGCTCGAAAGCGAGCGCCTCGCGAGTCCGCATGCGGCGCTGCAGCGAGAGCCGGTCGATCTCGCGGTGCTCGTGCGCCAGATCGTGGCCGAGATGCCCGGTGCCGAGAACGTGCACCTCGACCTGGCCGAAGGCCTGCCGCCGCATTCGATCGACCGCATGCGCCTCCGCCTCCTGGTGCGCAACCTGCTGGACAACGCCATGCGCTACAGCACCGAAGCGCCCCGGCCGCCGTGCGTGTCGCTGCGCGCGGTGGTGGATGGCCAGGTGCAGGGCGTCGAACTCGAGGTGCGCGACTTCGGCCCGGGTGTCGACGAGACGCAGCTCGAGCGGCTGACCGAGCCCTTCTATCGCACCGATGGGGCGCGGGCGCGAGCGACCGGCGGGGTCGGGCTGGGCATGTACCTGTGCCGGCTGGTCGCCGAGGCGCACGGCGGTTCGTTGACCGTGCGCAACGCGAATCCGGGCCTGCAGATCGTCGTGCGGATCTGAGTTTCTACCCGGTGTCGGCCCTGTCGCCTGCGCTACCAGCGGGCGCGATGGGCGCGGCTACGATGCGCCTCCAACCGCGTCCGGCCCGCCCGTCAATCAAGGAGACACCCATGAGCAGCTCACTCACCAACCACCAGGTCCGCCTCGCCAAACGCCCCGAAGGCACGGCCACCCGCGAGAACTGGAAGTTCACCACCGAGCCGGTCGGCGAGCCGGCCGAAGGCGGGGTGCTGGTCAAGACGCTGTCGCTGTCGCTCGACCCTGCGATGCGCGGCTGGCTCAACGACGCCAAGAGCTACATCGCGCCCGTGGCCATCGACGAGGTGATGCGCGCCGGCGGCGTCGGCCGGGTCATCGCCTCGAAGAACCCGCAGTTCACGGTGGGCGACACCGTGTACGGCACGCTGGGCGTGCAGGAATACATCCTGATCCCCGAAGACCAGATCAAGCGCAACGGGCTGGTCAAGCTCGACCTGAGCGTGGGCACGATCACGCAATGGCTCAACGTGCTGGGCATGCCGGGCATGACCGGCTACTTCGGCCTGATGGACGTGGGCCAGCCCAAAGCGGGCGAAACAGTCGTCATCTCCGGCGCGGCCGGAGCGGTCGGGCAGACGGTGGGGCAGCTCGCCAAGATCAAGGGCTGCCGCGTGGTCGGCATCGCCGGCGGTGCCGCCAAGTGCGACTGGGTGGTCAAGGAGCTGGGCTTCGATGCCTGCATCGACTACAAGGCCGGGCCCGGCGCGGTGCGCGAAGGCCTCAAGACACATTGCCCGAAGGGCGTGGACATCTACTTCGACAACGTCGGCGGGGAAATTCTCGATGCGGTGCTGGCTCGGCTCGCGCGCAAGGCCCGCGTGATCATCTGCGGCGCGATCAGCCAATACAACAACGCCAACAGCATGCCGGGCGCAGGTCCGAAAAATTATCTGAGCCTCTTGGTGAACCGGGCGCGGATGGAGGGCATCGTGGTGTTCGACTATGCCGATCGGTACCACATTGCTATCGCAGAGCTCGCCGGATACCTGAAAGATGGACGCATGAAGAGCAAGGAAGACGTCGTTTCGGGGATCGACACTTTCCCTGAAGCGCTCAACCGGCTGTTCAGTGGCGAGAATTTCGGAAAGCTGGTCTTGCAGGTCGCCGCTGAATAGTTTCAGACTGTTAACGTTCGTGTGTATGTCACGGATGATTCGATGGAACTGTTAACTACGGTGAACTGACGATAACAGTTGTTCATCTTGCGTCATCGGATAACTAGACTGCGGCCTGCCCTGCATAAGGCAGGTTGCAATTCAGTTATTTCATCTCCTCAGGGAACGCAAAATGCAAAAGTCTGTACTCGTCAAATTCGCATCGCTGGCCGTGGCCGGCGTGTTGTCGCAAGGCGCTTTCGCCGCCGATGGCACCATCAATTTCACCGGTGAAATCGTCGACGCACCTTGCTCGATCTCGCCCAACAGCCAGAACATGACCGTGCCGCTCGGCAAGGTTTCGCGCACTGCATTCGACGGCCCGACCGCCGGCACCGCGCTGGTCGGCAAGAAGGCAACCCCCGCCAAGTTCAAGATCGACCTGCTGGGCTGCGGCGCGACCGCAAAGGGCGCGACCGTGACCTTCTCGGGCACCGCCGACCTCGACGACGCCACCAACCTGCGTCTGGCCAATGCAGGCCAGGTCGGTGTGGGCGCGGCTTCGGGCGTGGCCATCGAACTCGGTGACTCCGCCGCGACCAAGATTCCGCTCGGTTCGCCGTCCGGCGTCTACACCCTGGGTCTGGGCGACAACTCGCTGAACTTCCAGGCCGCCTACGTGGCGACCAAGACGGCCGTGACGGTCGGCCCGGCCAACTCGGTCGCGCAGTTCACGGTTGCCTACAAGTAAGTAGCGTCTGCGGCATTGCCGCGGCCGGCCGGAGCGCATAGCCGCTTCAGGCTGGCCGGCAATGCCGCCCAAGCCTGCGCCGCGGCCGGACCTTCATGTCCCGCCGGCGCCGGCATCTCCTTCTTTTTTCCGATTTTTTCGTCGGTGCCCGATGCGCACTGGCGTGCCAGGGCGCGCGTGCTCCGTGCGGCTTGCCCGCGCCCAAGGACTTCTTTTTTATGTGCAACAACCATCGCTTCCGCTGGGCCTTCGCCATCCTGCTGATGCTGGGCCTCCAAGGGTTGGCCGGCGCGGGCGTGATGCTCGGCGGCACCCGCGTGATCTTGGGCGAGAGGGACCGCGAAGCCTCCATTCCGGTGAAGAACACCGGCACCTCGCCCTATGTGGTCCAGGCCTGGATCGACGCCGGCGAAGGCAAGAACAAAACACCCCTGCTCGTCACGCCGCCACTGTCGCGGCTGGACCCGGGCATGGAAAACATCCTGCGCATCATGCGTGTGCAGGGCGAGTTGCCAGCCGACCGTGAGTCGGTCTTCTGGCTCAACGTCAAGGAGATTCCCGAGAAGTCGAAGGAAGAGAACGTGCTCCAGATCGCGGTGCGCAGCCGCATCAAGCTGTTCTACCGGCCCTCGAAACTCGTGGGCAAGTCCGATGAATCGCGTGCCCAGCTCAAGTGGGCGGTGAGCGCCGGCACCGAGGGGCAGGGTGCCATGCTCAAGGTCGGCAATCCGACGGCCTATCACGTGACCTTCACTGCGCTGAACATCAACAGCGGCCAGCAACTTATCAATGCGGACATGGTTCCGCCGTTCGGCGAGATGACGTACCCGCTGACCGCTGTGAAGGCGCCGCAGGCCATCCAGGTCAACTTCACCACCCTCAACGACTACGGCGGCGAGACGCCCGAAGAACGCGTGCAGGTGCCCGCAGGTGCCGAGCCAGTCGCCGTGAAGGCCGAGTTGGTCCCGCAGCCCGCGCCTTCCGCCGACGGCGGCAAGCGCTGAGACGCCGGAGACACACCGCCATGCGCCGCTCACCCGCTCCTCGCGCGCCGTTCCGGCTGACCCTGTGCGCTGCCTTGCTGGGCGCACTCGGCGCGCCCGGCCATGCGCAGGAGCAGTTGGCCGGCTCCAGCTTCAACGAGGAATTCCTCGGCATCGGTGGCGACCAGCCGCATGCGGATCTCTCGCTCTTCTCCTTCGGCAACCGCGTGCTCGCGGGCAAGTACATGGTCGACGTGTCGCTGAACGAGCGCGGTGCGGGGCAGACCGAGATCCGCTTCGCCGCCAAAGACGGCAAGAACGATGCCGAACCCTGCCTCACGCGCGCCATGCTCGATGCATGGGGCGTCAACGTGGCAGTGTTTCCTGAACTTGCAGGGTCCGCGGACGAGGCCTGCGTCGAACTGATCAAGGTGATCCCCGATGCCGCCGTGACCTACGACGCCGGCAAGCAGCGCCTGTTCGTGAGCATTCCGCAGGCGGCGCTCAAGCGTTCGGCGCGTGGCGCGGTCGGTCCCGAGAAGTGGGACAAGGGCATCACCGCCGCCATGCTGGACTACCAAGTCAATTTCGCGCGCTACAGCGGCAACAACTACCGCAACGACACCAACCCCTTTGCGCCCCCGCAGAACGTGTTCGACGGCAACCCTTTCGCCGAGCGCGACAAGAACCTGCAGCGCAACACCCTGTTCGCGGGTCTTCGCGCCGGCTTCAACTACGGCGATTGGCGCTTTCGCCACTTCTCGACCTACAACCGAGGCATCGATGGCAAAAGCCGCTGGCAGGGCATCAACACCTACATGCAGCGCGACATCGCCTCGATCAACGGACGTCTGCTGATCGGCGACGGCAACACGCCGGGCAACTTCTTCGACAGCCTGCCGTTCCGCGGCGTGCAGCTCTCGTCCGACGACGCGATGCTGCCCGACAGCCAGCAAGGCTACGCACCCACCATCCGTGGCGTGGCGCAGACCAACGCGCGCGTCACCGTGCGCCAGAACGGCTATGTCATCTACAGCACCTTCGTGGCGCCCGGGCCGTTCGTCATAGACGACCTGTACCCCACGGCATCGAGCGGCGACCTCGAGGTGACCATTGCCGAAGCCGATGGCCGCCAGACCAAGTACACGCAGGCGTTCTCGGCCGTGCCCACACTGCTGCGCGAAGGGACCTGGCGCTACTCGGCCACTGTCGGCAAGTACCGCAACGGCTACGACGGCGGCACCGTGTTGGGCGTGCGGCCTTCGCTCTCGCAGCCCGTCTTCATGCAGGCGACGCTCGCACGCGGTCTCGGCAACGAGTTCTCGCTTTATGGCGGCATCCTGATGGCGAACATGTACCAATCGCTGCTCGCGGGCGTGGGCAAGAACCTGCGCGATTTCGGTGCTGTGTCGGTCGACCTCTCCAGCGCGCGCACCACCGACCGCACGCCGGTCAACGGCGTGAAGACATACGACGGCCAATCGGTGCGCTTCCTCTACTCGAAGGCATTCCTCACCTCCGGCACCAACTTCCGCGTGGCGGGCTACCGCTACTCGACCAGCGGCTACCGCACTTTCCAGGAAGCGGTGCAGATGCAGGACCTGCGGCCCTTCGAGTCGTTCAACAGCCGCCGCAACGAAGTGCGCTTCGAGGTCTCGCAGCAAGTCGGCGACCTGGGCACGGTGTTCGCGTCGGCGCGTCAGCAAAGCTACTGGGGCACCAGCGCGAAGGACCGGCTGGTGCAGCTGGGCTACTCGGGCAACTACAAGCAGTTCGGCTACAGCGTCTTCTACAACTACACCACCAGCCTGAACCGGCCGGCCGTGCGCCAGGTGATGTTCACGCTGAGCATTCCGCTCGGCGACACGCGCGCCAGCGCGCAGTACGCCGTCACCCGTGACAGCACGGGACGCGTCAACCAGCAGGCCAGCGTGTATGGCTCGGCCTTCGACGACAGCCGCCTGACCTACAACGTGACCGCCGGCGCGGCGAACCAGAACGGCGGCAGCAGCGGCAGCGCGAGCGCGAGCTACCTGTCGCAGGTCGGTCGCTTCGACGTCGGCCATTCGCAGGGCCGCGGTTATGGCCAGAGCACCTTCGGCGTGTCGGGCGGTGTGTTGATTCATGGCGGCGGCGTCACGATGTCGCAGCCACTGGGCGAGACCGTGGCGCTGGTGCAGGCGCCCAAGGCCTCCGGCGTGGGCTTCGAGTCGCAACCCGGCGTGGCGACCGACTGGGCCGGCAACGCGATCATTCCCAACCTCACGCCGTACCGGCTGAACCGCTTGGCCATCCGCACCGGCGACCTGGGCGACACGGTGGAGGTGAAGAACGCCGCCACGGAAGTGGTGCCCACGCGCGGTGCTGTCGTGGTCGCGAAATTCGAAACTTCCGTGGGCTTCCGCCTGCTGATGGTGCTGACGGACGCGAAGGGCCGCATGCTGCCGCTGGGCTCGAAGATCGAGAACGAGGCGGGCCAGGAGGTCGGCATCGTCGGCCCCGACGGCCAGGCGTTCGTGACCGGCGCCGGCAACAGCGGACAGCTCACCGTTCGATGGGGCCAGGGCAAGGCCGACCAGTGCGTCGTGCCGTACAGCCTGCCCGATGAAAAAAACCCGCCGCCGATCCGCGAGCTGAACGGCCAATGCGCCGCCGCCGTGCCGATCGACGCGCAACCGAAGGGAGCGGAATGAACCGCAGCCATCCATTCCGCGCAGTGAAGACCGCGCGCCGTTTCTTGCGATTCGCCATGCCGGCCCTCGCGCTGCTCGGTGCGCAGGGCGCATGGGCCGCGTGCACCGTCACGCCGGGCTATATCGAGAAGACAGTCAACATGGCAATGGGCCGCGTCGTCATCCCGAACGATGCGGCGGTGGGCACGATGTTCAAGTCGCAACTCTTCCCGCTACCTTCGAGCGCCATCAACAAGCCCTGGACCTGCGTGGGCGGCGGCAGCGTGAAGGGTGTGATGCTGCAGGGCATCGCGGTGCCGGGCCTGGACCATGTGTTCACCACTGCGGTGTCCGGCGTGGGCATCCGCCTGTCGCGCTACTTCGGCGCAACCGAAGTCAGCTACTACCCGCACGACCGCACGACCACCAGTGACTTCGGCAACTTCGACGCGGCATCGCGCTTCCAGGTCGAGCTCTTCAAGATCGCCGCCGTCACGGGCAACGGCCCGCTCGCGCAGGGCACCTACACCCAGTACTACAGCGTGGCGGACAACAAATCGGTGCTCACCACGAACCTGCTGGGCGAGGGCATCACCATCATCACGCCCTCGTGCTCGGTGGACCTGGGCTCGCGCAACATCCTGGTGGAATTCGGCAAGGTGCCGCAGAACAACTTCAAGGGCAGGGGCACCACCACGGGCGATCGCAAGTTCAACATCAAGCTCAACTGCAAGGCCGGGCAGAACGCGCAGAACACCGTCTACCTGCGCATGGACGCCACGCAGGACCCCTCGAATGAGCAGGGGGTGCTGAAGATCACGCAGGCTGGTGCCAGCACCGCCACCGGTGTGGGCATCCAGGTGGTGAACGACAAGAGCGTGCCGGTGAAATTCGGTGAAGACGCACTGGTGGGCCCGTCGATGGACGGCGCCTATGTGCTGCCCTATACAGCGCGCTATTTCCAGACCGGCGACAAGGTGACGCCAGGGCGTGCCAACGGCACAGCCACTTTCACGCTCGACTACAAATAACGGGGATCAGTCAGTCGGCCGGCCGCATCGGAATGTCGCCCATCGCGTCATCCTCCCGCAATCCGCGCGCGGCCTTCAACAGTTCGATCGACAGTCCATCGCCCTGGCCCGCAAAGCCCTTGGCGACGCCTTCCAGCACCGTCGACAACCCAGCCTCCCCGTCGGCGCGGGCGTCCATGCTGACATTGAGCACCCGGGCTGCCATCTGGCGGTAGGTGATGGCGCCTGCGCCTTCGAGCGCGGCCACCAGGTCCAGGTACAGCGCCAGGTTCAGGTCGAACACCAGCTTGGGCGTGATTTCGAAGTCGTCGTTCTTGTTCTTGCCGTCCATGGGTGGGCTCCTTGTTTTTTCTGAGCCTCCACTCTAGCCAGAAAACGCGCCCTGGTTCGTCGGACGCGGGCGTGATTCGTTCATTCGTTCATTCGTTCATTCGTTTATCGGTTGCTTATTCAGCGGGCGCGCGTGCCCATGACGGCGGCCGCGATGATCAGCGCCGCCGCAAGCGCGATGCTCCATGTCAGCGGCCGGCCGGTCACGGCCAGCAGCAGCGACGTGGAGGCGAGCGGCGTGATGTAGCTCAGGATGCCGATCTGCCGCGCATCGCCGCGCTTGAGCGCCATGTCCCAGACGAAAAAAGCCGCGCCCAGCGGGCCGAGGCCGCAGAGCGCGACCAGCAGCCAGTCGCGAGCCGACAGCGCGACCGAGGGCTCCAGCAGCGCATGACAGATCAGCGACAGCGCGCCCGACACCAGCCCGAACAATCCGATCGCCGAGGTGGGAAACGCCGCCACCCGCTTCGTCCACAGCGAGTAGCTCGCCCAGATGAAAGCCGAGCCCAGCGCGGGAAGAAAGCCCCAGTACCCGACATCCGCACCCGGAGTTGTGCCGCCGCGCGTGCCGAGGATCGCCACCGCCGCCCCTGCGAACCCAAGCAGCGCCGCGATCACGTGCAACGGCCGCAGCGACATGCGCGGCAGCAGCACCGGCGCCAGCACCACCATGAGCAGCGGCCACAGGTAGTTGACGAGATTGGCCTCGACCGGCGGCGCATATCGCAGCGCGATGAACAGCAGGAAGTGATAGCCGAAGAGGCCATAGATGCCCAGCGCCAGCGTGCGCGGCGGCACCTTCCAGGCGCGGCGGTCGCGCAGCACCAGCGGCCAGCTCGGCACGCTGCCGATCATGAGCGCAAGGCCCGTCAGCAGGAACGGCGGCAGGTGCGACAAGGCGGTGCCGAGCGAGGCAAGGCTGGTCCAGAGCGCGATGGCGAGCAGGGCGTAGACGGTGGAAGACATGAGACCGGCGAGGCTACGCGATGCGGTCGTCGCGCAACGCCGGTCGATCGTCGCGTGGCGACGGTCTTGTCGTCAGATGCCCCGGCGGCGCAGTGCCGCGGTGAGCGCCGATGGCGAACGGTAGCCCGTGCGCCGCGCGGTTTCCGCGACGCCCATGCCGTCCAGCCGCAGTTCGCGCGCATGCGCCAGCCGCAGCCCGCGCAGCCAGTGCATCGCGCTCACGCCTTGCTCTTCGCGGCAGCGCTGCGCGAACTGGCTGGGGCTCAGGCAGGCGACCTCGGCGAGGTCGGAAACGGTCAGGGGCTCGTGCCAGCGTGCCCGGGCCCAGGCCGCGAGCGACTGCCAATCGATGCCGCGGCGGCGGCGCATGTCCGGCAGAGGCGAAGGCACAGGACCCCAGGCTTCCAGCAACAGTGCGGGGCCATGCTGCAGCGCAAGCGCGGCGTGCAGCGGCTGCTTCATGCAATGCGCCAGATAGCGTGCGAGTGCGTGCAGCTGCGGCACATCGGCCGGTGCGCGCTCGGCACACCGGGCCCACGGCGCGTGCGTGGTGTCGAGCACGAGGCAAACGCTGCCTTCGCCGCGGGCTTCGAAGTCATGCCGGTCACCCGGTGCGACCACCTGCGCCTCGCCGGCACCGATGCCCGCGCCGTGGCCCTCGACTTCGATCTCCAGCACGCCATCGAGGCCGATCAGCACCTGGAAATGGTCGTGCGCATGGCTGCCGTGCGAGGGGCCGTAGGTGCGCAGGGAGAGTTCGTGTGTCGTGTGCATGGGTGGCTGCCGCGGATTGTCCGCGCGGCCCTCGCGGTGCCGCAAGCCGTGTCTCAGGCTTCTTCGGCTTCCTTGACGTACCGGCCGTTGACCCGGACCGCCTCGACCACCTGCCCGCCACCCGTCGCGAGCGGCTGCGCGCGGCCCTCGGCGCGCACCGTGTCGCCGACCTTCAGCCCCAGGCGCGCGAAGCCGTCCGGCTTCGTGTGGATGAAGTCGCCGGTGTCCAGCACGACGCCGTTCGCTTCGCCGTGCCGTGCGTAATTAAGGCGCACCACGGTGCCGGCGATGTCTTTATGGGCCGGTGCATCCTGCCGCGTCCGGCCATCGACCGAAACCAGCCGTTCGAACTGGTAGACGCTGTGCGCTGCATCGCCCTTGGGTGACGGGCCCTGTTCGGCGCCCTCGATCACCAGTGCCTGGCCCGGGCGGAGGCCGGCGAAGGCGGCGGCGGCCGTGGGTTCGTGGCGATCGAACACGAACTGCGTGGCGATGCCGTCGGTGTCGATGAGCACGCCCTCGATGCCACCCTTGGGGCTGTAGACGAGATGCTGGAAGCTGCCTTCGACGGACCAGATGTCGATGGTGTCGTGAGAGTGCGGCATGGAGTGCGGCATGGGAGTTCCCTTGCCGGAGTTGTTGGGGAGCGAGAGAAAAAATCAGCCGAGCCGCAGCAGCACCGCGGACGCTGCGCACACGAGCAGAAAGGGAATGCTGATGCGGTGAAATTCGCGCAGGCCGTGCGGCACCTTGGCCAGGCGCAGCGCGATCAGGTTGGCGAGCGAGCCCAGCACGCAGCCGAAGCCGCCGACGCTCACGCCTGCCGCGAGCGCCGGCAGGTCATGCACATAGCGGTCGAGCAGGATGGTCGCCGGCACGTTGCTGATGAACTGCGAGGTCACGATGGCCGCGAGGTAGGCGCGCCAGCCTTCGGCAATCGGCCACTGGCCCATCAGCGATGCGATGGCCGGCAGCTCCGCGAGCTGGCGCAGGTCGACGAACATCAGCGCGATGATCGCGAGCAGCGCCCAGTCGATGTCGCGCAGCACCCGGCGCTGGAACACCAGATAAGCGCAGAACACCACCGCCAGGCCGGCAACGAGCCAGTGGCGGTCGAGCGCGACGACGAAGCCCACGAACAGCACGCCCGAGAGCGCCAGCAGCCGCGGCTGCACCGGCGCGGCCTCGGTCGCCGGCTTGAGCGCGATGGGCGTGCGCGGCACCAGCAGCCACACGGCCACGAAGAGCCAGAACAGCATCACCAGCACCGTGGGCGCCATCATTCCCATGAAGCCCGCAAAGCTTTCGCCGGTGCGGTGCCAGAGGTAGAGGTTCTGCGGATTGCCGATGGGCGTGAGCGCCGAGCCCGCGTTCACAGCCAGTGCCTCCAGCACCACCAGCCGGGCCAGCGGCAGGTGCGCCTGGCTGGCGAGCACGCGCGTGAGCGGCACCAGCAGGAACAGGCTCACGTCGTTGGTGACCAGCGCCGAGAGCACCGCGGCGGCGGCGGTGAGCAGCAGCGCGAGCTGGCGCAGGTCGGTGGTGCGCGAGAGCAGCCGCTGGGCCGCGGCCTGCAGCATGCCGCTCTTCTCCACGCCCTGCGTGATGGCGAGCAGCCCGGCCAGCGCGCCCACGGTCTGCCAGTCGACCAGCTTCAGCCAGTCCATCGGCGCACGCGGGCGCAGGAAGGCGAACGCGACGGCCACGACGACCAGCACCCAGAGCAGGCCGTTGCCGCCGCCTTCGTGCGGCGAAGAGGTGTCGGATGACGAGGCGGGCAGGGCGGGCGCGGTGTCTTTGGTCATGAAGCGGTGGAGGTCAATGCGGAAGCGGCCGGCGCGCCGGCTGGCGAGCGGCCCCGGCCGCGAGTTTCAGGCATTGCCACCGCGAACAACGCCAGCGCACCCGCCGCGATGCCGGCGAGCACCGAAAAGGCAGCGCCGTAGCCGGCCGCATGCGCGATCGTGCCCGCCACCAGGTTGCTCAGCGCCGCGCCCAGCCCGACGCAGGCCGCACCGAGCCCGAGCGCGAAGTTGAAGTGGCCGCTGCCGCGCGTGAGGTCGCTGATCGTCAGCGTGAGCATCACGCCGAAGATCCCCGCGCCGATGCCGTCGAGCAGTTGCAGCGCCAGCAGCGCGGCGGGGCTGTCGGCCAGGAGGTAGAGCAGCCCGCGCACCGGCAGCACCGCGAAACCGACGAGGAAGATCGGCTTGCGCGGCAAGCGCGGCGCCCAGCGTCCGACCGCCAGACCGATCGGAATGGTGACCAGCTGCGTGACGATCACGCCGCCCGAGAGCCACAGCGCAGCCGAGGTGCCGGCCCGCGTGCCGACCTTCTGTGCAACGAGCGTGAGCATCGCTGCGTTGGCCAGGTGAAACAGGAAGGCGCAGGCCAGCAGCACGAGGAGCCGGTGGTCGTACCAGCGTGCGGCGCGCGCACCCGGCACGGACGAGCACGCGGTGGGCGGCTCGGCATCGGCGCCGCGCGCCAGTTGCAGGTCGATGTCGTGGTGGCGGATGCGAAGCGCCGCCGCAATGGTCGGCAGCGCCATGGCCACGGCATAGAAGAACATCGCGTGCGGGCCGAAGGCATGGCCGACCCAGCCCGTGCCCAGCGCCCACAGCACCGTGCCCGCCGCGGTGATCGCGGCGTTGCGGCCGATGCGCGCGTCCAGGCCCGCGCGGCCCACCATGCCGAGGCTGGTCGCCGCGATCGCCGGTGCGACCAGCGTGCCGGCCGCGCCGATGAGCGACTGCCCGGCGAGGATCACGCCATAGCTCGGCCAGTTCGCCATGACGAGCAGGCTCACGGCGATCAGCGAGATCGCGCCCGCGATCCAGCGCGGCTTGTGACGCACGCTGTCGATCAGCGCGCCGGCCGGCGCCTGCACCGCGAGCCCCACCAGTGCCGAGACGAACATCACGGTGCCGATGCGCTGCGGGTCCCAGGCCAGCGTGCCGGCCATGAAGACGATCAGGAACGGCCCGACGCCGCCCTGGATGTCGGGCGCGAGGAAGGCCAGCGCGTCGAGCGCCCGCAGGCTGCGGCGCGCGGGTGTGATGGGCACGGAGGGGCGGGTCATGGCGGGTTTCGCGCGAGGGTCAGGAGGCCGGGTCCGGCGCTGGCAGCGGCATCACCGGGGCCGGCGGCACAGGGCCCCGGCCGCGCGGTCCACGCGGGCCGCCGACCGGCGGTGCGGGCTCGAGACCCGGTCCGCTGAACACTTCGCGCACGGTGTCGGCGCTCTGGCCCAGGCTCGTCGCTTCCAGCGCCGCGCCCTGCGCGCCGCGGGTTCCCCAGCCGCGCGCATGCAGCGGCGCACCGGGCTGCAACTGCGCGCCATACGCGGCGCCGATGTGCGGCGGGAAACGCACGATGGTCTTGTCTTCGAGCATCACGCCATGGACGTCGCCGCGGTCGGTGTAGAGCAGGCGCGCGATGCGGCCGCCCGCGGTCATGGCGCTGAGCGCGCCCGATTCGCGCGGTGGCGGCGGGGCCATGCCCGGTGCCGGCGGCTGGTCGGTCACGCTGCGGCCGTTGGCGGAGATGGCCTGGGCGCGCACCACTGGCACGTTCGGCGCGCGCCAGCCGCTGACCTGCACCGTGTCACCCGGCTTGAGCATCTGCATCACGGCCGCGGAGAGATGCGGCGGAAACGCGACCTGCGTGCCGTCCGAGAGCAGCAGCCCGTCGGCCTCGCCGTTCGGGTTGATCAGCCACTGCTGTGCGCGACCGCTGACGGTGATGGTGCCGGCCTCGGGCGTTGCAGCGATGGGCGCAGGAGGCACCGGTCCGCCGGGCGGTGGCGGCGGCATTTGCGCGAAGGCGACGCCCCCGGCCAGCAGGCAGGCGGCGGCGATGAAAGTGATGCGGGGTGTCATGGAGGGCTCCTTGTGTGGATGGATGCCCAAGGACATCTCACACAACGTGCCAGCCAGGAAACCCTTTGGAATCAACAGCTTGCGCGCACAGGGCGGTCGGTGCCCGGATGATCCCGGGACACCGAATGTCCGGTTTTCGGACACCACGCCTTACTCAAGGCCGTGCTGGGTGAGCTTGCGGTAGAGCAACTGCCGGTGAATGCCCAGCCGGCGTGCAGCCTCGGCGCGATTGCCCCCGGACTCTGCGAGCGCGTTCGCGATCAGCAGCCGCTCCAGCCGCTCCACGGCGGCGGGCAGCTCGGCGTCGAGCCAGCCGGCCGGGAGCGTCTGCTCGGTCTCGCCGGGGCGCGCTGTGCCCAGTGCTGCAGCCAAGTCCGCGCCGCCGATCACGCGGTGGCGCACCAGCGCCTGACAACGCTCCATCACATTGCGCAGCTCGCGCACGTTGCCGGGCCAGGGGTGGCTCAGCAGCCGCTGCGCGGCGTCGGCGGACAGCGCCTTCGGTGCCTCTGGCGTTGCCGCGCGACGCAGGAAGTGCTCGGCCAGCGGAATGATGTCGGCCAGCCGCTCGCGCAGCGGCGGCAGGCGGATCGAGAGCACATCGAGCCGGTAGAGCAGGTCTTCCCGAAAGCGCCCCTCGCGCACTGCGGCGGCCAAGTCGCGGTGCGTCGCGGCGATCACGCGCACGTCGACCTTGATCGTTCTGTGGCTGCCCAGCGGCGTGACCTCGCCCTCCTGCAGTGCGCGCAGGATCTTGGCCTGCATGTCCAGCGCCATGTCGCCGATCTCGTCGAGCAGCAGCACGCCGCCGTCGGCCGCGCGAAAGCATCCCGGGCGCTCGCCCGTGGCACCCGTGAACGCGCCGCGCACATGGCCGAAGAGTTCGCTTTCGAGCAGCTCCTTCGGAATGGCCGAGCAGTTGATAGCCACGAAGGGCCGGTCGGCGCGTGCCGAATGGCGGTGCAGCGCGCGCGCTACCATTTCCTTGCCGGTGCCCGTTTCGCCGAGCACCAGCACCGGCATCGAATTCGCCGCGGCCAGGCCGATGCGCTTGTGCACTTCGCGCATCGCGTGGCCAGGGCCGATCAAGTCGCCGCCACTGTCGTCTTCTTCCGCCGGGGCGCTCGACGGCGTTGCGGTCGTCCGCTGCTGCAGCGCGCGTTCCAGCACTTCGCGCACCGCCTCGCGGCTGATCGGCTTGGCCAGATGGTCGAAGGCGCCCAGGCGCATCGCCTCGATGGTGTTGCCCGCGCTCGCGAACGCGGTGAGCACGATCACCGGCGGCAGGTGCACCAGCCGCGCCTGCATGGCGGCGAGCGTCTGCAGGCCGTCCATGCCGGGCATGCGGTGGTCGAGGAACACGGCGTCGAAGCGTCCGCGCGCCAGCGTCTCCATCGCCTCGGCGCCGCCGGCCGCGGCGATCACGTCGTGGCCGAGGCCCTGCAGCGTCTCGGCCAGCGTGTCGCGAAAGGCATCGTCGTCATCGACGATCAGCAGGTGCGCCATGGAATCTCCAGTTCGAAGCGGGTGCCCTGCGCCAGCGGCACATGGTGCAGCTCGCCGCCGTGCGCCAGCGCCACCTCGCGCGCGAGCGCCAGCCCGAGCCCGGTGCCGTCGGCGCGGCCGGTGGCGAAGGGCTCGAAGAGATGCGGTTGCAGCGACTCGGGCACGCCGGGGCCGTCGTCGTCCACGCGCATCGCCAGCTTGCGCGCATCGGGCTGCAATGCGGTCAGCGTCACGCGACCGCCGCGCGGCGCGTGGCGCACGGCGTTGTCCAGCAGGTTGTCGATGGCGCGCGCCAGGTGTACCGGGTCGAACACCGCCTTCGCGGGGACCTCGTGCCGCAGCGCGACCTGCACGTCGCCGATGGCTGCCTTCGCCGCGACGGCAGCCGTGCGGTCCGTGAGCCAGCGGTGCAGGTCGACCTCCTGCGGCGCCAGCGTGACCGGCTGCACCAGCGCGAGCAGGCTCTGCACCAGGCCGTCGAGCCGGTCGATCTGGCCGACGATGGTGCGCAGCGCCTCGCCCTGCCGCTCGGGCGTGGCGGCCAGCGCGTTCTCGGCTTTGAGGCGCATCGTCGCGATCGGGTTGCGGATCTCGTGCGCGACGCCGCCCGTCATGCGGCCGAGCGCTGCCAGCCGCTGGTCGCGGCTGCGCTGCTGTGCGGCCGCGCGCAGGTTCGCACGCGCTTCCTCGAAACGCAGGCGGTAGCGGTTGAAGCCGTCGACGATGCGGTCGAGCTCCTGCACGCCGGTGCGCGGCAGCTCGGGCATCGCGTCGCCGCTTGCATCGGCCTCGGCCAACCGGGTTTCGAGGCGCTGCACATGGCGCAGCCCGCGCAACAGGATGAAGCCGAGCCACAGCCCCGATGCCAGCACGACCAGCAGCAGCACCGCCAGCCCGGCGCGCAGGCTCCCTTGCGCCGCCAGCGCACCGGCGTGGGTGCGCGTCATGGTCCAGGCCGCGAGGTCCTTGCCCGGCGCGGAGAGCGGGCAGGCCGAGACGATCAGCGCCTCGCGGCTGCCGCGCACCACGTCGGTCTGCGGCTGCTGGGTGCGCGCCGCGAGTTGCGAGAGTTCGACGATCAGCGGCTGCTCGGCGGCGGGCACGTCCCGCTTGACGCCGCTGCCTTCATAGGTGGGGTAGGCATAGGCCAGCAGCCCGCCGGCCCCTTGCCACACGCCGCCTTCGACATGCGGCGCCTCGATCAGCACCAGTTGCAGCAGCACCTGCAGCAGGTCGACCTGCGGTTGCGGGGGCGAGGGCTCGCTCACCGACTTGGCGTAGCGCGCCGCGATCGCGCGGCACGATTGCTCGGTGGCCGCCTGCCCCGCCTCGACCTGCGCGCCCGCGCTGCTGCGGTAGAGCGTGAGCATCACCACGGCCAGCGCGGCGCACACGCTGAACAGCAGCACCCAGAAGAAGACGAGCTGGCCGCGAAGAGATTTCATCGATGCCGCGATCGTGCCTCTTCTCCAGGCCCCGGCGCGTCAGCCGGAGGCGCGTCCGGCCGTTACCGCAATTCCCGAAGTTCGCGCTTGAGCACCTTGCCGATCGCGCTGCGCGGCAGCTCCTCGATGAAGTGCAGGCGCGCCAGGCGCTGCGTCTTGCCGAGCTGGTCGTTCGTCCATTGCAGCAGCGCGTCTTCGGTGGTGGCGTCGTTCTCGCGGCGCACCACGAAGGCCACCGGCGTCTCGCCCCATTGCTCCGAAGGCATGCCCACCACCGCCACGTCGGCCACCGCCGCATGGCCGCGCAGCACGGCTTCGAGGTCGCTCGGGTAGATGTTGAAGCCGCCGCTGATGATCATGTCCTTCTTGCGATCGAATAGCGTGAGAAAGCCGTCGGCATCGAAGCGGCCCACGTCGCCCGTGCGGATGAAGCGCTTGCCGGTGGCGTCGAACCATTCAGCTTCGCGCGTCTTCGCGGGCTGGCGGTGGTAGCCGGTCATCATGCCGGCCGAGTGGCCCACCACTTCGCCGGCGACCTCGGTGTTGCCCTGCGGGAGTTCGTTGCCTTCCTCGTCGATCAGCCGGATGTCGCTGCCCGTCGCCGGCTGGCCCACCGTGTGCAGCTTGGTCGGGTGCAGGTGCGCCTCGAGGATGCAGGTGCCGCCGCCTTCGGTCATGCCGTAGAACTCGATCAGTCCGCCGGGCCAGCGCTTCAATACGTCGGCCTTGAGCGCGGCGTTGAAGGGCGCGCTGGTGCTGAACTTGAACTGGAACGACGAGAGGTCGTGCGCGTCGAAGCGCGGGTGCGCCATCAGCCGCTGGTACTGCACCGGCACCAGCATCGTGTGCGTCACGCGGCGCGCTTCGGCCAGCTGCAGGTAGCCGCCGGCATCGAACTTGGGCATCAGCACCACGCAGCCGCCGAAGGCGATGGTAGGGAAGAACACCACCAGCGTGGTGTTGGAGTAGAGCGGCGTCGACAGCAGCGTGACCGTGTCGGCGCTGTACTCGTACTTGGCGCCGCGCTGCACGTGCGCCCAGCGCATGCCGTGCCCCTGCACGATGCCCTTGGGCTCGCCGGTGGTGCCCGAGGAGTAAATGATGTTGAAGGCCCACGAAGGCTGCACCTCGACGGCCTCGGGCCTGGCGCCGACCGGTGCGAGCCAGGTGGCGAAATCGCGTCCCGCCGAAGAGCCGTCGAGCGCGACACGCGGAATGCCGCCTTCCTTCGCGGGGCCGACCACGTCGGCGGCCGAGGCGTCGGTGAAGAGGATGCGCGCGTCGGCGTCTTCGATCATGCGGGCGAGGCTGGTGGGCGTGGAGCCGGGCGCGAGCGGGGCGACGGCGATGCCTGCACGCAATGCGCCGAGGAACACCGCCGCGTAGTTCACCGACGACGTGGCGCAGACCGCGACGGCGTCGCCGGCCTTGAGGCCGTCGCGCTGCAGGCTGGCGGCGATGCGGTCCATCAGCGCGTCGAGTGCGCCGTAGTTCAGCGCGTGCTGCGCGTCCGCGAGCGCGGCATGGTCGGGCGTGTGCTGGGCGTGGAGGCGAACCAGATCGGCAATGGCGCCGAAATCGCGTTCCATGGCGGCTTGAATGGCGGGGTGCGTTTGCAAAATCGAATCCTTCGTCTTGGCCAGCCGGCAGGATAGCGAAGTAGGCCGGCAATCAGTGAGCCGTGCGCGACGGCCGCGCACGGTCGATTGGTCGGTCGGTCAGCCGCCGCTCAGGGGTGCAGGTCGAGGATCGACGCTTCTTTCTCTTCTCTCCATCCAGGAAGGAGCGCCGACATGGGATTGCTCGACATTCTTCAAGAAGCCATCGGCAGCGACACCGGTGGTCCGCATGTGGACCAGGTCATCACCCAGCACGCCTCGCCCGACGCGATCGGCGCGGGGCTCGCAGCGGCGATGCGCTCGGACCAGACGCCTGCGTTCGGCGACACGGTGGGTCGGTTGTTCGGCCAGTCTTCGCCGATGCAGCAGGCCGGCGTGCTCAACCAGATACTGGCGACGCTGGGTCCGGCCGCGGCGTCGATGCTGGCGGGCGGCGTGTTGGGGCGGATGCTGCAGCCGGGGCAGACGCAACTCACGCCGGAGCAGGCCTCGCAGCTGTCACCCGCGCAGGTGACGGAGATTGCAGCGCATGCCGAAGAGCAGCACGCGGGGGTGATCGACGAGGTGAGCCGGTTCTATGCGCAGCACTCGGGGTTGGTGAAGACGCTGGGTGGGGCGGTGTGAGCGAACTGGTCTTGTAGTAGCGGCAGCGCTGGTCGCGGGTCTTGGCATCAAAGCTGATTTCGTACCAGCCTTCGCGGAATTCGGCCATGGTTGTTCCTCCCAGATCCTTCAAATCTCTTGCTTGCCTTGATTCACCATTTCCAGCTTGGCGGCTTCACCGGGTACTCCGGCCCAGGATAGTCTTTCGCGCCGGCGCCTTTGCTGGAGATGATCAGTCGAACTTCTCCCCCTGCAAGGAAGTGGACGTTGAGCGTGCCGCCCGGAACGTCGTATTTTTCGATCGGAACGACTTTTTCGTGCCAAGTCTGAACATAGGCTTCCGGCCGCCTGTCGCCCGGTATGCCGCTGGAGGTGGCCCACCTCACCTTGGCACTGAGGCCAGGACGCCATTGGGCGGGGTAGGAGACACAGCAAACAAAACTTCCACCACCGCCATAGGCGCTCGAATGGCCGCCGAAAGTGCCATCCACATAGAGTTCGATATGGTCCGCAGTGTGGTTGTACGGGCTGATATTGGCGCTGTAGCTCTCGCGCGCCCGCTCCTTGCCGCTGCAAGCCGCCAATGGCAAGACCAGCAGCGCAAGCGCGCAAAGAGTAAGGGTAGTGAGGCGTTTCATTGAGTGCGGTTTTCCAGTGCGTTCCACAGATCGTCGCTCCAGTTTTTCATCATGGCTGCAAGACTGGTTCCTTGCGCAACCGCTTGCCAAGTGTCGGCAAGGTCGGGGTGCTTGTAGAAATATTCGCCACAGGTCAGCGAGAGCACGACGAACTGCAATCGATCGGGTTGCCTGCAACATGCAGGCCGGTGGCGATTTCGAGGGTGCGTTGAAGCTGTCGATGAAACAGCGCTCTCCCAGTTCGAGGCACCAGCTGCGATACCGTTTCAAGCAATTGCGCGAAGATGCCGTCCGCCTCCGCCTCCGCCTCCGCCTCCGCCTCCGCCTCCGCCTCCGCCTCCGCCTCCGCCTCCGCCTCCGCCGCATCGAGAAGCGATGCAAATTGCAGCGCATCCAGTTCGAGATGGTCGGCCGTATCGGCGACGCCGTCGTCCAGTGCAGGCGCAAGCCAATTGCCGATGGTGCCGTCCCGGTTGAACCATTGCCATTGACCGATGGCTTGTGCCGCGCGTCGCGTTTGCGAGTCGGACAGCGTTGCAAGAAGTGATGGCAGAACGCGCGTATCGCCCATGCGGCAATGAAGCTTCAAACCAGCGTGGCATGAGGTCCATGAACGGCATGGCGGACCCCGACCCAGGCATCTACCGCGGATACACGGGAGTCATTTTCAGCGGACCATCGGGGTGACAACGTACGGGCACGGTCTCTCCTTTTTCGTTCGTGACACCGGTACTTACCAGGACATTGCGAATGTCCCGAATCTCGTACTTTTCCCTGGGCATCGGGCGGTTGTCGGTCGCACGTCGAAGAACGAATTTCTTCCAGCAGAGCCGCAGGTCGTAGTTCTCGTCGTCGTAGCCTGTGTTGGTGTATTGCTTTTCCGGCAAGGAGGTTGTGCAACCGCCCAACGCGATGGCGAGCAGCACGCTCATCGTCAGAACGCGGAGAGGGCCCGAGCCAAAGCTCATATTCATCAGTAGTCCGCCTTGCCGTCTTTGCGCTCGCCCCACCATGGACGGTTTGTCTGTTTGCCGTACTTGATCATTCGATCGCGTCGAGCTTCATCCGTGACCGAATAGTCCGGTGATGGCAGGATCAGCATGGCCCGGCCCGCTTCGGGATCACGGCTGGACAGATACAACACAGGGTGCTTGCGTTCATGGCAGGCAAAAGCGGCCATCAGAAGTGAGTAGTTCACCGTCGATGCGCCGAGGTCACCCAGCAGCGAGGTCATGTCCAACGTGTCCTTCAACATATCGAGCTTGGGCGCCAAAGGGGAGAGCGCGGCTGCGGTATCCGACAGACGCGTGGCGGCCTCGCGCGAACCCCGGCCGCTGTCGCGCATGACGGTACCGACATCGGCGGGGGACAGGCCCGCTGCCGCGCAGACCTGCTCGACCGACTCGCGCAAAGCAGCAACACGCTTGCGCTCTTGGGGATAGCTGGGCTGGGCGTCGTTGTTCCTGACGACCACAGGGGCGGTGAAATAGGCGAGCGGCTTGCGTCCGCTTTCATAGGCTGGATGGCCCACGATCAGTTGAACGCCAGACTCATTGGATTGCTTGTACTTAGGGCGACTGGGTGCATCCGAACTGGTGAGCCAGACGGCCTTGGCCTCGGGCGTCGCGATTAAGTTCCATGCAGTCGCTAGGCCGTTCCAGCCGGACAGCCCCGGGATAGATGTGAGTGTTGGTTTGGAGACGTTGCCGTAAGACAAGTAGGCGTAGTCCCATAGCTTCTGGACCTCGTCTTGCGTCAGGCTTTCAGGCAACGAAGTGACGATCTGCAATCCCTTCATCTTCACGCCGTTCCACAAGAACATGTGGTAGCCATCGACCGTCTGGTCAAAGTAGCTCACGGGCAATGAGTAGCTCTCCGCGAGATCGGAGATATACCCTTCCACGTATCCGACGAGTGGCACTGCTCCGGAACTATTGACGATGGTCGCTCGAAATGAGTTCGGAGGTGTGTCTTCTGGACTGAAAGCGATGAGCTCCCGAAGAAACCAGTCCGCTGAATAAGCGATGTGCCGTAGCGGCGTGATGACATTGCCTGCGATCAGTTGTGCTGCTGCCCCTTGTGGCCAACTGGAATTGTGTTGGGGCACTGGGCTGGTGGTGTTTGTGGGTTTGGTGATCTGAGCGCTTGCCAGTCTATTCAGCCCCAAAAAATCGAGTAGTGCCACTATGGCTCCCAGCATCAAAGTGCGGCGTGCATTCATTAATGAATTTTGGCGATGAAGTTGCTCTTGCGTTTATCGACTATCTTGGGAGCGTTGTCGGCCATGTGCTGCATGTCATAGGTATGAAAGAGCTGGTGGCCATTGAAAAAACCCTTCTGATCGTATTCTCTGAAGTTCAGGGTATCTAACGGATTTCGGTGCAGGTATCGCCAGTCGGCAAACTGTCTGAAGTCTTTCAAATCTTCCGCTGTGATCTCCGACGGATTGACCCAACCAATAGCCACGTCATAGGCAATGGCCTTGCGCGCATGCATGGCGTTCCCCACGATGGTCGAGTGATCGGTGGCGTTGGGGTTTTCTTTCAGAAACGCGGTGGTTTGGGTCTTCATGTCGCTCTCTTCTTTTCCGAGCCGTCCCGCCGCCTGTTCCATTTTCAAGCGAGCGTTGATCTCGTAGCGCAGACCCGCTTCGGTGCTGGCATCGCCGCTGCCGTCCACACCGTACGCCTTGCCGAAGTCACCATCCTTGTTCACATAGCCCCGTGCTGGGTCCTTGCCCTCGTCGAAGTCGTTGTCACGACGGCCTTTGTAGTCGGCCGCATCGTCCACGCTGGGATTGGCTGTGCGACGGCTCATGGGCACGAACGGGTCCGGCAACTCCGGTGCATTGATGCTTACCGTCCACCCTTTTTTCGGATCGTCGTTGATGCGCACATTGACTAGGCGCGTGGCGACGATCAGCAACGGGGCGGCTACCGTTGTGATCACTTTGGAGACGAAGCTCTGCTTCTCGTTGTAAGACAGTCGATAGCGAGCCAGTGGCGCCGGTGGATTCCAGAAACGCTTGCTGTGGTTGTCTTCCAGATAGTTGTACTGCTTCCAGTCAGGACTGCCCACCTGGAAGCCGCTGCCAGCGCGACCGCCGGTCTTGGGTTGCGCCCACACGCGGACATAAAAGCGGTTGTTGGTGTCGAGAGCATCGCGCTGTGCTTTGCTCACGCCCTGCCATCCCATGCCCTGTACCGGTGTGACACCAATAACCTGATCGTGCGGGTTGCAGTAGAGGAATACGCGACCACGGTTGTCGCGGTCCTCTCCCGGGACATAGGGATAGGGTGTGTCCGACGCATCACCCATATTGTTCAAGACAAAAAGATCCTCCCCCGTCTCGGGATCCTGGCTGCGTTGCCTGTCGTTGATGTCTTCGAGTTTCTGGTGCGCCTTGTTGAAGCGCTCCACCACTGCCTGCAAGAAGTTCTTGAACGTTTCCTGGCGGGCCTCGCTGGTGACGCCACCAGCTTCGCCCTCCAAATTGAACCCCTCGGAGTTCGACAACGCATCCATGGTGCTGGAGTCGAGGTTGTAAGGGGGGTTGGCCAGGATGTAGGTGTCGGCTAGCGCGCCCTCCGCAATACCCAGCATCGCCGCGCCCAGCGTGACCATGTTGCCCTGGCTGTGGCAAACCACGGTGATGGGGCAGTCGGGCTGCTTCTTGCGGATGGCCTTGATGAGTTCCTTGAGCCGATGCGCTCCGTGTGCGTAGTAGGTGCGCGGCGGGCAGGCGTACACGTCGCGTCCTTCGACCGGCAGCATGTTGGCGTAGATCCACCAGAACAGGCGGTCGTCCAGGCCATTGCCCCACATGTAAGGCAAGGCCGACGTGCCATTCTGGAACGGACCGCCGCCCCATGCGTCGAGCTCGTTCAGGTAAATCTTGCCGGCATATTCTTTTTTCTCGTCGATGGTGTCTGTGCCATCTTTCCCTGCTGCTTTGTAGCCCCAGCGGAATCGGATCACCGGGGAACGGCCAGGATCGGCAACGAAGCTGTCGCCGTCCAACCCAAAATCTATGCCGCCTTCGGCGGTGAGTTCAGGCTTGTACTCCACCTTGCGCAGCGTTGCCCGATCCGAAAGCCACGCCCGGCTATAACCAAGACGCTCATTGAGGCCATCAATCAGGCCCTCTTCGCACTGCTCGTACCACTCGCCGTCCGAATTGACGCCGTGCACGAAGATGACGAGGCCGGGAAGGAAGCCGGCGTGAACATCGCTTTTGTCCATCCCGGGAGATGTCGTGGGCGCTTGCGTATCGAGTTCCTGATTGGTCATGCGCGGTCGTACAAGAGTTCAATCACCACGTTTTGAATGCCGTCGGACTTGGCGAATTCCGTTTCGCCCTTGTCGTCGCTGACGCCTTCGATGGTGCGGCCATCGTCCATGGTGATTCGATACTTCTGGCGAGGAATCGGTTGGTTGTCGGTGGCACGTCGAATGACGTATTTGCGCTGGAACGGCGCGGCGTCGGGGTTTGCGGGAAGGGGATGTTGAAGGCTCGTCGGCCCCGCCAGCTTCCGCTGCACCGCGTGATAGGTAATCTTCCCCGGGCATTCAAACGTGATATCCCCGTTCTGCAACGTGATCGACGCGCCTTGCGCGGTCGCAATGCGGATCTTCTTCTTCGCCGCGAACTCCACCGTCTTGTCGGTACTCGCGATCTTCAGCGCATCCTTGGCTTGCACCCGCAATTCATCGTGCTGCGCCTGAAAATCCAGGTCGTCGCTGCCCGCAATGATCGACAGACCCGACTCGGCATCCGCCTTCTGCGCGCCAGCCAGCAGCCCAATAGCCTGCCCGCTATGCACCCTCAGCACATCCGCCAGCGCCAGGTTGATATCCCCACCGCTGGCCAACGTCGCAGTCTCACCCGCCACGATCTGCAATTGCTGCCCCGCAACCATCGCCAGGCCGCCGCGCGCAGCCAGCGCAACAACCGCATCGGTCGTGTGCGGCACCTTGCCATCGCCGGTAGCTATGGATTTGTCCGACGCATCCGAATACGCCGTCTCCAGCGCATCGCCGGCCACCATCCCGCTCGCCGTATGCTCCATCGCCGCGTACGGTGCGCGCTCCTTGTCGAGCTGTGAAGCGTTGGCCTTGTCGGAACCGATATGCCCGGCGAGCTGCACGGTCTCGTGCTTCATCGCGGCTTCGCTCAGCGCCTGCCCCAGCTGCTGCACTTGTTTGAGCAACGCCATGCCCGCAGCAAAGTCGCCAACAGGTTCAAGCTGCTTCCCACCGGCCCCGTGGTACGTGCTCAACAGCACGCCCTTCCCACCACGCAAGGCTGCATAGCCATCGGTGCGAAGCTCGAGCCCCTGTCCGCGGAAGCTCCCGCGGAAGTTGTCTGCCTGATGAATCAGATGTCCGAGGTTCAACTGGCTGTGCGCCGTGCTCGCATGCAGCTGCACGCGCAACTGCTGATTCGAATCGTCGAATACCAGCTGACTGAACCCCTCGCCGCCGAACTCCTTCGTCTTGAAGCCGCTCAGCGCCGCAGCGTTGCGATGCCCCCTGTCATCCGCGCTCGAACCGTGCCAGGCCGGCGCGTGGCCAGCAGCGAGATTGGCCTGCGCGCTCGGCGATCCATTGCGGGCCTGCGCAAAGACGTCGCTCTGCTGGCCCTGGCTTGCTGAGCCTTCCTGATTGCGCGATGCACCGCCAGGCGTAGGCTCGATGCCGCCATCTCCGCGCCCGTTGTACAGCGCACCGACGATCACCGGCTGGTCGACATCGAGGTCGACGAACTTCACCAGCACTTCCTGTCCGATACGCGGCAGCCACTGCCAGCCCATGCCGGGACCGGCCTGACGCTGCGCCACGCGAATCCATCGCGTGCTGCGGTTGTCCTTGGCGTCGCCGCCGCCGGTGTTCTGCGCATCGCCGCCGGCCGAATCGTTGGTCTGCCAATGGAAGCGCACGCGCACGTCGCCGCGGTCGTTGCAATACAGCTCGTCCGCGCCGTTCGGCGAGGTCTCGCCCGAGGGCCCGACGACGATCGCGCTGTGCACGCCGCTGGCCGTGGGCTTGGCATGCAGCCGCGCGCCGTCGGCGGCCGCGAGCACGGGCCGCCACGGACGATCCAGATGCACCGCCGAGAAGCTGTTGGCATAGCCAAGCGTCTTCGCCGCGGCAAGGCTCTGCGCTTGCGGATGGACATCGTTCGTCTCGTCGTGCGCGCTGCCCGTGGCTGTCGGCACCAGCCCGAACACATCGTCTTCGGCAGTGACGGATGCACAGGGCCTGTCGAACACAAGGTGCTCCGACAGATCGCCCAACTGCGCAGCAATCGATGCCGCGGTGTCCTTCGGCAGATTGTTGATGCCCACATGCTCGACGGTGTCCAACAGCAGCGCGGGCTTCGCCTGCAATCCAAGCGCCGGTGCATCGTCGACTTCGATGCGCGTGCCCGCGCGCAGCGTGCGCACGGTGCTGTGGCCGAGCATCACGTCGGCGCGGCATTCGGCCGCTTCCATCATCAGGCCGGCATAGCGTTCGAGCGTGCGGTTGCTGTCCCAGCCGCGGCTGCGGTCGTTCAGGCCGAGCACGTCGTCGTACTCGATGCGCGGTGCGTTCTTGCCGCCGACCGCAAATCGCGCGGCGGCGCTGCCCGCCAACTGGCGCTTGCCGTCGACGTTCCATGCGCTCAAATGCACCTGCGCCACCGACTGCCGCATGCGGCGCACCAGCGCCTGCACGGCATCGCTGCGCTCCTGCGAACTCTTGCGATGAAAGCGGATGGGCGAGCCCGGGTCCGCAGGCTGCGCATCGTTCGCCGAGAAGATCACGAGCTTGTGCCCCAGGGGCGCTTTCTCGTCTTCCTCGATGCGCCAGGCCAGGCCCTCTTCGGTGAGCAGGCGCGAGAAGAAATCGAAGTCGCTCTCGCGGTACTGCGTGCAGTAGGTGCGAATGGGCGCATCGGCCAGGAAGCCGCTCACCTCGGAAGAGAAGGCCCAACTGCCCGCGTCGGCATACGGCGCGAGCACACGCTCGATGATGTCGGCCACCGAGCGTTGCTGGAACACCTGGCTGCGCCCCTGCTGCGTGGCCAGCCAGATCCATGGCACGAGCGTGAGGCGATAGCGTGCGAGGCCGCCGTCGGAGCCGAGCGATTCCACCGCGCGGATGAGGCCGGTACGCTTGCCGGTCGAGCCGTTGGCCAGCACGGTGATCAGCGTGAGGGGCTGATCGATCATCGACGAGAGCGCGAGATCGGCGCGCAGGCTCAGGCAGACGATGCGCATCTCGAACGGCTGCGACACGGCCTCGCGCTGCACCCAGCCTTCGACGCGCAGGGCGTCGATGCTGGCGTTGGTTGTGGAAGCGCCTGGAACCTCGAGACGGTAGAGCCGGTTGGCCTGGCTGATCTCGGCCCAGAGCGCGCTGCGGTCAGCGGATGGCATCGTCTTGATTCACGTCGGCACGGGGGCTCATGGTTTGCATCGCTGGCCGGACTTGCAATCCGCCGCGACCTCGGCCAGCGCCGATGGCTGCGGCGCGGGGTCTGGTGCCTTGCTGCGCCTGAGGAGGGCGGTCAGCAGGTCGGTGTCGGGATCGGGCTTGCTGGGGCGCGATGCCGTCTGTGCGGCGTTGTTATTGGCGCGCTTCGGCGTCTTCGATGCATTGGCTGCCGTCTTGACGGGCTTGCCGTCGGCCGCGCGCACAGGTTGCTTCGACGAAGCGACTTGCGTCGGCTTCTTTGCGGCTGCAGCAGTCATCGTCGTCTTCTCTGCGCGTGGCGGATTTGTTGTGGCCGCGGCGCGCGCCGACTTGCCCGAAGGCGGAACGACCATGGGCTGCGCGCCGATCGCAGCGAACGGTGTGGATTGCTGTTGGTGCTGAGAGTGTGAGGACGTGTCGCCTTCGACGATGCGTGCGGTTGTCGGTTCAGGCGCTGCAGCGGGTGTCGTTGTACTGGCGGGAGCGGGTGTTTCGGGCGCTGGCCGCGCAACGGGTGAAGCCTCGGCTGCCGGTGCGGGTTTCACTGGCGTAGCGGTTGCGACGTTCACCGATGCATCGGTGCGTTTCGATTGCAGCTGATAGGTCGTGGCACCTGCAACGCCGATCAATAGTGCGAGTGAAGCCCACACGCTCGGTCGCTTGAAGAAGGACTTCTCACCGCTCTCGCGGCCGCCGAGCTGCGCGAGCACGCGCGTGGATTCCGCATTGGGTGCTGTTGCAGACGATGCGTCCGCGGCGGAAGTGCTGGAACCGAGCAGGCTCGGCCGTCCCTTGTTGTCGTCTGGCGCGCCCATCATGGATGGGTGGTCCCGAAAGCAGGCATGTTTTTTCTCCCCGCGGCTTATGGTGTGACCGACGCAACGTTGCAACTTGGATGCAGTTGTTGCGGCGAGCGGTTCGAAGTGTTGTGCGACTCATACAATGAATTGCACTCTTCGAACACCGTTGATCTTCTTCGCTCTCTTTTGTTATTTTGCCTTGATGGTGGCTGCGCTTGCCATCTTCTTGTTCCCTTCTTTTCGTGAGCGTGTGTTGCGAGCCACGATCACTTTGACGACTGCAACTGCAGTCTTTTTTATCAAGTTAGGCCATCGATTCGGACTTGTGTCCGAAGCAAGTTTTCAGTTGGTGCGAGATGGCGGTTTGGGTGTGCGTACTTTCGCCGTACGTCATCGTTATCTGTTGTTGTCGGGCATGGGCTTGCTCGTCATTCCGGTGATGTTGAGCGTGGCCTTCGGAACCGGACGCGTCCTGTTTTTTGATGACTCGACGGCGACAAGCGATCCGAAGATCGAGGCGCTTCTTAAGGGCGAGCAGCTCGTGCCGCCGCCTGCGCTGCCACCTGAAATCTTCGCAACCGCAGAGGTCGAACAGGTCCGTCCGCTCACCAAGGAAGGCAGTCGCGACTGGGCCGTGCTCGATGCGGACTTCCGCAATCGCCTGCTCCTGGTCTACAAGATCATGAAAGAGAAGCACGGCTACGACCTCGCGTTGCTCGAGGGTTATCGCAGTCCCGAACGGCAGGCCAAACTCGCTGCGTTGGGCAACACGGTGACGCTCGCCAAGGCGAATCAAAGCTATCATCAATATGGACTTGCGGCAGACAATGCGTTCTATCGCAATGGCAAGCTGGTGATCTCGGAAAGAGACCCGTGGGCCATGGAGGGCTACCGTCTTTATGGCGAGGTGGCCGAGTCCGTAGGGCTTGTGTGGGGTGGTCGCTGGTCTTCAATCAAGGACTACGGTCACGTGGAGTACCGCAAGCCCGGTTTCAAATTGCCACGCGACTGAATGCCGGCACGGCATCGGTCGCATCGACAAACCAACGAGGCAAGCAAGGGGGAGTTCGAATGGAAGAGGATCAACCCACCGCGGACAACGATCGTCCGTGGATCGTCCTGCACGACAAGACCGACCACGGCGGCATCGTGATCACCGCGTCCGAGAACACGAGCATCGACGAGCGCCGCGTCGCACGCATCGGCGACCTCGTGTCGTGTCCGCGGCCCGGCCACGGCATCAACCCCATCGTGACCGGCAGCCGCTACGTCATGCTCGACGGCCGGTACGTTGCGCGGCATGGCGACAAGGCCCGCTGCGGCTGCACGTTGCTCTCCAGCCAGATCGCTTCCGCATCCGAATGACAAAGGCCGCTTCGT
Organism: Variovorax paradoxus EPS; assembly: GCF_000184745.1. Classification (NCBI taxonomy): domain Bacteria; kingdom Pseudomonadati; phylum Pseudomonadota; class Betaproteobacteria; order Burkholderiales; family Comamonadaceae; genus Variovorax; species Variovorax paradoxus. The sequence continues at coordinate 6,037,086 of NC_014931.1, read as the reverse complement.
TGGCTGCAGGCACGGCATGCGGCATCGCGTCCGCGTGCGTCGCCGCCTGACAGAGGCATCGACGAGTCCTTGATGCTGGCGCGCTTGGTCAAGCCCACCCTCATGTTCTCCGCCGTGTTCATCACGGTGTGGGTGATCGTGGTCGTCTACTGGAACTACACGGCGCGCATGCCGAGCACGAGCGACATCGCGCTCTATCTCGTCGTGTTGCCGCTGGCGCTGGTGGTGTTCTATCTTGTGCTGCGGCGGATCTTCGCGAGCCCGCCGCCCGCCGTTGCGTTGCCTCCGACGGCGCGCGGAGCATCCGCTGCAACGGGTGCCGCCGCGTCGACGGGGGCAACGGCCGATGCGCAACAGCAAGAGCGTCTTCAGATGGCTGTGCTCGCATTCGCTCTTCACACGCCGCGCGGCAACGATGCCGACGCGGTAGCCACCGCGGTCGGCCAGGCGCAAGCGCCCGAGCTGGTGCCTGAGCTGCGCGACGGCGAAGGCTTTCCCATGCTCGCGGGCTGCGTCGCCGGCCTCGACGCGAACGAACTCCGCGAACACCTGCGCGAGACCCTGCGGCCCGCACCGGAAGCTTTCGATGCCGATGCGCTGACCGACGACCGACTGCGTGCCATCCACTTGATGTCCGACGTGCTGCAGGAGCTGCTGGCTTCTGCCACCGATGCGATCCTGAATGCCGGCGATGCCCTGTCCGTGCGAGCGCCCGGGCGTTTCGTGTCGAGCGGCGAAGTCATTCCCGGGCCGGCTGCCGCGCCGTACTTGTGCATCTCGCTGCTGTTGCCGGGCGCATGGAGCGAGAGCGAGCGCGCGATCGCCACGCAATGGGTGCAGCAACTCGCACGCGAGGCCGATCCCTCGCAGCACTGGACCGTCGACTGCTTCAAGAGCGAAGCCGGCGTTTCCGCGATGGCGCTGCTCGACCGCATCAACCTCGCGCTTCACCGAGAACAGCGGCCCGCGCTGTGGATCGCATTGGCCGCCGACTCCGCGATTTCCAACGAATGCATCGCCCGTTGGGAGGCCGAAGGCCTGCTTCATTCCGCGGCGCGCCGCAACGGTCGCGTGCCTGGCGAAGCAGCCGCGGGCCTGCTGCTCGCGCGCGCCGGCGATGGGCTGTTCGCGCAGCCGCACGGCTTGGTGCTCTCGCGCAGCGCAAGCGGCCAGCGCGACGAGTCCGCCGACACCGCGCGCATGCCCGACGCGAGCCTGCTCGATCTCTTCGCCCAGCGCCTGCTCTCCGCTTCGGCCGTGCAGCCCGACACCGTCGACTGGGTCGTGAGCGATGCCGATCACCGCACAAGCCGCGTCACCGAAGTCGCCAAGCTCGTGCAGGAGCGGCTGCCGCACGTGCCCTTCGAAAACAACCTTTCCGTCTGCGCGAGCCTGGGCCATCTGGGGGCCGCGGCCGACATGACCGCCGTGGCACTGGCGTGTCACCTCGCCGTGCGAGATTCACGGCATGTGCTCGCGCTGTCCGTGCAGGACGCGCGCGCCCGGACGGCCATGCTGGCCGGCCCCGCGAGCCCGCCGACCCCTCCGAACTCCGTACGACAAGCCACCTAAACCGGACCGATTCCAGAAACATCTATGCGGCGATTCTTCAGTTTCCTGGCCGATCCGCGCACCCTCTCGGTGATCGGCGCCATCGCGCTCGGCGCGTTCCTCCTGATCGGCGCGCAGACGCTCGAGATCGGCGCGATCTGGGCGGTCGGCATCTTCGCCGTGCTGCTGCTGTTGTGGCTGCTCGTGTGGTTCATCCGGCGCATGCGCACCCGCTCGGCCAACCGCAAGCTCGGCGACATGCTCGAAGACCAGGCCGATGCCGCCGTGCGCGACAGCGATCCCGAGCGCAAGGCCGAGATCGACGAGCTGCGCGGGCGCATGGTCGAGGCGGTCAAGACCATCAAGACGTCCAAGATCGGGCAGATGTCGGGCAGCGAGGCGCTGTACGAGCTGCCCTGGTACATGGTCATCGGCAACCCGGCGGCGGGCAAGAGCAGCGCCATCCTGAATTCGGGCCTGCAGTTCCCGTTCGCCGACAAGGGCAACGCGGTGATCCAGGGCATCGGCGGCACGCGCAACTGCGACTGGTTCTTCACCACCGAAGGCATCGTGCTCGATACCGCGGGCCGCTATTCGATTCACCAGGAAGACCGCAAGGAGTGGTTCGGCTTTCTCGACCTGCTCAAGAAGTACCGGCCGAAGGCGCCGATCAACGGGATCATCATCACGGCGAGCATTCCCGAGCTGATCGGCAGCCGGCCCGATTTCGCGATCCAGCTTGCGAAGAATCTGCGCCAGCGCATGCAGGAGCTGACCGAGCGGCTCGAGGTGTTCGCACCGGTCTACGTGATGTTCACCAAGGCCGACCTGATCACCGGCTTTGCGGAGTTCTTCGGCGACAGCGACAAGATGGAGCGCGACCGCGTGTGGGGCGCATCGCTGCCCTACGACGGCGACGAGAAGCAGGACGCGGTGGCCCTGTTCGACAAGCGCTTCGACGAGCTCTACCTGGGCCTGAAGGAAATCAGCGTCTCGCACTTCGCGAGCCACCGCGGCAGCGATCCGTCGCCCGAGCTCCTGATCTTTCCGCTCGAATTCGCAGCCATCAAGCCCGCGCTGCGCGCCTTCCTCGCCACGCTGTTCGAGAGCAATCCGTTCCAGCACAAGCCGGTGTTCCGCGGCTTCTACTTCACCAGCGCATTGCAAGAGGGCACGATGCGCAGCCTGTCGACCGAGCGCATCGCCAAGCGTTTCGGGCTCACGCTGAACAACGCGGCCAGCAAGTCCAAGGAAATCTATTCGCAGAACGGATTCTTCCTGCGCGACCTGTTTTCCAAGGTGATCTTTGCCGACAAGAAGACGGTGCGGCAGTTCTCCAGCCCGGTGAAGGCCCGCGTGCGCTACGTGAGCTTCTTTGCCTTCGTCGCCGTGCTGGGGCTGCTGCTCGGCGGATGGACCTGGTCGTACCTGGGCAACCGGCAGCTGGTGGAGAACGTGCAGGCCGACCTCGACAAAGTGGTCAAGCTGCAGGCCAGCGACAACGGGCTGCGCACGCGCTTCGAGGCACTGGGCATCCTGCAGGACCGCATCGAGCAACTCGAGAAATTTCGCAACGACCGTCCGCTGTCGCTCTCGCTCGGCCTCTACCAGGGCAACCAGCTCGAGGACAAGCTCGTCGCCGAGTATTACGGCGGCGTCAAGCAGCTGATGCTCGCGCCGGTGTCCGACAACCTGCAGGCGTTCCTTCGCGAGGTCAACGCGCATCCGGAACGGCTCCGGCGTGCCGATGCAGCGGGCAACCCTGCCGCGCCGGTCGCTGTGTCGGCCGCCACGCCGGCAACGCCGCCCGCTGCAGAGAGCGGCGGCCTGTATGCGGGCTCGTCGCCGGCCGATGTGCAGGACGCCTACAACGCGCTCAAGACGTATCTCATGCTGTCCGACAAGCGTCAGGTGGAGACCGCGCACCTCACGGACCAGATATCGCGCTTCTGGCGCGGCTGGCTCGAAAGCAACCGTGGCGACATGCCGCGCGCCGCGGTCATCCGCGACGCCGAACGCATGATCACTTTCTACCTGCGCCGCGTGGGCGACGACAACTGGCCCGCGCTGGCCGACACCAACCTCGCACTGGTCGAGCAGACGCGCGACAACCTGCGCCGCGTGGTGCGCGGCATGCCGGCGCGCGAGCGGGTGTATGCCGAGATCAAGGCGCGTGCCTCCACACGCTTCGCTCCAATGACGGTGGCGCGCATCCTGGGCGCGACGGCCGGCGCCGAGAGCGAGGGCACCATCGCCGGCAGCGTCGCCATCTCGGGCGCGTTCACGCGCGAGGCCTGGCAGCAGTACGTGGACGACGCCATCCGTGATGCCGCCAACAAGGAAACATCGAGCAAGGACTGGGTGCTCAACGTCGCGGGCAACGACGACCTGACGCTCGAAGGCAGCCCCGAGCAGATCCGCAAGACGCTCGCCACCATGTACAAGCTGGAGTACGCCAAGGAGTGGCAGCGCTTCCTGCAGGGCATCGCGGTCAAGGACATGGGCAGCTTCGAGCAGGCCGTGGTGGCGATGAACCTGCTGGGCGATCCGCAGAACTCGCCGATCCGCAAGGTCTTCGACACCGTCTACGACCAGACCTCGTGGGACAACCCATCGCTGGTCAATGCCGGCCTGCAGCAGGCACGCACCGGGGCGCTGAACTGGTTCAAGAACCTCTTCAGTCGCGCCACGCCTTCGCAGGTCAACGTGAACATCGACGCGAGCGGCAACCGCACCGAGATTCCGATGGGCCCGATCGGCCGGGAATTCGCGGGCGTCGCGCGCCTGGTGGTCGAGCGCGACAACACCTCGCTCCTGCGCGGCTACCTCGGCACGCTGTCGAAGCTGCGCGGGCGCTTCAACCAGATCAAGAACCAGGGCGACCCCGGACCGGGCGCGCGCCAGCTGATGCAGCAGACGCTGGAAGGCAATGGCTCCGAGCTGGCCGATGCGCTCAAGTACGTCGACGAGCAGATGCTCACCGGCATGGACGCGTCGCAGCGCCAGGCCCTCCGGCCTTTGCTGGTTCGGCCGCTGCTGCAGGCCTATGCGGTGACGATCCAGCCGACGGCGGTGGAGGTCAACAAGATCTGGAGCGCGCAGGTGCATCAGCCGTTCCAGCAGTCGCTCGCGACCAAGTACCCGTTCGCCGCGGGCGCGAAGATCGAGGCTTCGCCGGCGGAGATCGCGCAGTTCTTTGGTCCCGAAGGCGCCATCGGCAAGTTCGTGACGACGACGCTGGGCTCGCTGGTCATCCGCCGCGGTGACCTGCTCTCGCCGCGCGCCTGGGGCGACCAGGGCCTCACGCTGAGTCCCGATTTCGTCAACGGCTTCTCGCAATGGGTCGCGCCGCTGTCGGGCGCCGCGGCTGGCGGAGGCGCCGGTGCCGCGCAGCCGCAGACGCTGTTCCAGATCCTGCCGCAGCCCGTCTCGGGCCTGACGGAATACATGGTCGAAATCGATGGCCAGCAGCTGCGCTACCGCAACACGCCGCCGCAGTGGTCCAACTTCGTGTGGCCCAACGCGCAGGGCACGCCGGGCGCGCGGATCACCGCCGTCACCTTCGACGGGCGCACCGTCGAGCTCATCAACGAGCCGGGTAATTTCGGGCTGGAGCGGCTGCTCAGCACGGCCCAGCGCACGAAGTTGCCGGACGGCAGCTTCGAGCTCACCTGGGCGCGCGACAACGCGAGCGTGACCGTCAAGCTGCGCGTGATCCAGAACACGCAGTCGGGCGGCACGGGCGGCGATTCGCCGCAAGGCAAGGGGCTGCGCGGCACCGTGCTGCCTTCGTCGGTGGCGGAGATCGGCGTGCCTGCGCAATCGCGCGCAACGCCTGCGGCAACGGCACCGGGGGCACCGGCGACATCGGCACAGGGAGTTGGCAAATGAGCGCGCTGCAGGCACAACAGCTGTGCTACTTCGGCAAGTTGCCCGGCCGCGGCGACTTCGTGAAAGGCCTCTACAACCCACAGCTCATCAAGGTGTTCGACAACTGGCTGTCGCAGACCATGGAGATGCTGTCGGAAGACCCGCGCTGGAAGATCATCTACGACAACGCGGCGCCGATCCATTTCGTCTGCCTCGGTTCGCGCAGCCGCGTGGCCATCGCGGGGCATCTGAAAGCGAGCCGGGACGAGTCGTCGCGCCGCTATCCGTTCCTCGCCGCCACCTCGGTGGAAGTCGACGAGTCGCTCGACTTCATGCGCGGTGCGCCGATGCTCGTCGGCCCCTATTGGGACCGCATGGCGGTGCAGGTCAACGCGCTGGCCGAAGGCACCGACCTCGACGGCGAATTGAAGCGCTTCGAGGCGCTCGATCCGGCCATCGAGACGGGCTTCAAGAAGTCGGCCTCACGTGCCACCTACGCGGCCTTCACGCGCGAGACGAGTTTGCTGCGCATCGAGCAGATGCTCAACTTCGACGGCCACAAGGTGTCGCTGCGCCGCGCCATCCTGGCGCTGGGCTTGCTGCTGCAGCCGGTGATGGCGAGCGCGGTGTCGCACCTGGAAAAAGGGCTCACGCTGCCGCTGCCGCGCGACCCGATCGACCGCTCGCTTATCGCCACGTTCTGGCTCGAGCTGGTGTCGCAGTTTCTCGCCAAGGCCGATTTCGAGCTGGTGCTGATGGCCACCGAAATCGACGGCCGCTCGCGCCTCGTGATCGGTTTCAACGGCCTGTCGCCGCGCAGCCTGCAGAGCGTGCTGCATCCGCAGGTCTACACCGAGCACAACATCGACATCGACAACCCGGAGTGGGTCGAGGACACCATCCACAGCAACTACGCGATGTTCAAGCTGGTGAGCTACCTGGACCAGCCGCAGCTGCCGCTGGACATCGTGCTTGCGGCTTTTCGCGAAGTCTTCATCGGGGAATGACACGGTCATGAAAAGTTATTTGCGCGTTTTGTCGTTCACCCTGGGTCTCGTAATGGTCGGCGCCGTGCAGGCCCAGACGGCAGCCGCTCCCGGCGCCCGGGTCGAAACCACGCCAGCGGCCAGCGCCAAGGGCGAGCAGGTCGTGGCCGGCGGGCAGGTGCCCGACGAGGCCACGCGCGTCGCCGTCATCGAGGCGCTGCGTCGCATCTACGGGCCGAGCGGCGTTGTCGACAAGATCGAGGTGGTGAACACCGTGAGCATGCCCGCCAACTGGTCGGCCAATGTGCAGCGGCTGATCACGCCCGCGCTCAAGGACATCCATCGCGGGCAGTTCCAGATCGAGGGCACGCAGATGGCGTTGAGCGGCGAGGTCGGCAACGAAGCGCTGCGCCAGAAGATCGTGAGCGACATGGCCAATTCGCTCAACCCGACCTACACCATCAAGAACAGCCTGCGCGTGCCGGTGTCGGAGCAGATCACGGTCGACCAGGCGCTGGCCAACCGCACCATCGAGTTCGAACTGGGCAGCGCCACGCTCACGCGCAAGGGCCGAGACATCCTCGACGAAATGGCGCCGATCCTGCAGAAGCTCACGAACAAGTCGGTGGCGGTGATCGGCCACACCGACAACGCCGGCAGCCGGGCGTCGAACCTGGCGCTGAGCCAGTCGCGCGCCGAGGCGGTGAAGGGTTATCTCGTGGGCAAGGGGATCGATCCGATGACGCTCACGACCTCGGGCGTCGGTCCGGATCAGCCGGTGGCGAACAACGCGACCGACGAAGGCCGCTCACGCAACCGGCGCATCGAGTTCCGGGTCGGGCGGACCTGACGATCGGGCGCTCGGCGACCTGCGTTCGCGGGTTGCCGTTCAGCGCGACTCGTCGTCGTTCTTGGGCAGGTCGAGCAGGTCCACCAACTGGGCCAGTTCCTGCTCGTTCTTGATCACGTTGCGCAGCCACGCGTGCAGCGGCATGTCGGCCCAACGCGCGGCCTTGTTCGCCATGTAGGCAGCGGGGCTCGAAGGCTCGGTCTTCTCGAAATACGCCGCCACTTCCTTGAGCTGGGCAATGGCCTGTGCGCGGCTGTGGATGCCGGGCGGCAGCGCGGCGGGTGCCGCCGCCGGCGCGTGATGCGGCACCACGGCATCGAACACCGGCTCGATGCGCGAGGGCGCGGGCGTACCGGCGGCGGCCGGCGCTGCTGCGGGCGCGGTCGGCGCGCCGCTGTCCATCGGCACGCCTGCTTCGCGCGCGAAGCGCTCGACCGTCTGGCGGATGGCCGCGGCCGCATCCTTGGCGGCGCGGAAACTCGGGCCGTTGGAGGCGGTGCGTTCGTCGAACACGGCCTCGAACTCGGCCAGCGCCTGCTCGCAGGCCTGCACGTCGCGATGCGTCTTCTGCAGGAACTTGGCGGGCGTTGCGCGGCGGATGCGGTCGAATTGCTCGACCGTCACCTTGTTGCGCTGCAACTCGTCGGCCTGCGCGGGCGTGCGGCGGATGCTCTGGTCGAGCGCGAGTGCGGTCTCCCAGACCAGTGCGCCGTAGCCGGTGTGGGCATCGCTCACGATGGGCGCGCGCTGCAGCAGTTCGACGGAACGCCCGATCAGCCACGTGACGTTGCCCACGCGCATCTCGATGTCGCCGCCCTCGGGCAGCGGATGCAGCTGGTCCCAGTACTGCTGGCAGAGGCCGGTGAGCAGGCGGTAGCCATCGGCCAGGCCCTCGAAGCCGCGCTGGCTGGCCAGCGCGTCGGTGAGCCACACGGCAAGCCGCAGGTCCTTGGTGGAGTCGCGCAGCAGCTTCTCGCACTCGGAGATCACGAAGGGCCAGTTGGCTTCCTTCAGCTCGATGACCCACTCGCCCTGCTCGAGCGACGGGTCGTCGTGCTTGCGCGCCTCTTGAATGGCGTCGAACTGCCGCGAGAACAGCATGTCCTCGCCGCAGGGCGAGGCTTCCGAGATCGGGGCCAGCAGGGCCGGCAGGTCGAGCCGCGTCGTCATGGCAGCGAGATCGTCAGGTTGGCCTGGCGCGGGCCGAGCTTCACGATGTCCTGGTAGCTCGCGAGCGTGCCCTGCGTGGTGCTGCCGATGTGGGCCGAGAGGCCGATGAAGCCGAGCAGTCCGATGAGCGCGAACAGTGCGGCCACCACCCACTGCGGCGCCTCGCGCTTGAGCGAGTGCGAGATCAGGTCGGGCAGCGGCCAGTGCGGTGCGAAAGGCGTGCGCTTGCCGCGGGCGTTGGCGATCTCGTCGCCCACGCGCGCGGTGAGATAAGCCAGCTTCTCGGTGCCGTCGATGGCGTACTTGCCCTGGAAGCCCAGCAAGAGGCACATGTAGAACACCTCGAGCGTCTGGATGCGCGCGGCGCCGTGCGCCCGCTCGACCTCGAGCATCTGGAAGAAGTTCTCGCCGGCCAGCTGGTCGCCGAACAGTGTGAGCTGCAGCGGCCGGCGCTCCCACTCGGAGCGGATCGCGAACTCGGGTGCCGAGAGCACGAACTCGTCGATGGTCGCGCAAAAGGCGTACTTGGCCGCGTGGATCTGCTCGGCCGTCGCGTCGAGCTTGCGCGCGTTGCGCTCGAACTCGCCCAGGTAATTGCGGATGCCGGTGAGGAACTGCTCGGTGGTCGCGGGCTGCTGCTTCTTCTTCAAGAGGAACAGCATCACGAAGCCGTCGTACAGCAGGTCGAGCAGGCTTGCGCCCGCGTCGGGGGCGGCGCCCGCGGGCGTGAACGACGCGGCGGGTGCGTCGGCGCCGAGCAGGGAGGGGGCCTTGTTGATGGTGGTGTTCATTGCGATCAGAAGATCAGCCGGTCACGGCAATCAGTTCGAGCTGCATGTCGGGAATGCCGGCCGGCGCGTAGATGGTGACGCTCTGCGCCTGAAGCATGCGGTCGTACAGCTGGCTCTTGCTGTCGATGGAGAAGTAGCAGGCACCCGCGCGGATCGGAATGGCCGGCGGCACCTGCGGCGCGTAGACGATGCGCACGCCCGGCATGGCCGAGAGCACCAGCTTGTCGACGTCTTCGGGCGCGCCGATCTTGAAGCGCTGCGGCACCGCCTCGGCCAGCTCGGCGGCCGGCATGCTCGCGGTGACCGACATGTAGAACACGGTCTTCTCGTCGATCTTTCCGGAATCCAGGCGCCCGAGGTAGAAGGCGTTGCGGGTTTCGGTGAGCGCGATCGCGAAGTAGCGCGTCGAGATCACCGTGTCGAGCAGGTCGCGCACGATGCGGTCGAGTTCGGCGAAGGCAGGGCCCGGCTTCTCGTGGTCGTACACCGGCAGGTCGTTGAGCGAATAGGTCTTCGCAAAGGTCATCAGCGCGCCGGCCAGGCTCAGCAGTTCCTGGAACAGCCGCTCCGGATGCAGCGACGGGTGATGGAACAGGTGCGAGAGCGAAGCGAATGCCGAGTTGGCCGTGTGCAGCAGCCAGAACGAGGCGATGTCGCCCGAGCGGAACTCGATGATGTTCTTGCTCGGCTCGCGATGAATGCCATAGAGCGAGTTGACCTTGGCCTGCAGCACGTCCAGGAGCCGCCGCAGCTGCTGGAAGATCGTGGCCGAGGCGTCGATGGAGGTGCACGGCGGCACGAAGCTGCGGTCGATTTCGAAACCGCCCGCGGCGGTGCGGCGGATGCGGATCACCGGGATCGACACGAACTGCTCGCGCGGCTCGGTGTCGGCCAGGAGCTTCACGCTCTTGCGCAGGAACACCACCTCGGCGCTCACTGCGTTCGTGAAGAGATCGAGCGATTGCGTCGCGTCGCTGGTGTAGCGCGCGGCGAAGCCTTCTTCGTTCGGGTCGGTGTAGTTCTTGCCCAGCTCCTTCACCGGGTGCAGCACCAGGTAGAAGGTGATCTCGTTCTGGCCCGGGTTGAGCGTATCGAGCGAGATGGGCGGGGGCAGCGCGTCGGCCTGCGGTGCCGAGTAAGGCTCGCCGTCGGGGAACACCAGCGACAGCTGCGAGGCGCGGAGCATGCCGCTCGCGAGCGCGTCCAGGTCGAAGCTGATGGAGCGCACGCCCCAGAAGTACGGATGCAGCGTCTGCGCCGTGGCGCGCAAGCGTGCCTCGTGGTACGCGTCCTGGCGCTGGAAATGCTGGGGGCGTAGAAACAAGCCCTCTCCCCAGAGGACCTTGGCGGCATAGCTCACGGCGGATCAGCTCCCTCAATTTTTCGGCAGTATCGCATCGTAGTTTGCTGGTGGACAAGCACGTCGGGCGGATCAAGCCGGCGAGGGCCGGCAGGTCACCGGGCCCAGCAGGTTGAGCGCGTTGCCGGTCGCGGCGCCGCCCTGCGCGTTCTGCTGACCGACCACCGCGCCCTGCGTCACCGTCAGCGCGCAGGCATGCGCGCCCATCACGATGCCGGTCTTTTCCGCGTCCGCGGCGTTGAAGGCGAAGCGCCAGCGCTGGGCGTCGGGCGAGTGGAACAGCACCACCACGCCCACCGCGTTGGCGGTGCGCGGCACGGTCTCGGTCCATGTGTATTGCTGGTCGGGAATGAGCGTGATCTCGCGGCTCTCGACGAGGTCGTCGCCCAGTTGCGTCTTGTCGCGTCCGGGGGTGACGAAGGCATCGAACGACGACTGGTAGAAGCCCGTCGTTTCCTTCAGCTTGTAGATGCGCACCACCACGGCGAGCGGTCGGTTGCGGCTGTCGGCGTTGAGGTTCTTGCCCGCCGCGATCGACATCGACACCTTGCGCGGCGGCTTCTGCGACTCGGGCAACTCGGGCTTTTTCAGGCCGCTCGCCTCCAGGGCGATGTTGGCGATCGTGAGGGCTGGAGAGCTGCACCCGGCGAGCAGGAGCGTCATCAGCAGCGCGCCAATCGTGACTGGTATTTTCATTAGGACTGCTGATGTAACTGCAATCAATTGATGTCATTAGGCTTAAATAATTAGCCCTTTGGTTTCGCAATTAAGCAGTTTGGGTTACGTGACTTTAGTTATTCAAGTGGAAACAAATATGTAGTATCGTGTATTGTCCATTGGCCGCAACGTATTGAATCATTGCGGCCCGCCAAAAAAAGTCAGATCCAAGCGGAGGGATTGTGTTGATTCGAAAGTACATGACTTGCACGATGATTGCTGGTGCCATCGCAGCCACCAGCTTCCTGTCGGGCTGCACCACAACACCAGACGCCGCGGTCGCGCAGTCCGCCGAGGCCTTCAACAAGAGCCTGGCTGAAGCCGACGCCGCCGCAGCCGCTGCCACCGGCGACAAGTCCGCAGCCATCCGCCAGTACCAGAAGATCGCCACCGACAACCCAACCCGCGGCGAGCCGTGGTCGCGCATCGCGCAGATCTACTTCAACGAAGGCCGCTACAGCCTCGCCATCTCGTCCGCCGAGGAAACGCTGCGCCGCGACCCCACCAGCCGCCAGGCCAAGAGCATCACCGCCGTGGGCGGGCTTCGTCTGGCAGCCCGTTCCATCGAGGACCTGGGCAAGGACAACACCCTGAGCGGCGACGTCAACGCCGACGCCTACCGGCTCGCCGCGCTGCTGCGCGAAACCCTCGGCCTTTCCGTGCTGGTGCCGACCGGCGCCGACGCCAAGCCGCCTGTGCGCCGTCCCGTGGCCAGCAGTCCGGCCCCCGCGCCCGCCCCGTCGGCCTCGGCATCGCCTGCTTCGCCGCCCACCCCGGTTGCCGCCGCACGTCCGGTGCCGGCACCGGCGGCGCGTCCGGCGCCTGCCGCCGCACCGCGCGCGGGTGGAAGCGCCAATCCGTTCGATGCGCTCAAGTAAATCTTTTTGGCACATTGAATTGGTTTTCTAAACCAAAGTATTAATTGAATTGCGTGCGTGCTCGCAATAAGACGCACAAAAGTAGTAATTCGTCTCGCAGTCCTATTCGGAAGGTATTGAAGTCATGGCGACCAAAAGACAGAGTGTGCAAAAGCGCCTGCAGAAAGTGCGCCCGCCGCGCGTGCAACTCACGTACGACGTGGAACTCGGTGACGCCATCGAGAAAAAGGAATTGCCATTCGTCGTTGGCGTGGTCGCCGACCTGGCTGGCCAGTCCGAGGTCGAGCAGCCCAAGCTGAAGGACCGCAAGTTCGTCAATGTCGACCGCGACAACCTGGACGACGTCATGAAGGGCCTGGCCCCGCGCGCGGCCTACCAGGTGGAGAACAAGCTCGACGAGCGCGGCGGCACCTTCGGCGTCGACCTCACCTTCAATTCGATGGACGCCTTCTCGCCCGAGGCCGTGGTCGACCAGATCGAGCCGCTCAAGCGCCTGCTCGACGCGCGCACCAAGCTGGCGGACCTGCGCAACAAGATGGCCGGCAACAGCAAGCTCGAAGACCTGCTGGCCGACGTGCTGAACAACACCGAGCAACTCCAGCGCCTGGGGCAGGGCGCCGGCAAGAAGGACGGAAGCTGAACATGACTGCGCAAGCACTTTCGGCATCCAGCGGTGCCGCCTCGCCTGAAGCTTCGGTCGACCTGCTCGACCAGATCGTCGAGAAGAGCAAGGTCGCCAAGTCCGACGCCGAGCACACCCGCGCCAAGGACCTCATCGGCGAACTGGTCAGCCAGGTGCTCGAAGGCTCGGTGATCGTCTCCGACAACGTCTCGGCCATGATCGACGCCCGCGTGGCCGATCTGGACGCGCTCATCTCCGCGCAGCTGAGCGCCGTGATGCACGCGCCCGAGTTCCAGAAGCTCGAGAGCACCTGGCGCGGCCTCGAGTACCTCGTGAAGGAAACGCCCACCGGCACGATGCTCAAGATCAAGGTCATCAACGCCACCAAGCGCGACCTGATCCGCGACTTCAAGGCGGCCGTCGAGTTCGACCAGAGCGCGATGTTCAAGAAGGTCTACGAAGAAGAATTCGGCACCTTCGGCGGTGCGCCCTTCGGCGCACTGGTCGGCGACTTCGCCGTCACGCGCCAGCCGGAAGACATGTACTTCCTCGACCAGATGGCGCACGTGGCCGCTGCCGCCCACGCGCCCTTCATCGGCGCCGCGTCGCCCGAGCTGCTGGGCCTGGAGAGCTTCGACGACCTGGGCAAGCCGCGCGACATGGCCAAGGTGTTCGACACCGTCGAATACGCCAAGTGGAAGTCGTTCCGCGATTCGGAAGACTCGCGCTACGTGGGCCTCACGCTGCCGCGCTTCCTCGGCCGGCTGCCCTATCACCCGCGCGAAGGCACGGTGGTCGACAGCTTCAATTTCGTGGAAGACGTCGACGGCACCGACCATTCCAAGTACCTCTGGTGCAACGCCGCCTGGGCGTTCGCCACGCGCCTCACGGCCGCGTTCGACGACTTCGGCTGGTGCGCCGCGATCCGCGGCGTGGAAGGCGGCGGCCTGGTCGAAGACCTGCCCACGCACACCTTCAAGACCGACGAGGGCGAGATCGCCCTGAAGTGCCCGACCGAGATCGCCATCACCGATCGGCGCGAGAAGGAACTGAGCGACCTGGGCTTCATTCCGCTCGTGCACTGCAAGAACTCCGACTACGCGGCCTTCTTCGGTGCGCAGTCGCTGCAGAAGCCCAAGAAGTACAACACCGACAGCGCCAACGCCAACGCGGTGCTCTCGGCGCAGCTGCAGTACATCTTCTCCGTGTCCCGCATCGCGCACTACCTCAAGGCCATGATGCGCGACAAGATCGGCAGCTTTGCCTCGGCACACAACGTCGAACAGTTCCTCAATCGCTGGATCGCGCAGTACGTGCTGCTCGACGACAACGCGACGCAGGAACAGAAGGCGCAATTCCCCTTGCGGGAAGCGTCCATCCAGGTGGGCGAAGTGCCCGGCCGGCCTGGTGTCTACCGTGCGGTCGCTTTCCTGCGGCCCCACTTTCAACTGGATGAGCTGTCGATTTCACTGCGCTTGGTCGCCGATCTGCCGAAGTCAGTGAATAAGTAAGAAGAGGCGGATCGGACGCGCGGCCGAGGGGCTGCGCATCAACACGTTAACTGTCAGTCAATCAGTCAATCAATCAAGAAGGGGAAGAAACATGAAGGATATCTACGTCAAGTTCGGCAGCCCGGCCATCAACGGCGAGTCGCAGGACAAGGACCACAAGGACTGGGTCGAGGTCAGCTCCTGGCAGCACAGCATCGTGCAGCCGCGTTCGGCCACCGCATCGACCGCCGGCGGCCACACCGCCGAGCGCTGCGAGCACGGCGAAATGATCTTCACCAAGGACATGGACGTGGTCAGCCCGCTGCTGTATCAGCACGCTTCGGGCGGCACCACCTTCGACGAGGTGACCGTGCAGTTCTACCGCGCCGACGGCGAAGGCAAGCGCGTGCAGTACATGGAGATCAAGCTCAAGTACGTGCTGATCGCCAGCGTGAACCCGAAGGTCGTGAGCAACGACGTGGCCAGCGTGCCGAGCGAGACCTTCTCGCTGAAGTACGCCGCCGTGCAGTGGAAGTACACGCAGCAAAAAATCGGCGGCAACCAGGGCGGCAATTCGCAAGGCGCCTGGAGCCTGACCAAGAACGACAAGACCTACTCGGTCTGACGCCCTTCGGGCCATGTCGACCGCGGCGCGAGGGCCGCGGTTTCTTTTTGGCGCCGCCCATCACGCGCGGCGCCCATGCCCGATATCCAAAGCACGAGGCGAGAGACCCATGAATGGATTCGAACCGGGCTTGCTCGACAAACTCTTCGATGACGACTGGCGCGGGCCGGCTTCGCCGGTGCTCAGGCACCTGTCGCTCGAAGAGGTCAAGAACATGGTCGCGCGCGACCTCGAATCGCTGCTCAACACGCGCATGGTCTTCAACGACGCGAAGCTCGAGTCGTTTCCCGAGTGTCGGCGTTCCGTCATGACCTACGGCCTGAGCGATTTCTCGGGCCTGAGCCTTGCGAGCCACTACGACCGCTCGTTCATCTGCCGCTCGCTGGAGCAGGCCATTGCCCGCCACGAGTCGCGGCTGCGCGACGTCGTCGTGACGCTCGAGGTCGACGGCCAGACCAGCACCAACATGCTCTATTTCGGAATCACCGCCCTGCTCGTGCTGCCCGAGCTCGCCGAGCCGGTGAACTTCGACGCGATGCTGCAGCCCACGACGCTGCAGTACTCGATCACACGCGGCACCGGCAAGAGCCGCTCTGCCTGAAGCGCCACGCCATGGATGAATTGCTGCCCTTCTACGAACGAGAGCTTGCGTTCCTGCGCGGCTACTCGCAAGAGTTCGCCAAGGGCTACCCCAAGATCGCGGCGCGCCTGGCCATCTCCGCCGACAGCAGCGAGGACCCGCACGTCGAGCGGATGATCCAGTCGTTCGCGCTGCTCACCGCGCGCATCAGCAAGAAGCTCGACGACGACTACCCCGAGCTCACCGAGGCGCTGCTCGAGGTGCTGTACCCGCACTACCTGCGGCCGTTTCCTTCGTGCTCGATCGCGCAGTTCGATGCCGGCGGCGCGGCGCTCGCGAAGCTGAGCAAGCCCGTCACCATCGCGCGCGGCACCGAGCTCACCTCGCAGCCGGTGCGCGGCGGCGCGTGCCGCTTTCGCAGCGTCTACGACGTGACGCTGGCAGCCGTGCAGGTGTCCAACGTGGTGTTCCATTCGGTGGTGAATGCGCCCGCGCATGCCTCGCTGCCGCGCAACGCCACGGGATGCCTCTCGATCACGCTCGAAGCCACCGGCGAGCAGAAGTCGCTCGGCACGCTCGCGCTCACCATGGCGCGCTTGCGCACCTTCATCGACGCCGAGCCCTCGCTCGCCACCGCGCTGGCCGATGTGATCTTCCTGAAGACGGCCGCCGTTTTCGTGGAGCCCGAGCGCAGCGGCAAATGGACGCAGGTGCAGGGCGAGGCGCTGCATCCGGTCGGCTTCGACGAGGCCGATGCGCTCATCGAGCTGCCGCCGCGTTCGCACCCCGCCTACCGGCTGCTGAGCGAATACTTTGCGTTCCCCGAGAAGTTCAACTTCGTCGACATCGACCTGGCGAACGCGCTGCGCCACATCGGCTCGTGCCGCTCGATCACGCTGCACCTCGTGATGACCGGCGTGCGCGCCGATTCGCCCACGGCGCGTTTGCTCGAAGGCGTGTCCAGCCGCAACCTGCGCCTGGGCTGCACGCCCGTCATCAACCTCTTCAAGCAGCGCAGCGATCCGATCCGCGTGACGCACGCCGCGGCCGCATATCCGGTGGTGGCCGATGCGCGCCGGGCCTTCGGCTTCGAGGTCTACAGCATCGACTCGGTCAAGCTCGTGAAGCAGACCGCCGAGGGCGACGCCTACATCGAGTTTCGCCCTTTCTACTCGCTGCATCACGGCGAGCATCCGAAGGAAGCCGAGCACTACTGGTTCGCGCGGCGCAACGAACTGGTGGCGCAGAAGAGCCCGGGCTACGAGACCGAGCTCTCGATCGTCGACATCGACTTCCAGCCCTCGCTGCCGCAAACGGAAACGCTGAGCATCGACCTCACCTGCACCAACCGCGACCTGCCGCATTCGCTGGCGTTCGGCCTGCCGGGCGGCGACCTGTTCATCGAGGGCAACTCGGTGGCGCGCTCGATCCGCATGCTGCGCCGCCCCACGCAGACGCTGCGCATGCCGCGCGGCAAGGGCGTGCAGTGGCGGCTGGTGTCGCACCTGTCGCTCAACCACCTGTCGCTGGCCACCAGCGGATTGCCGGCACTCAAGGAGATGCTGCGCCTGTACGACCTCGGCCGATCCGCCGTGTCGGCGCGGCAGATCGAGGCCATCACCGGCATCGACCAGCAGGCCACCACGCAGTGGCTGCCGGGCAAGCCCTTCGCCACCTTCGTGCGCGGCATCGAACTCAAGCTCACGGTCGACGAGGCCGGCTTCGTCGGCAGCAGCCTGCAGGCTTTTGCGCGCGTGATGGATCATTTCTTCGGTCTCTATGTGCACCTGAACAGCTTCACCCAGCTGGTGATCGTTTCGGCGCGCGACAAGGAGGAGCTGGTGCGATGCAAACCCCGCAGCGGCGAATCGATCCTGCTGTAGCCGACCGGCTGCTGCGCGAACCGTACCGCTTCGAGTTCTTCCAGGCGGTGCGGTTGCTCGAACTCGTGCTGCTCAAGCGGCAGGAGCGCGACGTGCACCATCGCCTGGTGCCCGGCGAGCGCATGGTGCCGCGCTGGCTGCGCTTTCGCAGCTCGACGAGCCTTGCCTTCCCGCCCAGCGAGATCGAGGCACTGGCGGTGCGCGATGCGGTGGGCCAGCTGGTGTCGAGCGCTGAACTGTGCGAGCCGCCCGTGCAGGGCGAAGACGCGCATGGGCTCGGCCGCATCGAACTCACGCCCGCCTCCTTCGGCATGCTGGGCGTGTCGGGTGCCTTGCCCATCGTCTACACCGAGATGCTGATGCGCCGGGAGCAACACCTGCGCGACAGCTCGGCGCGCGCGTTTCTCGACGTGTTCACCAATCGCGCGACCGCGCTCTTCTATGCGGCCTGGCGCAAGTACCGCCTGCCGCTGCACTACGAGCACGAACGCAGCCGCGCCTATCTGCCGGTGCTGCTGTCGATGGCGGGGCTGGAGCACACGGCCCAGCGCGATCCGCTCACCGACGGCACCGGTACGGTGTTCGACGAAACCGTGGCCGGCTATGCGGCCGCGGTGCGTCATCGGCCGATGTCGGCTGCGTATCTGCAGCGCGTGCTGTCCGACTACTTTCGCAGCAACATCCGCATCGAGCAGTTTCTGGGCAAGTGGTACGACATGCCCGAGCAGCAGCGCTCGCGCCTAGGGGAAGGCAACGTGAGCCTCGGGCAGAACGCGATGGCGGGAGAACGCATCTGGCAGCGCGACCTGCGCATCCGCCTGTGGATCGGCCCGCTCAAGCGCAGCGCACTGCGCGAATTCTTCCCGGGCCGCGCGCATGCGAAGGCGCTCGAAAAAATGCTGGCGCTGCTCGCCGGCGTGACCTGCGAGTACGAGGTGCGATTGATCCTGGCTCGCGAGGAAGTCGCCGCCGTGCAGCTGAGCGACGGTGGCGGCAGCCATCTCGGCTGGGACAGCTTCATCGCCACCGGCGAAGCCGAGAGCGACCGCAGCGACACCCAGTACGAACTCCAGCCCCTGCAGTAATTAATGCAGCAGCAACCGGCAGCGACCTTTCAACGAAGAAGACCGACAGAAGACAACCACCGTTCATGAGCACATCGCTGAAAACACTGATCACCAAGCTCAACGCCAGCGCACGCATGGCCACGCAGCGCGCGGCCAATCTGTGCCTGGCCAACGGCCACTACGAAGTGGACCTGGAGCACCTGTTCCTGGCGCTGCTGGAGCAGACCGACAACGACCTCGCGCGCGTGCTGCGCGCCAACCGCATCAGCGCGACCGCGATCCAGTCGGACCTGGAGCGCGAGATCCAGACCTTCAAGAACGGCAACACGCGCACGCCGGTGTTCTCGCAGCACCTGCAGCAGTTGTTTCAGCAGGCGTGGCTCCTGGCCTCGCTCGATGCGCACGTGGCGCAGATCCGCTCGGGCCACCTGCTGCTCGCGCTGTTGACCGAACCCGACCTCGCACAACTCGCGCAGCGCGGCTCGCCGCTGTTCGCGAAGATCCGCCTCGAAGACCTGAAGCACGACTTCGACAAGCTCACCGACGGTTCGAGCGAAGCGGCCGAAGCCGGCGCCTCGGGCGGTGCGGCCACGGAAGGCGACGCGCAGCAAGCGCCGGCCGATGCGCTGGCCGCGGGCGTGCCCGGCAAGACGCCCGCGCTCGACCAGTTCACCACCAACCTCACGCAGCGCGCGAAAGACGGTGCGCTCGACCCGGTGATCGGCCGCGACACCGAGATCCGCCAGGTCATCGACATCCTGATGCGCCGGCGCCAGAACAACCCCATCCTCACCGGCGAGGCCGGGGTCGGCAAGACGGCGGTGGTCGAGGGGTTGGCGTTGCGCATCGCGACAGAGGACGTGCCCGAGTCGCTGCGCGCCGTGGCGCTGCACACGCTGGACATGGGCCTTCTGCAGGCCGGCGCGAGCGTGAAGGGCGAGTTCGAGAACCGCCTGAAGAACGTGATCGCCGAAGTGAAGAAGAGCCCGCATCCGATCGTGCTCTTCATCGACGAGGCCCACACGATGATCGGCGCGGGCGGCCAGGCCGGGCAGAGCGATGCGGCCAACCTGCTCAAGCCCGCGCTCGCGCGCGGCGAACTGCGCACCATCGCCGCCACGACCTGGGGCGAATACAAGAAATACTTCGAGAAGGACGCGGCGCTCGCGCGGCGCTTCCAGGTCGTGAAGGTCGAGGAGCCCAGCGAAACGCTGGCTGCCGCCATGCTGCGCGGCATGGTGCCGCTGATGGAAAAGCACTTCAACATCCGCGTGCTCGACGAAGCCATCACCGAGGCGGTGCGCCTGTCGCACCGCTACATCAGCGGCCGCCAGCTGCCCGACAAGGCGGTGAGCGTGCTCGACACCGCGTGCGCGAAAGTGGCGCTCGGCCAGAGCGCGACGCCGGCGCTGATCGAGGAAGCGAATCGCGGCCTCGAACGTATCGAGGCCGAGAGTGCCGCGCTGGTGCGCGACACCGCGGCCGGCGGGCGCCATGAAGTGCGGCTGGCCGAACTGGCGGAAAAGAAGAGCGCGCTGCAGGCCGAGCTTGCTGCGAGCCAGCAGCGCCTTGCCGAAGAGAACGCGCTGGTCGAACGCATCCGTGCACTGCGCGCGCAACGCGACGAGTCGGCTGCACAGCCCGAGGCTGCACCCGCAGAGAAGGCCCCCGCACGTGCCGCGAGCCGCAAGAAATCCGCGACCAGTGCGGACCCCGAACGCGACCAACTCGATGCCCTGCTCGCCGAGCTGCGCGCGCTGCAAGGCACCACGCCGATGGTTCCACTGCAGGTCGACGGCCACGTCGTCGCCGAGATCGTCTCGGCCTGGACCGGCGTGCCGCTCGGCCGCATGGTCAAGGACGAAATCAAGACCGTGCGCGCCCTCGATACGCTGCTGGCCGAACGCGTGATCGGCCAGGACCACGCGCTCGCCGCCGTCGCCCAGCGCGTGCGCACCGCCAGCGCGCGCCTGGAAGACCCCAACAAGCCGCGCGGCGTGTTCATGTTCGTCGGCCCCTCGGGCGTGGGCAAGACCGAGACCGCGCTCGCGTTGGCCGACATCCTCTACGGCGGCGAGAAGAAGCTCATCACCATCAACATGAGCGAGTACCAGGAGGCGCACAGCGTCTCGGGCCTGAAGGGATCGCCGCCCGGCTACGTGGGTTATGGCGAAGGCGGCGTGCTCACCGAAGCCGTGCGCCGCCAGCCTTACAGCGTGGTGCTGCTCGACGAAGTCGAGAAGGCGCACCCCGATGTGCTGGAGATGTTCTTCCAGGTGTTCGACAAAGGGATGATGGACGACGCCGAGGGCCGCGAGATCGACTTTCGCAACACGCTGATCATCCTCACCTCGAACATCGGCTCGTCGCAGATCATGCAGGCGTGCCTGAACAAGGCCGACGACGAGCGCCCCGCGCCCGACGCGCTGGCCGATGCGCTGCGCCCCGTGCTCATGAAGGCCTTCAAGCCGGCCTTTCTCGGCCGCATGAAAGTGGCGCCGTTCTATCCGATCACCGATGCGGTGCTCGAACAGATCATCGCGCTCAAGCTGGGCCGCATCCGCGACCGCATCGCGACCAACCACAAGGCAGTGTTCGAGTGGGACGACGCGCTGGTGGAGGCCGTGCTTGCGCGCTGCACCGAGGTCGATTCGGGCGCGCGCAACGTCGATCACATCCTGAACGGCACGCTCCTGCCCGAGATCGCGGAAGCGGTGCTCACGCGCATGGCGGACGAGACGCCGCTCGCGAAGATCAAGGCGAGCTGCGCCAAGAGCGGCGAGTTCCGCTACAGGATCAGCTAGGCGCTGCGGCGGTTCGGGTCAAAGGGGGAACAGAACAATGACGACCTTCTCAACGGCTTCGCTTGGTGGCTTGCTGCGTGCACGCACGACGCAGCAGGATCGCCTGCTGGTGCTGCACACGCCGCTGGGTGCCAACAAGCTGCTGGCCGAGCGCTTTGATGGCGTGGAGTCTTTGGACGATGGCGGCTTCCGCTTCGAACTCACCGCGTTGAGCGACGACGCGCACATCGAACTCAAGACGTTGATGGGGCAGGGCGTGCGTCTTGATCTGCAGACCGCGCAAAGCCGTACCGAACTGCGCCCCTTCCACGGGTACGTGACCGAGGCCGAATGTGTTGCGAGCAACGGCGGCATGGCCCGCTATCGCATCGTCATCGAACCCTGGCTCGCATTCCTGCGCCTACGCCAGGACAGTTGCCTCTTCCAGCACCAAAGCGTGTTCGACATCGTCGATGCCGTGTTCACGCGGTACCAAAGCCAGGGCAAGCTGGCCGTGCAATGGCGCTGGGAGATTGCCCAGCGGGACATCTATCCCGTGCGCGGCATCACCACCCAGTACCACGAGAGCGATTTCGATTTCGTTGCGCGGCTGCTCGCCGAAGAAGGCCTGTGCTACTGGTTCGAACACGCCACCGGCAAGGACGGCGACCTGGGCAGCCACACTCTCGTCATCGCCGACCACAACGGCGCCTTCCGCGCGAACACGCAAGCCACCATCCGCTTTCACCGCGCCGACGCGAGCGAGCGCGAAGACACCATCCAGCAATGGCGCGGCAGTCGCCAATTGCAGACCAACAGCCTCGCGCAGCAGAGCTGGGACTACAAGAGCGTGAGCGCCAGGCCCGTGCAGCAGCAAAGCCGCGGCGCAGGCCACCGCACCCTGCAGTGGAGCGACGACCCCGGTGCCTACGGTTGGGAGACCTCCGCCCAAGGCGAACGGCTGTTGTCCAACGCCTTGCAAGCCTTGGAGCTGCGCAACAAACGCTTCGAAGGCCAGAGCGCCGTGCGCAGCCTCGCACCCGCCACCACCTTCACGCTGAGCGGCCACGAGCAGCACGACAAGGACGGAGAAGAAGACCGCCGCTTCGCTGTGCTGGCCGTGCGCCACATCGCGCGCAACAACTTCGACGAAGCCTTGAAGGCCGGTGTCGGTGATCGCCTCGGACTGCCCGACATCGCCGCCGTGTTCGATGCATCGGAGGACAGCGGCAATGCCGCAGCCAAGCCCGACACGGTCACTCACTACCGCAACGACTTCACGACAGTGCGCGCGGCCATTCCCTATCGCCCGCTGAGCATGGACGGCCACGGCCAGCGCATTCACCCCAAGCCCAGCGTGCACGGCAGCCAGAGCGCCATCGTGATTGGCGTGGGTGAGAACGCTCCCGTGCACACCGACCGCGACCACCGCGTCAAGGTGCAGTTCCACTGGCAGCGTGGCAGCGGCTCCAGCGCAAGACAACCCCGCCCCGACGGCCAGGACAATGCGCCCGCCGCGGATCGATTGGGCGCCTGGGTGCGCGTGGCCGCCAGCGCTGCGGGCGACAACTGGGGCCAGGTCACGCTGCCGCGTGTGGGGCAGGAGGTGCTGGTCGAATTCCACCATGGCGACATCGACCGCCCCGTCGTCGTTGCGGCCCTCTACAACGGTGCTGGGCAGATCGATGCCCAGCACAACGAGAAGTCCGCAGGCGCGGCGCAGTCCACAGGCAACGCCCCCGCCTGGTTCGCGGGTGAAGGCAAGGAAGCCAAGGAGCACGCGCACAACGCCGTCTTCTCGGGCATCAAGACCCAGGAGTTGAGTGCCAGCCAGAGCGGTGATGGCGGCTACAACCAGCTGGTCTTCGACGACACGCCTGGGCAGGGCAGCACGAGCCTCGCGACCACGCAGGCCATGAGCCGGCTGCACCTGGGGCACCACAAGCAGCAGGACGACAACGCGCGCGGCAAGGCGCGGGGGCATGGAGCGGAGCTGGCGACCACCGCACAGGGTGCCATCCGGGCCGGATCTGGATTGCTCGTGAGCGCGCATGCGCAGCAGAACGCCAAGGGTGCGTTCATGGCCAGTCGCGAGGCGCAGCAGCAGACGAAGCAGGCCGAAGAGCTGGCCACTTCACTCGCGAAGAGTGCGCAGACGCAGAAGGCGCAGCTCAAAGGTGAAGAGGCGCCGGACAAGCTGCCGGCCATCGAGGCACTGAAGCACGTGGCCGAGGTGCTCGGGGCGACGCAGGAGGGCGCGTCAGCAAGCGGAGTAAACGGCAGCGGCGGCGACATCAAAGCCACCGAAGGCGGGCAGGGCAGCGTCACTGCATACAGCGAGCCGCACCTGCAGTTCAGCGCGCCCATGGGCATCGGCTTCGTCACGCCGAAGGAGGCGATTGCGGTGAGCGGCAAGAACACCGCCATCGTCGCCAACCAGGACATCGACTTGCCCGCGCAGGGGCAGATCGCGGTGAGCGTAGCCAAGGGGGTGAGCCTGTACACCGTGGGTGCGAAAGCCGGAGAAGGCGGCGAGCCGAATCAGGAGCGCGGCATCGCGCTGCACGCAGCCAGCGGCAGCGTGACGCTGCAGAGCCAAAAGGGGGCCACGAAGATCGCGGCCGACAAGAAGGTCACGATCGCCAGCACGACGAAGAACGTCGATGTGGAGGCGCCCAAACACGTGCTGCTGACAAGCGCCGGGGCCTACATCAAGCTCGAGGGCTCGAGCATCAAGATCCATGCGCCGGGGAAGGTGACGTTCAGGGGGATGCACAACTTCGTCGGGCCGCAAGGGGACAGCAGCAGCAACGCGCTCTCCGGCAGTGACCAGCAACCCTGCCCCAAACAAGACGACGCCGCGGCCAGCGGCGCCGTCGCCTTTTGAGACAGCGCCATGCTCGAACGCCTTGCCAGGCAACTGGGTGAATCATTGCAGCAGGACGAGACACTCTCGGCCTACGTGCTGATCGACCCGATCTTGCGCGAACCCTTTACCGACGATTGGCTGGAGGCGGAGTCGCGCCACACATGGCCTGTCCCTGTTCGCCATCCGCTGCTCAAGGAGGGGCAACTCCCCCGCCTGATCCATCTGCATCCGCATGACACCCGATTGCTCGAAGCCAGTCTGGCACAGGCGGTAGACGAACAAGCCGATCCAGATTCCGAGCGCACGCAGGGATTCGCGTTCGGCGGATGGTTGTTGACTGCCGCGCCGGCGGATGCGCTTGTCCGCCACCTTGCACGCGTCATGCAAGGTGGGTTCTGGGGGCAACCCAGTTCGCAGCTCATCCGCTGGGCAGATCGCAGGGTCATGCAGTGGATGTGGCCTGTACTCACGCCAGCACAGCAGGCGAGCCTTCTCGGCCCGGTGCAACATTGGTGGAGCCTCGACAGATGCGCGCAGTT
This sequence comes from Variovorax paradoxus EPS, assembly GCF_000184745.1. Classification (NCBI taxonomy): domain Bacteria; kingdom Pseudomonadati; phylum Pseudomonadota; class Betaproteobacteria; order Burkholderiales; family Comamonadaceae; genus Variovorax; species Variovorax paradoxus. The sequence continues at coordinate 6,012,455 of NC_014931.1, read as the reverse complement.
GGTGCTTTTTCAGTCCGTTGCCAGTCCGGACCCGGAGGCGGTCCGGTTCAGCGCGGACCAATGGAGGCATGCGCTCAAGAGCGAAACGGTGCATGACCTCTTGCGCGGCTGGCAGCGCTTTGCCGATGTGTTGCCAGCCGACCACCTGCAGCAAGCGTCACGGGCGGCAGATGCGGTTGTTGCTGCGGGAGTGCTCAATCGACAGGACCGGGTTCTGCTGGGCGCCTACGTCCTGCAGGTTCACCCCGACCTGACGACACACCCGACCGTGCGCAGGGCCATCGAGCGAGCCATCGAAGGCGATGCATCGCTCGCAGAGGCGCTCGATGACATTCCCGACCCTCAAGGCTGGGATGCCATCCGGGCCGAGCTCGACCTGGTGTTCGGACCGACATCCACCATTCAACAGACCGCACAGGGAGAACACCTTGGCTAGCACCATGGCCCTCAATTCCTACTCGGCGGCGGCCAACAAGGCTGCCGCCAACACGCCTGCCTGCGTCTCAGGAGGTTGCCCGGCCTGCGAAAAAGTCGGCCTCCCGATGCTTCTGGTGCGTGCCGGTGTAGCCGACAAGTCATATGCACAGGACGCGGCGCGCACCGCAGCGACCCGGGTGCTGATGGAATCCAAGGTCCCCGCGCCGCACCTGCCAACGTCTGGACATGTCGCCAGAACGCTGCGCCCCGGCTATGTCATTGCCTACTACGAGAAGTCGCACACCCCCACCCTGAAGAGCCAACGCGGCTGGGAAGCCTTCAAGGTGCATGAAGGCGGCTATCTCACCCCGCACCCTCTCGAAGGCTCGGCCTCGGGCAAGGAAGAAGAGGCTTTTTCCTGCAGGCGAACCGCCGCGTACGCCAGCGCGATGCTGTTCGTGATCCAGGACGCCAGGAACGCCGGCAAGGTCTGGGTGGCCTATAGCGACCATCTCTGGAGTCCGGAGGTCCGGCATCTGTACGGGAACGACAAGACGCTGCGCCGCAAGCGAATGACCAAGATCGATGCGTCCGATGCATCGTGCAGTCAATCGCTGCCGTTGACCGGCAAACTGGTGCAGACCGCGGTGGCTGACTACGATCCCGCTCGCCCTGCATCGGCATTTCGCGGCAACCCGTTTGCACCGCTGCCCGGTTCTGCCAAGCCGGGCGTGCCTCACGCGCGTCCTGAAACGGCCGGCAACCTGCATACGGAGGCCCAGCGAATCCTGGAGGCCGGCAACAACGCAAGCAAGAAAAAGCCTTACTCGCCCGACGACGTCATGCTCGTCGGGCTGATCGACCCGATCGGAGCTACAGCGGAAACCGCCCAACGCCGCATCACGCTGTGCAACGATGCCGCCGAATGGGTTGTCACGCAGGCTTCCGGCTACCAGAAGCTGCAAACGGGACTGACCATCGAAGGGCTTCTCAAGCGTGCGGACGAGCAGGCGCAGGCGCGCAAGGCGCCGTTGAGCGATCCGCAGTACGCCGGCCTGAATGGCAAGGAGGTCAGTGAAAAGGAATTCAAGGACTTGACGGCGGCAGGAAAGCTGCCGCCCGAAGCAACCCTGGAGCCCAAGTACGAATACAACCCCTACGACGTCAACGGTGACGGCCGCACCCGCGTGTATGGGCGCGGCATCATTTCCTTTCCCAGCGCATCGCAGATCGACCGGCAAGCCACCAGCCTGAAGGAAGACATTCTGGACGGCGTCACTGGGGGCAAGCGCAGACCCGCACACCGCACCTTCCTGGACAGCTACAAGGCCAAGATCAAGGAAGACCGGCAACGCCTTGAACGTCTGGAACTGGACTACCAGGTCTGGCTGCAGTCCGAGCAGCGGAAACTGATCACCAGCTTCGACTTCGACGAGACGACACCCAGCGACGGCATCTTCTATGCCGTCGCGGTAGGCATGTGCACCCATGGCGGGCCGATCACGGACAAGGGCACCGAGTGGTTCAAGGATTTCCTGCTCAACGACCCCAATGACAAGGAGACATTGCTGGTGCGGTCGTTGCTGGGCAACCAGAAGTCGGCCTTCGAGAGCTTCCATGACGCCTTCAAGCCCACCAAGGTCCACAAGGAAATCAAGAACCTGTTCAAGCTGATCGAGGAAATCGAGAAAGCCGTCGCCGCAGGCACGCCATTGCCGGCCGGCGACAAGGCGCTGCTCCGTGCCTTGCCCCAGATACGCTGGCTCGCCCAGCAATTGCCGCTGCTGAAGAACCTGGCATCCACCTATGGCCATTTGACCCTGACCGTCGTTGGCGCAACCTCCATGGCGCTGGACAAGCTCCAGCAGCTGCCGGCGCCTGTGCGCGACAAACTGCAAACGCTGACCGAATCGATCACCAACACGCTGGGCAAGGCCGTCGGCGTGACCGTGCACAAGGTCAGCATCTCGCTGGACAAGGCAGCCGCCTACTGGCGCCAGCAGATGGGGATGGTGCGGGGCCTGGCGCAGCGCGCCGCGGATGCGGCAGACAGCAAGCAGGTCAAGAGCCTCGTCCTGGGCGGTGCCATGTGGTTCAGCGTCGGCGGCAAGCCCGGCACGGCCAACACGTTGATCGACGTCTACGTCGCCGTGCGCCAGGGTACCGCCGCCGTGCCGGGGGCGGTGGATGCGGCCACCGCGGCCGGTGCCAAGGCCGGCTCTAACGCGCGAGCAGCGGTGGGTGCGTCGGCCGACGCCGTGGCAGATCTCGCTCGTCGCTTCGGGAAGACGGGCGCCGATGTCATGCGCGAGAGCATCGCCGTATTCAAGCAGGGCAGTGCGACGTTTTCCGCGGCCGGCGCACTGCTGCAGGTGTTTTCCATCAGCAAGACCTGGCACACGCTTGAAACGGGGACGCAGGAAGAGCGCACCTACGCCAGCATCACTTTGCTGACGACAGGGCTGGGGGTGACCGGAGCGCTGCTGGAAATCAGCGAGGCGTATGCGAAGCAACTAGGCAAAACAGCGTCGGCGCTGGGGTTGAAGCTGGTGGCGGGGAGTGCATCGGCGATATCGCTTCTATTCGACGCCGTGGGTGCCTTTTTGCGATTTAGAAATGAAAAGGAAAAAGGAGATTCTGATTCATCGGCCGCATATCTTGTTCAAAGTCTATTCTTCGTCGGTGCGGCATTCGCCGGTGGAATGTATGTGGCTTCGACTGCGGGTTGGATCACGGGAACCATTGCGGCAGGGTGGGGGCTGTCCTGGACGGGTTGGGGGTTGTTGCTTCTCGGACTCGGATTGATCGCCGGTTATGTAGCCATGTTGCTGAACGATGCTCCAACTGTCGAATGGGTGAAGCGCAGCATCTGGGGCGATGCAAGCGACAAATGGGGGAATTTGCAGAAGGAGCAAAATGAACTCAACAAGGTATTGCTTGGTGTTCGAGTTGATTTTTATGCGGGAATCAAAACGACTTTGCAAGGAGGCGTCGTTGGCCTGGGCGCCCCGATCATGATGAATGTTCCCACGAATACATACGAAGCGTGGACGCGCCTGTTCATTCCGGTTCAGTTGCGTGAGCTGGTGAAATACGAACTCGGATTTTCAGTGGTCGGTACGGAAAATCAACGAAAAAAGTGGAAGTTCAACGCAGAGGGCAAGATCATCGAGGGACCGAATACGACATTATTTCCGCTGGAAATCAATGACGAATCGATCACTCACCGGGTGGAAATGCCCCGCGACGCGCTGAACAGTATCCAGGGCAACGTCAAGATTTGGGATGCCCCCGAAGAGGGCGAGCTCATTGTCGATGAGTCACTCGTCAAATAACAGATATGAGTCGTGAAAATAATCCGGACTACGATATTCGGCTGCCGCAATGGAATGCGCCAGATCCGCAGTTCGAATTTGGCGAGCAATTCCAAAAGAAAACCCTGTTGGGAGGTAAAGCTCCCTGGCGTATTTCTCTGCGTGAAAAAAAAGAACCTGTGCATGGAAAGGCGGATTCGTGCGATTCCTTGTTGAACATTCATTCGAATGCCATTGTCGTGGGTGCTCCAGCGGGCACGACTGAAATTACCTTCATGATGGGGTTGTATGCAATTCTCATTGGATTTGCTGCCTGCATGTTTGGATGGGGGGCTTTTGAATCCATCAGGGATTTGGATCCGGAAAAGTCGGGTTATTTATTGAATTCTTCGATTGCAATTGTTTTGACAATTGCATCGATTTTCTTTCTTGTTGCGGCAGCCTTTTTCTTCAGAATCGGATTTCTTACTCCTCGCGATCTCCCGGTTCTTTTCAACCGAAAGACCAGGGAGGTTTCATTCTTTACCGTCATTCCGATGAAATTCTGGAAATTCTGGCAGCGTGCCGGCGTCGGCGAAATAAAGACCTATCGATGGGACGACGCCTATGCGCGCAGCTATCAACTCACCGAATTGACGGGCGAAGCGGCGCGCTCTACCTATCTGCTGGCGCTTTTGTGGGGCGACCCCAGCCAACCCAGGCAATGCAAGGAGATCGTGACCATTGGCTACAAGGGTTGGTGGGAGGATGAATTGCTCTGGCGCCTGTATGAGCACATTCGACGCTACATGGAAGAAGGCGGCCCGCCGATCCAGCCGGGCGAGAGCTTGCGGCGCTCGGGAACAGGCAAGTTGCCGCAATTTCCGCCGGAGGTCATCGCCGCTGCCGGAGGGCCGGCCTTGAGCGAAGAAGAGGTGCGCCGGTTGGCGAGCATTCGCGAATGACGGACTCCTGCCAGTCGAAGACCCAACGGATCCACGCAGCTTTTCCGAACTGAGCTCTCAGCCAACAGGACACAAAGATCATGCAAGGCAAGAAATCGAACGAAGACCGGCCTTGCCGGCAATGACACCAGGGAGGTGGTTATCCATGTCATCAGACACATCAAACAGCTTCATGCCGACCTATGGCGCAACGCCATGGACGTCCGAAGGCCTGAACGTTGCGCGCCTCTCCGAACAGGCGCGGCTCATCAAGCTGCAATTGCCCCAAGCGGCACCGCAGAACGCCGTCGTCGTCGAGCGCTTCACCGCCACCGAAGGCATCAACGAACTCTTCGCCTTCACCATCGACACCCTCGCCACGTCGAGCGAGTTCGATCCCTTCGCGCTGATCGGCGAGGAGCTGAGCCTGCGCCTGCTGCTCGCCAACGGCAGCTTCCGCACCTGGCACGGCTACCTCACGGCGGTCGACGCGCTGGGCGGCGATGGCGGCCTCGCGCGCTACCGGCTGCACCTGCAGCCCTGGCTCGCCGCGCTCGGCCTGCGTCGCGACAGCTTCGTGTACGCCGCCAAGAGCGTGCAGGACATCGTGAGCGAGGTGTTCGCCGATCACACCACCGCCACCTTCACCTTCGAAGTCGCCCAAGAGTTGCCCGTGCGGCCGACCTGCGTGCAGTACCGCGAGTCGGACCTCGCCTTCGTGATGCGTCTGCTCACGGAGGAGGGTTTGAGCTTTCGCTTCGAGCACGAGCAGACGAAAGATGGCGAGAGCGGCGGCGCCAATAACAACGGCAACAACAACACGACGCCATCGCACCATCGCCTGGTGATCTTTGATCGCGAAGCGAAGTCGCCCGATTGCGCACTGCCCGAGATCCGCTTCCACCGCGTCGACGCCACCGAGCAGCAGGACGCGATCACCGCATGGAGCAGCAAGCGCCAGCTCGTCAGCAACGCCGTGACGCTGAACGCGTGGGATGCCAGCGTGCTGCAGGCGCCCACCGGCTCGACGCAGAGCGCGCTCGCCATGGGCGACGTGCCTGTGCTGGAGCACTACGACGGCGCGGGCTCCCAGCGCTACGCCAACAACGCCGCCGCCGCGCGGCGCGCCGAGAACCAGCTGGTGGCGTTCGAGTCGCGCATCAAGCGCTACAGCGCCGGGGGCAGCGTGCGGCAGCTGGGCGCCGGCGAGCGCTTCACGCTCACGCAGCACGACCGCTACGAGGGCCAGAAATTCGTCACGCTGCGCGTGCGCCACGAAGCCGCCAACAACCTCGGCGCGCAGGCCGCGCAGGTGCTCGAGGCCGGCGAGCTCGAGAAGGGCAGCTATCGCAACAGCTTCGAGGCGCAGCCAGCCGAAGCGCAGATCGCGCCGATCTGGCGGCCCAAGCCCACGGCGCCCGAGGCGATGGTCGCACTCGTGGTCGGCGCTGATGACGACGAGGTGCCGACGGCGGTTCACACGCAGCGCGATCACCGCGTGCAGGTGCGCTTTCATTGGCAGGCGCAGCGGGCGGCAGCGCAACAGCAGTCGGGGCAGAGCGGGCAAGGCAGTCTTGTCGCGGCGGGCCGGCATGCGAGCAATCGCCAGTCGGTATGGCTGCGCGTGGCCGCGCCGGTGGCCGGGCCGAACTGGGGCGCGCACCATCTGCCGCGCGTCGGCTCGGAGGTGCTGGTGTCGTTCATCGAAGGCGACATCGACCGGCCAGTGGTGAGCCAGCAGCTCTACAACGGACAGGATCTGCCGCCATGGTCCGCAGGCACCGATTCGTCGGCCAACCACGCGGGCGTGCTCTCGGGCTGGCACAGCCGTGCGCTCGACGGCAGCGGCTACAACCAATGGATCGCGGACGACGCGCCCGGGCAGGTGCGCACGCGCCTCGCCAGTTCGCATGCGACGAGCCAGCTGAACCTGGGGCATCTCAACGCGCAATCGCCCGACGAGAGCAATCGCGGTGCGTGGCGTGGCAGCGGTGCCGAACTGCGCTCGGATGCGTGGGTCGTCACGCGCGCTGGCGAAGGGCTCTTGATTTCGACGCTGGCGCAGGAGCGGGCCGCTGGCAGCGTGCAGGACACTGCGAGCGTGCGCGGTCAGTTGGCCGGTGCGTTGCGCGAGGCGCAGAACCTGTCGGATGCCGCCGGTGGCGCCAAGGCACTGGCATTGAATGCGACGGCATTGCTGCAGCCGCTCATCGACGACATCGATCCGCAGAAGAACGGGCACTACCCCGGCAGCGTCAATGGTCAGGACGCGAAGGAGCCAAAGGGCGGCGAGGGGGCAGATTCACGTCAAGGTCAGGACCCGGTGCCAGCCTTCGCTCGGCCACTCATGGTGCTGGACGCGAACATGAGCCTGAACATGGCCACGCCCGCGAGCGCGACGGTGTATGCGGGCGAGGCGATCCACTGGACCGCGCAGGAGCAGGCGCACATGGCGGCGGGCAAGACGGTGAGTTTTGCGGCGGGCAAGTCGGTGGGGCTCTACAGCCACGAAGGCGGCATCCAGGTCATCGCGCAGGAGGGGCCGGTGAGCGTGCAGGCGCATACCGATGAACTCGAATGGCTCGCGAAGGAGGGCTTCACGGTCACGAGCAGCAACGACGAGATCCACGTGCTGGCCAAGCAGAAGATCACGCTCAAGGGCGGGCAGACGAGCATCGAGCTGGATGGGGCGAACATCACGTTGAAGATGCCGGGGCTCTTGGATGTGAAGGGGGCGAGCAAGAGTTTTGTGGGGCCGAAGGGGAGCCCGGCGGAGTTGCCACTCTTGCCTACCGGGGCAATCAACGAAGCCCAGCATTTCATCGAGTTGAATCACCACTATGACGATCTGGAGCCCGTCAAAGGTGCGGCCTACAAGCTGATCTTCGACAACGGCGCGGTTATCCGCGGAAAGGTCGATGACAACGGATTCGCGCGCCATGACGGCGTGCCGCCGGGATCGGCGAAAGTCGTCTGGGGCGAGGACGAGCGCAAGTGGGACGGCGAATCGAAGCGACCGAATGACCGCTTCGGTGCGGCCACGGATGCCGATGCGGCCATTGCACTGGTGAAAGGGTTGATGTCGTGATTCCACGCACCATTCCGATCCAGCAGGTCAAGCCGAACCTGTCGGATGCCGTTCGCATGGCGGTGGGGGAGATCGAGCGCTTTCTCGGCCTTTTCTATCCCGCGGAGGCCATTCGGCAAACGAATGCGGCCAAGGCAGTTGCGGGGCAGTGGCTGTCGCGGGTCAAGGGCTTTCACAACGACGATGACTTTCTGCATCTGACGCGTGACTTTCTCAACTACATGCTGAGCGGCGGCGAACGCTCGCAAGTCGCCGATCAATTGGGCTGGTACTTCGGCGGTTTCATGCCTAGCTACGGCGCGGCCTGCACATTGATGCAGATGGCCGCTCAAGGGCAACCCTGGAGCGAGTTGCAGGCCTTCATGCACAGTCAGAGCTATGGCGATGCGCGCCATTATGTGGAGTCCTTCGACTGGGGTGGCGCCAAGACGAAGGCGCAAAGCGAGATAAAGGCCTGGGTGGACATCGTGCAGGCGCAGGACAAGGCGTTGCAGGAAGCCGCCTGGGGCGAGCCGGTGCTGCTGGCGCAGGCCAACCCGATGCCTGCGCCGCCAGGCGGGCCGATCACGGACGTGCCGGCCAATGATCCGCGCATTCCACGGCCCAAGCCCAATCTGCGGTTGGTGCCGCCGCCCATACCCCCGGCTGGTGCGCAGACGGCAGAAAAGAGTTTGCTGCGTTACTTGCTGCGCTACCCCTGGCTCATCGTACTGGTCCCATTGATGATCCCCGGTGACACACCCAGACGCTCGCCAGCCCCGGCGCCGGAAGTACCCCCGGTGGATCCTCAAGGCGGTGCCACGCCCCAGCCCACCCCGCAAGACGCGCCCACGCAGATCGTTGTGCCGTCGGACGAGCCCAAGCCACTGGCCGACACCGACACAACCAACAACCGCTGCAAGGCGCAGAAGGAAGAGAATCAGAAAAACGGCGCTGAATGCGAGAACGACGGCTACGTGCTGATGGAGCAGGCGCTGCTTTACAAGCGCTTGGTCGATCCACCCAAGGGGCGCGGGCTCGATGGGCTATTCGAGAAGCACGAACCCGGCGACCAGCCCAACCCGATGCCCACACAGGTGACGCAGCCCAAGCCGGGCAAGCTGGTCTTCATCCCGCCAAACGCCAAGCCGCCACAGACCAGCTACGACTTTGCGGGCAAGCCGCCGCGGAGCACTTATCCGAAGTTCGTGGTGTTCGAGGCCAAGAACATCGCTAAGGCGTTCGATGAAAAGGACATCGAAGGGATCAAGGATGAGACGAAGAATCGGCTGAAGAATACTTGTGATGGGCGGCAGATGGGGGCCGACTGGACGGAGCCGCGCATTCCACAGGCGTTGAATAGGCAATACCCAAAGGCCGCCAACAGGGACTTTCGGCAGGCGAAAGCTGAGCATATAGAGGACGCAGGTTACGCCCGTTGGATTTTCGTCTGCTTGCCTGGCCCTGTTGGGAGCAACGCAAAGCTGTACGTGCTCATTGATGTGATCGCATCAGGGATGGACTTGGAAAGTACGAGACCAAAGCCGCGCAAAAGCCCAGGAAGCGCTGGCGGCAATATCTGAAAGGGCACACTACAACATGGCATTCAAGGACATGCGACGACAAAAATTCCTGAGCGAGTCGCACGCAAATGAACGGGATGACGATCTGACATTCGGAATTCGACGCTATACCGAAAGGGTTGGCAACCCGGATCTCCGCGAGGAGGCACGACGCAAATCCGCTTGGATGGCCGCAACGTATTCGCTCGAGCTCGTTATCCTCCGCTACACCGCTGGCCGCCCTATCGAAGAGTTGTCGCGTGAACTCCCCTCCGTCATCGAAGCTTTCGACCGCTACGTACCGTTCAACAAACCGCGCCCCAACGAAGCCCGCTCTCTCGAAATCACCCAGATCGAGGCATACGTCTATGTGACGTGGCTGCTGGCCCTGTGCAAACTGCTGGGCCATGCCGAGTCGGTTCCCAAGGTGCTGGCTTGGCTGGACATTGGCCGCGAATTCAGCCGGGGCCGTGACACCCTCTTCGAACAGATCGTGGGCAAGCTTACGGGCGCGATGGAAGACCCGGGGCGCTACATCCTGCACCTTGCGCCTTACGCCCCGTTGGGTAAGGCCGTGATCGCAGAGCATGCCGACGATCGCCCCGCATTGGTCAAGGAATTCCTGGACGGTTGGTACAAGGGCCTGAAGGAGTGCTACTGGCACGGCACTCACACAGATCAAATTGGCTATTTCGGCTACTGGGCCTTCGAAGCTGCGCTTGTTACGGTGCTCTGGGATATCGACGACAGCAGCTATCGAGACCACTTGGTCTACCCGAAGGACCTTGTCGATTGGGCTCGCGACCATCGAACGGAAGCTGTGCCGTCAGGCCCGAGTCGTACGCCGGGAGGGCAGGCGTGCCCGCAGGCCGGCTGGTGGTTCACGCCTGCATTGAAGGGAAGCCGGCGCTATTTCAAGCACGGTGAAGTCATGCCGGTCATTGATGGCACTGACTACGGTTCGACGTTCTGGCAATGGGACGTTAACCAGTCCGCACCTAAGCTCTGAGGCTCATTTCTGCACTCTGGGGACGGCGAGGCTTGAGTTGCATGACGCCGAAGCTGCGCAAGGGATCGGCTATGGCTGAGGGCAACGCATGTTGGGACACGATATGGCATTCAAAGATGTGCGACGGCAGAGTTTTCTTGACGAGGCTCGCGCCAAGGAACGAGAAGAGGACTTGCAAGACAGGATCAATGACTTTCGGACCGAGATCGCAAATACTGCTTTGCGAGAGGGCGCGCGGGGGAGCTATGCGTGGAAAGTTGCAAGTGAGACCCTTGAACTCCTCGTCCTCCGCTACACCGCAGGCAGTCCCATCGAGAACCTGTCGCGCGAGCTTCCTTCCGTCATCGAAGCCTTCGACCGATACATCCCTTTCGACAATCCGCGTCCCAGCGAAGCTCGCACCCTCACCGTTACGCAGCTCGAGGCGTACGTCTATGTCATGTGGCTGCTGGCCTTGTGCAAGCTGCTGGGCCATGCCGAGTTGGTGCCCAAAGTTCTGAGTTGGCTGGACATTTCCCGTGAATTCAGCCGGGGCCGCGATGGCCTGTTCGAGTCGGTGGTCGAGCGCTTGGGCCAGCCTAGGGAAGCCACTGAGCGCGTGTTGCTGCACCCAGTGCCCTACAAACCTCTGGCCAAGACCACCGTTGCTGTCCTGGAGGACCGCCCCGCCTTGGTCAAGGAGTTTTTTGGACGGTTGGTACAAGGGACTGAAGGGGTGCTACTGGCACGACACGCACACCGACCAAGAAGGGTCGTCGTACTTCGGCTACTGGGCTTTCGAGGCCGCATTGGTCACAGTGCTGTGGGACATCGACGACCAGAGTTATCGGGACCACTTGGTCTATCCGAAGGATCTGGCAGATTGGGTGCGCGCGAATCAAACGAGCGCGTGACCGGATGCAGGCTCGGCTGGCGGGCGTCTGTCTGAATGCCCTGGAGCCGTGTCAAGCCACAGGCCGAGCTATCGGCGCGCTTGATCGGGTCGCGCCAGCGGCGGACGATGCCGTCTTAGACCCCAGCCGCGTGCGCCTGCTGATCCGCGTGATAACTCGACCGCACCATCGCCCCCACGGCCGCATGGCTGAAGCCCATCTTGTAGGCCTCTTCCTCGAACATCTTGAACGTGTCCGGGTGCACATAGCGCCGCACCGGCAGGTGCGAGCCCGACGGTGACAGGTACTGGCCGATGGTCAGCATGTCGATGTCGTGGGCGCGCATGTCGCGCATCACCTGCAGGATCTCTTCGTCGGTTTCGCCGAGGCCGACCATGATGCCGCTCTTGGTCGGCACGTCCGGGTGCAGCGCCTTGAACTTCTTCAAGAGATTCAAGCTGAACTGGTAGTCGCTCCCGGGGCGCGCTTCCTTGTAGAGGCGCGGCGCGGTTTCCAGGTTGTGGTTCATCACGTCGGGCGGCGCGGCCTTGAGGATATCGAGCGCGCGGTCGTCGCGGCCGCGGAAATCGGGCACGAGGATCTCTATCTGCGTCATCGGCGAGAGCTCGCGGATGTTCTGGATGCAATCGACGAAATGCTGGCTCCCGCCGTCGCGCAGGTCGTCGCGGTCGACGCTGGTGATCACCACGTACTTCAGGCGCAGCTTGGCGATGGTCTTGGCGAGGTTGAGTGGCTCGTCCTTGTCCAGCGGGTCGGGGCGGCCGTGGCCCACGTCGCAGAACGGGCAGCGGCGGGTGCACTTGTCGCCCATGATCATGAAGGTCGCCGTGCCGTTGCCGAAGCATTCGCCGATGTTCGGGCAGGAGGCTTCTTCGCAGACGGTGTGCAGGTTGCTCTCGCGCAGGATCTGCTTGATCTCGTAGAAGCGCGTGGTCGGGCTGCCGGCCTTCACGCGAATCCACTCGGGCTTCTTGAGCACTTCGCCGGTCTGCACCACCTTGACGGGGATGCGCGAGAGCTTGGCCGCTGCTTTTTGCTTGGCCAGGGGGTTGTAGGTTTCGGCGCTCTGGGCGTCGCGGACGACTTCGGTGGTGCTCATTGGATTGCTAGGGCGCCAGGTAGGTGGTGAGCTTTTGGCTCAGGACCTGGGCAGCTTCTTCCCATGTGGTTTGGATGCCGATTGTAGAAAGGTCGACCGTTTGCAGCCCCGCGTAGCCGCAAGGGTTGATGCGCGAGAAGGGTTCGAGGTCCATGTCGACGTTGAGCGCGA